>JAMFSY010000007.1 GCA_026225555.1 Methylacidiphilales bacterium
ATGAATCTCGACACCATCGGCCAGATGTCATGCAACCCCGCCATTGGCGGATTGGCCAAGGGACAGATCGTGCGCGAGATCGATGCGCTAGGTGGGGAAATGGGGCTTAACACCGACGCGACCGGTATTCAGTTTCGCATGCTCAACGCGTCCAAGGGAGCCAGCGTTCGCGGTCCCCGTGCTCAATGTGATAAGAAGGCTTACCAGTTCCGGCTGAAGGCGACCTGCGAACGGCAGGAGCGACTGGACGTGAAGCAGGGGCAGATCGCCGAAATTTTAGTGCAGGACGGGCAGGTGACCGGGGTCAGCACCCAACTGGGCGTATCCTACCGGGGCCGAAGCGTGGTGGTGACCACGGGCACATTCCTGCAGGGGCTGATGCATGTCGGATTGAGAAATACTCCCGGCGGACGCATGGGCGATAGTGCCAGCGGGCTTTCGGCCTCGCTCAAGAATTTGGGATTTGAACTGAAGCGTCTGAAAACGGGCACCCCGCCCCGTTTGCTTAAGAAGAGCCTCGATTTTAGCGGGATGGATTTGCAGCAAGGTGACATTCCGCCCAAACCTTTCAGTTACCTGGCCGACACCCTGAAGAAGGGCCGCGACGATATCTTCACCCTTAATGAATGGCGGGACGGATTGTTCCACGTGGAACAATTGGCCTGTGCCATTACTTATACGACCGCCCAAACACACGAGATCGTCCGATCGAATCTCGACAAGTCGCCCCTTTATTGTGGTCGCATTGAAGGGATCGGGCCGCGCTATTGTCCTTCCCTGGAAGACAAGGTGGTGCGGTTCGCCGATAAAGAGCGGCATCAGCTTTTCCTCGAACCCGAGGGGCGTCATACGGACGAGTATTATATCAACGGGTGCTCGACCAGCCTTCCTTTTGAGGTCCAACTGGCCTTCATCCGTTCCATACCTGGCCTGGAAAGGGCGGAGATTATGCGCGCCGGTTATGCGGTCGAGTATGATTTCAGTCCCCCTACCCAGCTCCAAAGTTCCTTGGAGACCAAACGCGTCAGTGGCCTTTTCTTTGCCGGTCAGCTGAACGGGACCTCCGGTTATGAAGAAGCGGCGGCACAAGGATTGATCGCCGGGATCAATGCAGCGCGAAAGATTCAGGATAAAACCCCGCTCATCCTGGGCCGAGACCAGGCCTATATCGGGGTCCTGATCGACGATTTGGTTACCAAAGGAACCGAAGAACCCTACCGGATGTTCACGTCGCGGGCGGAACATCGGCTTTCCCTGCGCCATGATAATGCCGATTTGCGCCTAACTGAATTGGGTGCGGCAATCGGCCTGGCCACGCCGGAACGATTGCGGAAGCTTCAGGCCAAACAGGAAGCCTTGGTCGAGACCCGCCGGTTGCTCGCCACGCTCAAATGCGACGGTCAGCCTTGGGCGCATCGGCTCAAGCGTCCGGAGATTTCGTGGGCGGCCCTGCCCGATCCCTTTCAATCGGTCGATGCGGAGATCGCTTCGCAAATCGAAACCGAGATCAAGTATGAAGGCTACCTGCGCCGTGAGCAGGCCCACATTGATCGCAATCGCGCCGACGAGGATCGGACGATTCCGGACTGGATCGATTTCGACATTGTGCCCGGTCTCAAAGCGGAGGCGAGGGTTAAGCTTAAGACCATCCAGCCTCGCACGTTTGGTCAGGCGGGGCGTATTTCGGGAATCAATCCCACGGACATCGCGCTGCTTCAAGTTCACGCCAAGCGGGGCAAGACGGCTGCGGCCCTGATCAAATGAAGGAGCTTACTTGGGAGGCTCTGGTTGAGCGGGCTCAGCAAATCGTTACGACCACCCTCGCCGAACTGCCCGTGGAAATCCGGGTCGAGGCCCAAGGCGTCCCTTGCCTCTTTGAGCCTTATTGCCTGGACGATCCCGAGATCCTTGGCATCTACGGCCACTTTTCTCCCGGCGAAGTCTCCGAGGCCAACGGTCCCATCGTCCTCTACCTGGAAACGATCGCGGACTATTGCCTGGAGGAAGACGAGGAGTTCGACACCGAAGTACGGCTCACCTTCCTCCACGAGCTGGGGCATCATTTTGGTTGGGATGAAGGCGATTTAGAGGAGAGGGGACTAGGTTAGCTTAAGTCTGGGTCAAAATCGACTTGCAATTCTTATTATACTTAGGTATAATAAGACCATGGCCCATTCGCTCAATCGCCAGAGCCGCGTCGGAAGGGGCGCGCCGCGTGACTTGCCGAATCGCTTTGAGAAGCTGGCGATGGATCTCGATCCCGACGTAGTCCAGCACGATCCCGAGGCCGAAGGGGAGGCGATGCCGAATCCCAAGACGACTTTTTTGGAGGATCACTCCGAATCGATCGTGGTGCGAAATAACAGTCCCGACATCGGGTTTGGCGCATCGATCAATCCGTACCGCGGTTGCGAACATGGTTGCGCCTATTGTTATGCGCGGCCCACACACGAATATCTCGGCTTCTCCGCGGGCCTCGAATTCGAAACGAAAATCATGGTGAAGCGCCGAGCCGGCGAGTTGCTGCGACGCGAGCTCTCGAATCCAAAGTGGCAGCCGCAGGCCCTCGCGATGAGCGGCGTGACCGATTGTTACCAGCCCGCCGAGCGCCAGTTTCGCATCACCCGTTCGTGTCTCGAAGTGCTGGCCGAATTCCGCAATCCGGTTTCGATCATCACGAAGAATTTTCTGGTCACGCGCGATCTTGATTTGCTGAAGGAACTCGCGAGCTTCGACGCCGTCCATGTCTTCCTTTCCATCACCACGTTGAACACCGAACTGGCGGCGAAGATGGAACCGCGGGCGAGCCGTCCCGCCTATCGTCTGCGCGCGGTGGAGATGCTGGCGAAGGCGGGCGTGCCGGTTGGGGTGATGGTTGCGCCCATCGTGCCGGGACTCAACGACCGCGAGATCCCGTCCGTGCTTGAAGCGGCGAAATCGGCCGGAGCGAGAGATGCGGGCTACACGATGTTGCGTCTGCCCCACGGCGTGAAGGATGTTTTCCAGGACTGGTTGAAGGTCAATTTCCCCGAGAAGCTGGAGCGCATTCTCGGCACCGTGCGGGCAGTGCGCGGCGGCAAGTTGAACGTCAGCGATTTCGGTTCGCGCATGCGCGGCGAGGGGCCTTATGCCGAACAGATCCACCAAATGTTCCACGTCTTTCGCGAGCGCCTCGGCTTCGGCGCGCGCATGCCCCAATTACGCACCGAACATTTTCGCCGACCGGGAGACCAGCAACTTTCGTTGGGGATTATGTAGGACCTGCTGAAAAAGATTTACTCTTAAAATTTCGGTCATCCTGAGCCTGTCGAAGGATCAGTTCTGCCTCGGTAAACGCAAAGAGGCAACCGACCCCGATCCTACGACAAGCCCAGAATGACCGACTTTTTCGAGCAATCAAAAACGCTTCTCCAAGACACGTCCACTGGAGAAAGTCACCGCGCTGGCATCGCGCTCGGTGAACCACTGCTCGTAATAAGTGCGTTGCAGGGTGAATTTTCCCGCGCCGGCGGCGAGCAAAAGCGCCAGCGCGCCGATTCCATCGAAGTAACGATCGTTTCCCTCCTCGCGAAACCAATCGAGAAAGGTGCGCGCATCGCCGCGGGCCGCGCAGGCCCAGAGCAGCTCCTCCCAACCCGCCGTGGCGCGAAGCAACACGGGTGTCACTCGAAAGGGATGTTCAAAACGCGGGCCAAGATGGCACCCGTCGATGCTCACGATTACGCGCAGGCGATCTCCCGGTGGATCCTTGCGGAAAAGTTCAGCCAGGGCGCGGGTGAGCCGATGAAAATCCTCCAGGTCATCCCATTCGACCAAGCCCTCCACATAGGCGTGCAGGCTCCCGCACAAAAGTGGCGCGAAGCGGAAAGGCGTGGCCGCCACCGGGTGCAACCGATGCAACGCCTGAAGCCAAACCAAGGCAAACTCAATGGAGTGTTCGCCCGCATGAGCCTGCGGGCCAAAGATCCGCGCGGGCGGGGCATCGCTCGCCAGGAAGTCCACGGTTTCGCGAGCGCATACCGCGCGGCCCAAAGGCGTGACGTAATCGCGCCGGTCGAGGTTCCATTCCAAGGGCGAACGGTGTCCCACACCGAGAATCAAATAGGTCTCGGCCAAGGGAGCTTCGAGCAGAGGCCGGAACGCGGCGGCATAAGCTCGCGAACTTACCCGAAAATCGATGTGAGGCGTGATGATGCCAGGAAGCGACGCTCCGGAAGGCGGCGGAGGAAGCGTTCCAGCGGGACAAAGGGCGAGGGCATCCCGGAAAAATTGGAGAGCTTTCGAGCCCTCCGAGGGATAACAGTCGGGATGATGTTGAGCCCGGAGGACGGTGCCAGCCATGCCCACATTCTAGCGTAAAAGTGCCAGTTTGCGGAACTTTTTCGTGGCAAGATGCGTAAGATGGCCCTATCTTAGCTTACGGCAGAAAGTGCCGCTTGGTGCCTATGAGCATGCACTTTCTACCATATGGGAGGCATATTTAACCTATGAGAATCGATAAAATCCTCATCGTTGATGACGAAGATGAAGTCCGGCGCATGTTGGTCGACTACCTTACAACCCAAGGGTATACAGCTCTCGGCGTGCGTTCGATTCTCCAAGGTTCCGAGGCCATTCGAACCGATACTTTTGATCTGGTTATCGTTGATCTGCGTTTACAAGACGGCAGTGGCTTGGACTTACTGAAGCAATTAAAGCAATTGTCTCCCAAAACCTACGGCATTTTGATGACCGGGTACGCCACGATGGAGACGGCGGTCGAAGCCATTCGGATCGGCCTGCTTGACTACATGATCAAGCCGATCCTTCCCGCGCAGCTGGATATCGTGCTGCAACGGCTCGAGTCGGTTCGGCAGCTGGAAAGTGAAAATTCCTATCTCCGCCAACAGCAGCAGACCGAAGTCGGCGGCAGCGGCGGGGGTGGAATCGTCTGGGGCCGCAGCGGCCTCATGCAGGACATTCTCGAGATGGTGAAGAAGGTCGCGCAAACGCAGGCGACCGTTCTCATTCAGGGCGAAAGCGGCACGGGCAAGGAAGTCGTGGCCCACGCCATCGTGGAAAACAGTTCCCGCGCGAACAAACCGTTCGTCAAAATCAATTGCGCCGCCGTGCCGGAGACGTTGCTGGAAAGCGAATTCTTCGGACACGAAAAGGGCGCGTTCACCGGTGCCGTTTCCCGGCGGGAAGGCCGCTTTGAAACGGCCAACGGCGGCACGTTGTTGCTCGATGAAATCGCCGAGATTCCGATGAGCCTTCAGGTGAAGTTGCTGCGCGTATTGCAGGAACGCGAATTCGAACGTGTCGGCGGCAATAAAACCGTGCGGGTCGATGTGCGCCTGATCGCAAGCACGAATCGCGATCTGCAGGACGCGGTGCGCCAGGGCATTTTCCGTGAGGATCTTTATTACCGGCTTAACGTTATTCCCATCGCGCTGCCGCCGTTGCGGCTTCGCGGCACCGACCTGGACGATCTGGTTGAATATTTCGTTTCCCATTTTGCGCGCAAGCACGGGAAAAGCATTCAGGGCGTTTCACCCCGCGCGATGGAACGGCTGCGCGCGTATCGCTGGCCCGGCAATGTCCGCGAATTGCAGAACACACTGGAACGCGCGGTGATCATGGCGAGCTCCGATGGCCCAGTCGAGGTTCCCGAATTTGCGGTGCAGGAGAAGGCCGCTTTCGGAACGTTGAACGTGGCCGATACGTTGCCGACGGTCGATGAAATGGAACGCCGTCTCATCGGGCACATGCTCCTTCAGACCAACAATAATAAAACGCGCGCGGCGGAGAAGCTGGCCATCAGCCTGCGCACGTTGCGGAATAAATTACGCTCCTACCGCACCGCCGGCTTCGATACCGCGAAGCCCGAGACGTGGGTGGCTTAGTCAGTCTTTCAAACCGTTTCTCCATGATCAGGACGCTTCGCCAAACGGCGGAGGGAGATCGTTAATGCGCCTTGGCCAAGGCGCTCATCTCCGCATATTCATTGTCCTCGAAAACCGCACGGTCCCAATCGTCGCCGAGGATCTTGAATTGCTCCTTGGCCACGTCCCAGTGTTCGCCCTGCACGGCGTTCTTGGCGAAAAGGCTCCGATAATGGAAGCTGTTGGGAAGGCGCTCGAGGTAGCCCCGATACACTTTCTCCAGCGACCCCCAAATCGCTGGCTGCGCATAAACAAGCGGATCGCGGCCGCCTGCATCGCTCATCGATTCCGCCAGGACCAGCGGAATCTTGGCGGACCAATTGTCGCTCGTCGCGCATTCCAGGCCGAAGGCCGCGACGTCCTCGTCCGAGCCGTACCAGCGTGGCAGCAGGTACCAGCGCTTTTGCATATAGATTCCGAAGTTGTCCGGATCCGCCTGAATGCCGCGCTGAAACCAAAGTTCCATCTGATCGCGAGGCTCTTGTTTGCCGAGGACGACGGTCATCATTGCGCTCGCGATCATGGGGGTGTCCTGCGGTGCCTTTGCGTAGCTTTGGGTCAGGATCTTCTCGGCTGCGTCGAGACGTTCGCCGAAAAGCTGCCATCCGCTGGAGGTCACGGTATCGGCGTAGCCGCCGCCCCGTGCACACCACGCCTCATCGACATAGAACTCGCCATCCAGGATATCGGCGGTGGGATTATCTCGATCGGCTGCCGTGAAAGCCCGGTCCATACCCTCCGAAACGGCCTTAAGTGTGTCGTCATCATCCTGCACCGCTTTGAGCAGATTCGATCCCTGAAAATAGAGAAAGCGGTCCGGGAAATGAGCCTCGATAAGATGCTGGTATTCCGCCGCAACTCGGGCGGCAAGATCCGGCAGGGCGGCGAGACTTATGTGCAGCTTCGGGTGGGCTTTGACGCTGATAAGATTGTTCATCGCCGCCCTGTATCCCGCGAGCTTGAAGAGCGGCGGGTATTCGGTGGCGCCATAATCGATCATTTCACGGGTGATCTTTTGCGCTCCCGCTTCGGTTGTGCTGTAGCTGCCTGCGAAGAGGTTGTCGTCGTAAAAGACCTGCCAGCTCGAATCGTGGTTGCCCTCGCGAAGGAGATTGTCGGCATGGTCACTCAGCTGCGGCCACAGGCATTCACCATAAAAGTCGTCCCACACGACAAGATAAGCCGCGAGGCGAAGTGCCGCGCGGGCCTCGTCATCGGAAGGCCGTGCGACCGGACTCTGTTTGGCGTAAGCAGCGAGTGCGTCGTCGCGCACCTTTTGGTAAATGTCCTGATCGTGCTTCATCCGCGCAGCGAGCACGTCGGCATCGGGGAGGGGTTTTAACTTCCGCGGCGGCGGGCAGACTTCCGCCCTCGAGGCGCTGCCGCTTTCCCCCGCAAACCAGTTTAGATACGCAAAGGCGGCTCCGCAGACCAGCGCGGTTCCGACCACCACGATCCCGGCGAGAAAAAGGATCCTCTTCATGCGAATTGGCGGAGCTTTATTTCGTCTGCTCAGCTCAACCCGGCGCGCAGCGCCTGCAAAGTCAGGCGCACGCCAAAGCCGGTCGCGCCGCCTTCGAGATAGGCGGGCGGCTTGGTCGTCCAGGCGGTCCCGGCGATATCGATGTGCACGAAGGGAGTTTCCTCCGCCCACAGTTTGATGAAACTCGCGCTGGCGCAGGCGCTGCCTTCGCGAAAGCTGGTATTCTTCGCCGTGGCGATTTCGGAAAGAACCGCCTCTTTATATTCCTCATCGATCGGCAGGGCCCAGACCCGTTCGCCGGTCAATTGACCCGCGGCGATGAAGGCCGCGCGCCATTTTTCATCCGAGGTGAACAAGCCGGCGCGCTGATGGCCGAGCGCCATGATACATGCGCCGGTCAGCGTGGAAAATTCGATGATGGCCGAAGGCTTGTGCGTCAGGCGCGCATGGGCGATGGCATCGACCAAAATGATGCGGCCTTCGGCATCGGTGTTGAGCACTTCGATGGTCTTGCCGTCGCGCGTGGTGATGATATCGCCGGGCCGGTAGGCATCCGGTCCGGGCATGTTCTCGGCGGAGGGAATCAGGCCGACGAGATTGATCGGCAATTTCAATTCGGCCGCCGCGAGCATCATGCCGAGGACCGCGAGGCCGCCCATTTTGTCGAACTTCATCTCATCCATCTGCGCGCCGGGCTTGATGGAAATGCCGCCGGTATCGAAGGTCACGGCCTTGCCGATAAGTGCGAGGGGAGTCTCGCGTTTGCCTCCGCCGCGATATTCGATTTGGATGAGGCGCGGCGGATGCACCGAGCCCTGGCCCACGGCGAGGATGCCGCCGAAGCCGTCGCGCTTGAGCGCGCGTTCGTCCCAAACTTTAACGGTGAGACCGTGTCCCTTTGCAAGTTCCTGCGCCTTCTCGGCGAGAATGGCGGGGGTGAACATATTGCCGGGAAGATTGCCGAGCCCGCGGATTGTGTTGATGATCGCGCCGACCTTCTCGGTCTCGACGGCGGCGAGGCGGGCCTGGGTGACCTCGTTCTCCTTGACCAGTACCTGCAACCGCGCGAGCACGCCGCGCGTCCGCTTGGTCGCGTCCTTGCCGAAGCCTTCGAATTTGTAGCTGGCGAGCAGCGCACCCTCCACCGCCGGGCCGACGTGTTCGGGGAAAGCGGTCAGATCGAGCGCGATTTCCTTGCTGCCCAGCTTCAACAGATGCTTCACGCCCGCGCCCGCCGCGCGGCGCAGCGTATCGGGCTCGATCTTCGCCTTGTCGCCGAGGCCGACGACCAACGTCCGCTGGCCCTTGTCGCGCAGCAGCACGTGGCCCAGCGTCGCGCCATCGAATTCCTCCGCCGGAACACCCGCCGGTAACGGGCTCCCCTTCGTGAAGAAGGTGATCAGGTCGGGATTGCCGATTGCGGAAGAACGGACGTCGAGCTTAAGAGAGGGCATAAGTGGTAGCAGAATAAAACTCCGTCATGCCGGGCTTGTCGAGGGAGCAGTTAGTGAAAGGCTAAGCTCTAACCATCCGTCATCCTGAGTTTGTCGAAGGATCAGCTTCCGGAATACGTCCAGATGGGGAAACAGGCAGCGTTTATTTAGCTGTAGCGGCGGTCTATCACCGCGGTCATAGATCGCCGCTACAGCTGAGAATCACGGACGCGAAGGGACTCGCGTCCCTACCTGATCAATGATGCCCGTCAGCCGCCGGCACCGGCGCGAGGCCGACGATCTCGCGGTAATCGGCGGGGAGCAATTTCTCCACATCGACGCCGCGGAACTGGTAGAGGCTATGGATCGTTTCCTCGAGCAGATTGTTGGGGCAGGAGGCACCAGCGGTGATGCCGACGACGACGTTGCCTTCGGGCAGCCAGTCGTGGCTGATCACTTCCTGCTGCTGGTGCTGGTCGTAATGGGAAATTTCCTTGGGCGAAATCAGCTTGTCGGAATTCTTGATGAAGTAGGTGGGCAGCATCGCCTCGCCCATTTCGGCCAGGTGCGAGGTGTTGCTGCTGTTGTAGCCGCCGACGACGAGCAGCAGGTTCATCTTTTCATGGCTGAGCATGTCGGAGAGAGCGTCCTGCCGTTCCTGCGTGGCGCCGCAAATCGTATCGGCCTTTCGGAAATGCTGATCGAGATTTTCGCGGCCGTACCGGTCGCCCATCGCCTGCTCGAAGCGGCGCTGCACTTCTTCCGTCTCGCCCTTCATCATCGTGGTCTGGTTGGCCACGCCCACGGAGACGAGATGCTGATCGGGATCGAAGCCGGGTGAATAGGCGCCTTCAAATTTCTTCAGGAATTCATCCTTGTTCCCGCCCTTGCGGATGTAATCGCAGACGTAATCCGTTTCCGCGAGGGTGAAGACGACGAGATAATGGGTGCCGCCCTTTTCGCTGATCGCCTGGGAGACGGTGGCCTTCGTTTCCTCGTGCCAGGCTTTGCCGTGGATGATGGAGGTGGTACCCCGCTCGCGATATTGCTTCACGCGCTTCCAGACGCTCATCACGTCGCCGCAGGTCGTATCGACCTGAAAACAGCCGATTTCCTTGAGGCGATTCAGCACTTTCACTTCCGCGCCGAAAGCGGGGACAATGACCACGTCCTCCTGCGTCAGGCCGTCGAGATCGTAAACACCGCGCGTCTCCTTGAGCTGCTTGATGCCCATGTCGCGGAGCTGGTCGTTAACCTCCGGGTTGTGGATGATTTCACCCAAAAGATAGATATTCCGGCCTGCGTAAGCCTTGGTCGAGGCATAGGCGAGATTGATCGCGCGCTCCACGCCGTAGCAAAAGCCGAACGCCTTCGCCAATTTCACCGTGAGGCCGTTGGCCGAGAGGTACGACTTGGTGTGGCGGAGATATTCGACGACGGGACTGCGGTAATGGCTCTCCACCTGCTCCTGCACGAGCTTGGTCAGCTCCGGGGTGCGGAGGTTCATGCGCTTCTTCGGCGCGAGGCCACTGGCGGTGATAGGCGTGGGGAGCGCTGCGGTCTGGGAATCGTCGGACATCCCCCCAATATGGCGTGTCTTTAAAAGAGGGCAAGATTGCGTTACGCCCTGAGATGACCAGCCTTCTGGAGGAGAAAATCCCCTTCCTAGACTTCTTCCGCCACTTGGATGTGCTTTAGCCCGCGATAACGTCCGTTATAATCGAGGCCGTAACCGACGACGAATTCATCGGCGATCTTGAAACCGATCCAATCGGCCTCGATGGGCAACTCGCGGTTGCGCTGCTTTTGCAAGAGCACGCAAATTTTCACTTCCTCCGCGCCGAGCTGGTGCAATTGACGCACCAATTTGGCCAGGGTGAGTCCGGTATCGAGAATGTCGTCCACCACCAGGATGCGGCGTCCGGCGAAGGATTCTCCCAGGGCTTCCAAGCCCCGGATTTCGCCTGTGCTTGCCATGCCGGCATAGCTGGCCAGCCGGATGCAGGAGATCTCCGTCTCCAGGTCGACCTCGCGCAGCAGGTCGGTCAGGAAGAAGAGCGCGCCATTCATCACGCCGAGAAAGAGGGGCCGCTCGCCGCGGTAATATTTGGTCACGGCCACGCCCAGTTCGCGCACGCGGGCTTGAATGCTCTCCTGCGAGATTAGGATTCGTCCGGGTGTAATGGTGGTTGGCGTCGTCGTCGTTGGCACCTATGAAGCAAAGGCGGGAAGCGGGCGCTCGACAAGCCTGGACGTTGTCAATGAAAACGGACACCGTGCGGCCGCTGGACGGAACTCATCGACAATCCCCTATTTAATATAGTTAAATTTGCCTTATATGCCCAAACGCAAACCGGTCTATAAGCGGATTATTCTCAAGCTCAGTGGGGAGGTCCTTGCCGGTGCGGACGACGTTATCGACCCGAAAGTGACGGAAAAGATCGCCCGCGAAGTGGCGGAAATTCATGCCATGGGTGTGCAGGTGGCCGTGGTCATCGGCGGCGGAAATATCTGGCGCGGGATTACTTCCGCCAATCGCGGCATGGACCGCAGCACAGCGGATTACATGGGCATGCTGGCCACGATCATCAACGGCATGGCCTTGCAGGAAGCGCTGGAAAAAGTCGGCGTGAATACACGCGTGCAAACCGCCATTGAGGTCAAAAACGTCGCCGAGCCATTCATCCGCCGCCGCGCCGTGCGTCATCTGGAAAAAGGGCGCGTGGTTATTTTCGTGGCGGGCACGGGCAATCCTTTCTTCTCCACCGATACGGCAGCCGCCTTGCGGGCGAGCGAGATGGGCGCGGAGATTTTACTCAAGGCAACCAAGGTCGATGGCATCTACGACAGCGATCCGCGCAAGAATCCGAAGGCGAAGAAATTTGCCCACATTTCCTATGCGGACGCTCTCGTGAAACGGCTGCAGGTGATGGATTCCACCGCCTTTTCGCTTTGTATGGATAACCATGTGCCAATCGTGGTGTTCGATATGTTCAAGCCGGGCAACCTCCGCGCGGTCGTCGCGGGAGAGAAGATCGGCACGCTGGTCTCGGCGTAAACCTGGGTAGGGACGCGAGTCCCTTCGTGTCCCATTCTAAAAGTGGGACGGCAAGAGGCTGCCGTTCTTACCTGAAGAAAAATGCGCATCCTTCTCATCAAGCCGAAGCACATCGGCGATTCGCTGATCCTGACGCCGACCCTCGTAGCGATCAGGCGCGCGCAGCCCGATGCGGAGATCTGGGTCGTGGTGCGTCGCGGTTGCGAGGGCATCCTGGCCGGCTGCCCGGAGATCGACCGCATTCTCACCATCGCGCCGGTGGATCAGCACGAGCGGCGCCTCTCCGATTTTTGGCTTGGCCTGGGCACGGCGCTTCGACTGCTGAGCGTCAGGTTCGATTATGTTTTCGAATTGGGCGACGGTCATCGCGGCCGCATGCTGGCCTTGCTCAGCCGGGCCGCGCACCGTTACTCCGTGCGACCGGTGACTCCGTTGAAATCCCGCGAGGAGCGTGGCTTCGATGCCATCTCCACTTTCGATTGGGAAACGAGCCATCGCGTGGAAAAGGATTTCTATTCCGTTAGCGAATTCTTCCCGCTGGCGGAGCCGATTCCGCCTTTGCGTTTCGACCGGCAACGGACCCGCCCTTGGGCTCCGGCGGAAGGGCTCTCCGATTTCTGCGTGATGCAGATCGGCAAACGGCAGAGCGTGGGCCGCTGGCAGCGGGAACGCTGGGAAGAAGTCGGCCACTGGCTGCTGGAACACGTGGGCCCGATCGTGATCGCCTCGGGCACGGGCGAGTCGGAGACCGAGGAAGCCGCCTGGTTGCGCGACCGGTTGGGGCCTCGCGCACTTGCTACTCTGGGGCAGGCCGATTGGGCGCAGATGGCGGCCTTGCTCTATCGGGCGCGGCTCTACGTCGGACTGGACACGGCGACGATGCATCTGGCTGCAGCATGTGGTTGCCCAGTGGTGGCGCTCTTCGGTTCCACCTACGAAGGCCATTGGCGACCATGGCAATCGGTCTATCGTATCGTGACCGATTCCGAAGTTCCACCGACCGGCGAGGGCAAAGAGAACTTGGCGCAGGCCAAGCAGCGATCGATGACAGGCATCACGTCCGGCAAGGTGATCGCCGCCTGCGAGCAATTGCTTTCCCTGAAATAGCGCTCCGTTACCCGTCCTGCCCGAGAAAGGCGAGGGTGCGTCGAATGGCCTCGTCGAGTTTCACCCGAACTTCCAGCCCAAGTTCCGTTCGCGCCCGGGCGAGATTGGGCAGGTAAATATTTTGCGGGCCGTGCGGCAGCGCCGACTGGATCGTGACTTCGGGTTTCGATTCGCAGGCGTCGGCAATGGCGCGCGCGAGCCCGGACGTACTGATGATTTCATCGGAACCGATGTTATATGCGCGCCCCTTTTCGCCCCGCGCAAGAATGCCGAGCAACCACGTCAACAAATCGGTGGGGTAAAGATAGGAACGCAGGGCCGTGCCATCGCCACGGACCAGAATCGGGCCGCCGTGCCGGGCATCCCGCAGGAAATTTCCCGCCGCATAATGGGCGTCGAGCGGCAGGTGCGGACCCAGAAAAGCGAAGGCGCGGACCGTGGTGTAATCGAGATCGGACGCAGCGCAGAGGGCTTCCGCCTCGCGCTTGGCGCGGGCATAGGGCGTGAGCGGTGTTGCCGTTTCAGCCTCCTCCTCGCGCGCTCCTGGAAGTTGGCCGGCCAACGCGCCGTAAATCGCGCCCGAGCTAATATAGAGCATCCTTTTCGCTCCGCTGCGACGACTCAAATCGAGCATACGTCGCGTTCCCTCGACCATGGCGCAGCAGCGCGCTTCCTCTTGCGCTGCGCTCTGAATGCCGAGCGTATCGGAAGCCGCGTGGAGGATGAAATCGTAACGCGTGGAGCTCGCCGGAAAGTCAGCCACGTCGCCCGCCAGGAAACGTAGCGCGGGGACGGCGGACAGCTCGGGATACTGGTCCAGAAATCGCGCCGGATTTCGCGAGAGGATGGTGAGATCCAATCCCAAACCGGCTTGCGCATCGGCGTGAAGCAGCGCGCCCAGCAGCCACTTCCCAAAAAAGCCGGTGCCCCCAGTCAGGAAAATCCGGCCGCCCCGAAGAGCCCCGAAATCGCCCGCGGCCTGCCCCGCGATTTCGTCGAGATCGGTGGCGGAAAGATTGAACCAGGATTTTTGGGATTTGCTCATCGCGGCCGAATCGCTCTACTACTCGCGAATGATTGCGCCAGAAGTCCGTGAGGGAAGCAACCGGGAAACGGCGCGCCTCGTTTTATTGAGGAATAATCTCCTGGTCTCCGCGCTGATCTTTTTCATCCTGGAGTTGTGGCGGCCCTGTTTTTTTCTCACCGATGATAACCTCGATGGCGGCCTGCCCTTCTTTTCCGAAGTGGGGCGGCATTTGCTAAGCGGCCATTCGCCGTTTTACTCCGATTATCTTTTTGGCGGCCATTATAATCTCCTGCGCGATCCGGGTTACTTTTGCTGGCATCCTCTTTATCTGATCGTCTCGCTTCTCGCGGGCACGCCGTGGCATCTGCTGATTATCGATGTCGATGCCTTCGTGCTCTTCATGCTCTGCACGGCGGGATTCGTTAATCTGGCGTGGTATCTGCGGCGCGAACTGGCGCTGACGATCAGCGACGGGTGGATCATGTTTTACACCATGAGCTTCACCTACAGCATGATCGCGATCACGACCGGATCGAGTTGGCTGACTTTCATGGGTAACGAGAGCGCATTGCCGTGGCTGGCGCTTGGAATTTTACAGCGTTCCTGGTGGCGCGGCACGGGCCTGGTCGCGATCTTTTCGCTGCACCAGATTTTGGGTGGGCATCCCGAGCCGGCCATTTCCAACACGATCTTTCTCTCGTTCTTCGCCTTGGGGATTAGCTTTATCCGCCGCTCTGCGCAGCCGCTCGGATGCTGGATCGCCGGCTACACCCTGGCAGTGTTGATCATCCTGCCGCTACTCGTGCCGATGTTCAGCGGCTTTTTTGCCAGCGTCCGCTCGCATGGAATCGATATCTCCGAGATGGAGACCAACAATATTGATCCGGGTCTTTTCCCCACGTCTCTTTTTCTCGGCATGGCCCTGTGGCTCATCCATTCACCGCCGGAATTTCACACAACCTACACGCTGGCATTGGGCAGTTGCGCCGCCGCCTGGTGCATCCTTCCCGCCATGATCGATCGGGCCCATTGGCGGAAGATCGATCAGGTGGTGGTGGTGGTGCTCATCTTCATCGTCGTGCTGATCTGCCGTCCCCGCTGGATCAGCGAAATCATGATCCGACTGCCGTTGCTTAGATCGATGCGGTGGCCCTTTCGCGAATTCATTCAGTTCCAGTTCTTTTTTCATTTCCTCCTTCTGCTGCGGACTCCCGGCTTGACCTCCCGGTTCCAGCGTTCGGTGGCGCTCCTGAGCACGGCTTTGCTTGTGATTCCGCTCGCTCTCTATGTCCTGCCGCCGACGCTCAACGCCATGGCCATGGACCGGAAGCTCCTCTTTTCCGGCGGGTTCGATCGGTATTGGAGCCAAGTGAGGCCCTTCTTCCAGCCGGGGGACCAAGTCGCGGTGATCATTCCGTTACGGCTCTATTCCGATAATCACTTCGAAGTGCCCTACAGCCTGCTTTCCTCCCACAATTATTCATGTATGACCCATGTCATCAATATCTGGGGCTGGTCGCAGACGCCTCCGTCGGATCAGCTTTACGCCCGGACGCCAGTCGTCTACCCCTTTGGCGCCTACATGCCGGAACAAAAGGCGGCCCTGATGGCGGAATTGCCGGGGCTGAAGTTCATCACGCTGGAAAGCTTCAAGCCGCTGAAAATCACGCTCAGCTCGCGCGACGGGCCAACAATCGACCTGACGCCTTATATCCCACCGGAAATCGAGAAACCCTGAAGGCTTGCTGAGCTTTCCCTACCCTTTATGATGCAGAGGAAACGTGGAAACTGAACCTTCTTCCTGCCTGGCCCCGGCGTCCCGCCCGATCATTCCGGCGAGCGAGCGGCTGATCAGCGTCGTGAGTGGATGCTATAACGAAGAGGAAAACATTCGCGAATGTTACCTCCAGGTCAAAAAGGTCTTCGCGGAAATCGGGCGGTACCGTTACGAACATATCTTCATCGATAACGGCTCGAAGGACCGGACGGCCGCCATCCTGCGGGAGATCGCGGCGGAGGATAAAAACGTCAAGGTCATCCTCAATGCGCGAAACTTCGGCCACATCCGTTCCGGTTATCACGCCATGCTTCAGGCGCGGGGCGACGCGATCATCAGCCTCGTTTCCGATTTGCAGGATCCGCCGGAACTGATCAAGGATTTCATCACCAAATGGGAGGAAGGCTTCCTCATGGTCATCGCGGTGAAGCAGGAGAGCGAGGAGTCGATTATCTTCTTCACCATCCGCCGCGCCTATTACGAACTCGTCGCGCGCCTGGCGGAAATCGAGCTGAATAAAAACGCCACCGGCTTCGGTCTTTATGACCGGCGCTTTGTCGAGATCCTCAAGGAAATCGACGATCCCTATCCCTATTTTCGCGGGCTCGTTTCGGAAGTCGGCCTGCCCTCCACGAAGATCCACTACATCCAGCCCGCGCGAAAACGTGGGATCACGAGCAATAACTTTTACCGGCTCTATGATATGGCGATGCTTGGCATCACCAATCACACGAAGGTGCCGTTGCGGCTCGCGACGTTGCTGGGTTTTGCGATTTCGATTATCAGTTTCTGCGTGGCGATCATCTATGTCGTGCTCAAGCTGTTGTTCTGGCAGCAATTCAGCTTGGGACTGGCGCCGCTGGTGGTGGGACTCTTTTTCTTTGGGTCCGTGCAGCTCTTCTTCATTGGAATTCTCGGCGAATATATCGGAGCGATTCACACGCAGGTACTGAAGCGGCCCCATGTGGTGGAGCTGGAGCGAATCAATTTTTAAGCCGCGAACGCGGAGTGATTCGCGTCTCTATCTTTCCGAGCGCAGGAAAATCCGGCTGTAGCCTTCCGTCAGCAAATAGAGCACAAAGAAGAGCAGCGGAATCCAGAACGTGACCGGCCGGTTCGTGATGAACCCGAGCAGGATGCCCGCCCACGTACCAATCACGCCGAGAATAACGGAAGCGATCATGCCCGCCCAAAAAGAGCGGCAAAAGCGGAGCGCGATTCCCGGTGGCGCGATGACGAGCGTGAAGACCAGGAGAATACCGACAATCTGGCTTGCCAGGGTGACCGAGATGGCGAGGACGACCATGAACGCAATCGACAAGGCCTGAAGCGAGAGGCCGCGCGCCTCCGCCAGCCGGGGCTGCGTGCTGGCAAAAAGCAGGCGGCGCGAAAAGCAGGCCAGCGCGGCGAGGCTGAGCAGCGCAAGCACGGTCATCTCGCGGATCTGCACATCCGAGACGCCCAGGATATCGCCGAACAAAATTGCCCGCGCCTGGCCCGCGAAACCCGAATAGAAACTCAGGAACAACGTGCCGAGCCCCAGGGACATCGAGAGGACAACCCCGATGGCCATGTCGCGCCGATGGACTTTGTCGCCCGTGAAGCCCATGAAAACGCCGGAACCAGTGGTGAGCAGGAGCATTCCTTCCAGCGGGCTTAGCCCCAAAATGGCCGCGCCCGCCGCGCCGGCGAAGCCGATATGGGCGAGGGCGTGCGCGGCGAAACCACTATCGCGAATGACGACGAAGTAGCCGACGATGGCGCCGAGAATGGCCGCGATCGTGCCCGCGATGAGCGCGTTCTGGGCGAACTCGTAACCGAGATCGGTCAGGAGCGTGCTAATCACAACAGGCCGCCTCGGTGACGTTGCCTTCCCGCGAAACGATGAAGACGCGATCGTGCGCGCGCACGACGTCGATGGGAAATTTGTAGAGATGGGAGAGCGATTCGGAATTCACCACCTGATCGATGTTGCCGAGAAGCGCTCCGCCGCCCGCGATATAGAAAACGCGGTCCATGACGTGGAGCAATGGATTCATATCGTGCGCGACGAAAAGGATCGTGGCATTCATCGCGCGCTTCACTTCCGCGATGCACTCGATGAGCAGCGCCTGATTTTTCGGATCGAGGCTGGCCAGCGGTTCATCGAGGACGAGCATCTTCGGCTGGCCAAGTAGCGCTTGGGCGAGCATGACCCGCTGGCGCTCACCGCCTGAGAGAACAGAGAAGGGCCGGTCCGCATAAGTCGATGCCTGGGTGATTTCCAAAACGCGATCGACTTCCGCGCGCGACTCCCGAGTGGACCAGGGAACGCCCCATTTCTCGCCGCGCCATGCGGCATGGACCAGCGCCCGGGCGCTCAATGCCGTGCTTTCGAAACCGACGTTGCCCTGCGGCATGTAACCGATCTCGCGCGAGGCCTTCACCGGTCCCTGGCCAAAGATCGAAATCGTTCCCTGGGACGGACGAAGCGTGCCGAGCAGACAGCGCATGAGCGTGGTCTTCCCGGCCCCGTTGGGCCCGAAGACCCCGATGAATTCACCCGCGCGAATCTCCGCGTTGACCCCGGAAAGAACGGTCGTCTCCCCAAAGGAAACACCCAGGTCGGAGATAAGCAGGGCCGCAGACATGCGAGGTTGAGACTACCTGCTTTTTGCCGGAAGGGCAGCCTGAACCGCGTTTAATTGCTGCAACATCCAGGCGACGTAACTCTTCTGGTCGGGTGGCTGCGTTTCCGTCACGCCAATGACCGGAATGCCCGCCTTCTTCGCAATTTGCTGAATGCGTTCGGTCGTCGGATCGGTCACCTGGCTATTGTAGAAAAGAATCTTCGCCGTCCGGGTCGTGAGCGTTTTCTCAAAGACCGCGGTCTCGTCCGCGCTCGGCTCGGCGTCGTTCATGATCTTCACCTGGAAATCGTAATTGAGCATTTTCAGCCCGAGCGCATCG
Organism: Methylacidiphilales bacterium; assembly: GCA_026225555.1. Lineage (GTDB taxonomy): Bacteria > Verrucomicrobiota > Verrucomicrobiia > Methylacidiphilales > UBA1321 > JABDGH01. Next base: position 18,759 of record JAMFSY010000007.1, read on the forward strand.
GCCATATAGCCGAAAACCGGCTCGGTTGCGGTCACCTCGGTGCCGGCGACGACAGCGTTGATTTCCGCGATCTTGTCGAGCTCCGGCTTCATGGCGGCCTGGAACTTTTCGAGCTGTTTCTGATAAGCGGCGGCGTTGGCGGGATTATCCTGGGAAAGCACGGCGACCAGTTTTTCGGCCAGCGCGGGCATCGTTTTCGGGGCGTACCAGATGTGGGGATTGTCGCCGTCCTTCGCTCCGACCAAATCAGCTACATCGATGACGACGCGGGTCGGCTTGCCTTTCGTCCCAAGCAGCTTGTCCATCCAGCCGTCGTAACCGATGCCGCTATAAATCACGATATCGGCGTCCGCCACTGCTGCTGCGGTGCTCGCATTGGTGGTGAATTCGTGCGGGTCCTGGTTCGGATTGGTCAGGATGCTGAGGACTTTTGCATCGCTTCCCGCCATTTGTCGGGCAATGCCGCCGTAGAAATTTTCCGCCGCAACAATGTGCAGCGCGGCGGCGGAGGGGAGAATTGAACTCGTGAAGAAAGCGAGAGAGGCAACGAGGAGAGGAGTTTTCATAAGCGTGTCGGGGTCGATTTTAAAGAGGCAAAGGATGGGGCATTTCGGGCAGGGAAAATAACAGGTCGCTTGGCGGAGGATGCCTCAAATGCAAATAGTTTGCAAATAGTTCTTGTCAGGATTCGATGCCGCCGCTAGCCGTAAAAGTCTTATGCAAATAACTTGCGTCTACTTGGCGACGGAATGGAAGAAGTTCACGGCCTTCTTTTTGACCGGTTTCGTTTTGACTTTGACGGGCAGCCTTCCGGCCCAGGATCTGGTCACGAATGCCCCTAGCGGAATGGCGCCGCCATCTTCCAGTCCGCCTCCGGTGCAAATGGAAAAGATCACCGTCGTCGGCAAGCTGGATGAGACTCGGCAGGAAATCGTGCCGAGCTTGGGCGCGACGGTTTACACCATCGACCAGACGCAGATTGAAAACCTGACCCAGGGGAATAACGTTCCCTTCAGCAAACTCCTGCTCCGTTTTCCCGGCGTCAGCCAGGATTCGGAAGGCTCCGGCAGCCTCCACATTCGCGACGATCACGCCAACGTCCAGTATCGCATCGACGATGTGCTCATCCCGGAAGGCATCACCGGCTTCGGCGAGGAGTTCGATACCCGTTTCGCCGACCGGGTCGACCTGATCACCGGCGCGCTTCCGGCGCAGTACGGTTTTCGCACCTCGGGCATTATCGATATCCACACAAAGAGCGGAATCGTCGCGCCCGGTGGCGATGTGGAAATGTATGGCGGCAGCAACAGCGAGCTTCGGCCGAGCTTCGAGTACGGTGGGTCGCAGGGAAAGTTGAACTACTACTTCTCCGGCAGCTACCTGCAGGACTCGCTCGGCATCGAGAATCCGACCTCGAGCACGAGCGCGATTCACGACAAGACCGACCAGTACAGGGGTTTCGCCTATCTTTCGTACATCATCGACGACACCAGCCGGCTCAGCCTGATTGCGGGCGAGGCCTACAATCAATTCCAGATTCCGAATACACCGGGCCAGGCTCCGGGCGTCGATGGCGCGGAGAATCCTTTCACGATCCCCGGCGTCACCTCGTTCGACTCCGCATCGTTGAACGAGAACCAGGGCGAACAGAATAATTACGAGGTCCTCGCTTATCAGAAGACGATCGACGATTTCAATTTCCAGCTCGCCCTCTTTAACCGTTACAGCAACGTTTTCTTCCGCCCCGATGAACAGGGAGATCTCTTTTTCAACGGCGTCGCGGGCCGGTTGGATCGCAGCATCATGTCGAACGGATTGGAATTCGATACCAGTTACGTGATCAACGATTATCACACCTTGCGCGCGGGCGTGATGTTGAACGCGCAGGGCTCCTCACAGACAGCGGACACCACGGTCATCCCGGAAGACCCGGCGACAGGCGCGCAAAATGGCAATCCGTTCAGCGTCCTCGATCACAGTTATCAGACGGCTTACAGCTACGGCATTTATCTGCAGGACGAGTGGAAGGTCACCAAGGCGCTGACGCTTAATTTCGGCGGGCGTTTCGATATCTACCAGAGCAGCGAAATCCGGCAGAACCAGATCAGCCCGCGCATCAATGCCGTCTTCAAGATCGACAAGAACACGACGATGCATGCCGGTTATGCGAGCTACTTCACGCCGCCCCCGCTGGAAGATATTCCAGAGGGTAGCATCAGCCAGTTTCTCAACACGACCAACGCGGCGACCCCCGGGCTGCCCAACGATTCCGTCAAATCGGAGCGGGACCATTATTTCGACGTGGGCATCGTCCATAATTTCACGCCGGAATATCAGGTCGGTCTCGATGGCTATTACAAGATCGCGCAAAACCTGATCGATGATGGCCAGTTTGGCGCGGCGCCGATTCTCAGCGCGTTCAATTACGCCACAGGCCAGATCGCCGGGGTGGAATTGAGCCAGAGTTATACCAAGGGCGCGTTCTCGGCCTACGCGAACTTTGCGGTCGAGGAAGGACTGGGAGAAAAAGTGAACTCGGCGCAATCAGTTCTCTTCAGCGCGGACGATTATAACTATATCGCGAACCACTATATCTATCTGGATCACAGCCAGTCCTTCACCGGTTCGGCGGGCGTTTCCTATCAGATCCTGGAGACGCGGCCTTACCTCGAATTGATTTGCGCGAGTGGTCTGCGCACCGATATCGACAGCGCGCCGAACGGCGGTTCCCTGCCCGCCTATGACACGGTCAACCTGGGTTTCGTGCAAACGTTCAAGTTTGCCGGGATGAGCAATCTTTCCGCCCGTTTCGATGTGGTGAATCTTTTTGACCAGATTTACGAATTGCGGGACGGATCGGGGGTTGGAGTTTTTGCGCCGCAATTTGGTCAGCGCCGAAGCTTTATGGGCGGTGTGACCTACTCGTTTTAAAGCAGCTAGACAGTTACTAGGTATATTACCTAGCGGGTGCGGCAAAAGGGTGGTATCTGTAAAGATTGTGAGCGTGGAAGACAAAACCCTCGGTCCGGCTTGGACCGAGGAGGAGCGTCTTAACGCCTTGGACCGTTACCAGATTCTCGGTACGCCGCAGGAAAAAGAGTTCGAGGATATCGCGAGAATGGCGGCGCAAATTTGTCGCGCGCCAGTTTCGGCCATCAACTTCCTCACGGCGGACAAACAATGGTTCAAGGCGGAGGTTGGCCTCGGCTTGCGGGAGACCCCGCGCGACGTGGCGATTTGCTCGCACGCGATCCTGCAAAAGGATCTCTTTATCGTCCCCGATGCGAGCCAGGATCCCCGGTTCCAGAACAACCCTTTGGTGGCGGGCGATCCGCACCTGCGCTTTTACGCCGGGGCGCTGCTTGAGACCCCGGACGGCCTGCCGCTTGGCACCATGTGCGTGCTCGATTACGAGCCGCGAGTCTTCACGGAAGAGGAGTCCTTCGCACTCAAGATGCTCGCCCGGCAGGTCATGACCCAGCTCGATTTGCGCCGCGCGTTGCGGGAAAAAGAGCGAAGCGAGGAGCGCCTGACTCTCGCGCTCGAATCGTCCGGCTTTGTCGGAACGTGGGACTGGGACATGACGAACGATCGCGTTTTCGCCGATCCGCGATTCGTGGCTATTTTCGGGGGAGAACCAGAGTGGGTTACTTCAGGATCGACCATTTCCGAGTACATCAAGGCGATCCATCCGGACGATCTCGAACGGGTGACGGCCAGCATCAAGCTCGCCCGGAAGACGGGAGAATTTTTCCAGGAGGAATATCGGCTGGTGCAGAAGGATGGCTCCATTCGCTGGATCGATGCGCGGGGCCGCTGCCAGCGGGATGAGGCGGGCCGGGCCATCCGCTTCCCCGGCGTCGCCGTGGATATCACCGACCGCAAGCGTAGTGAGCAGCAGGCCCGCGAGCTGGCCGACCGGCTGCACTTTATGGCCGAGTCGATGCCCCAGAAAATCTTTACCGCCCGGCCTGACGGTGATGTCGATTATTTCAATTCCCGCTGGATGGAATTCACCGGTCTGCCCTTCGAATCGATCCGCGATTGGGGCTGGAAGCAATTCATTCACCCCGACGATATCGAGGAAAACATGCGGCGCTGGAAAGAGGCCCTGGAGAACAACACGCCCTACGAGAACGAGCATCGTTTCCGGCGGCACGACGGGGTCTACCGCTGGCATCTTTCGCGCGCCCAGCCGATGTGCAACGAGGAGGGCGAAGTGTTGATGTGGATCGGCACCAATACCGATATCGACGACCAGCGCCGGTCGAACGAGAACCTCGAAAAAATCGTGGCGGAGAGAACGTCGCGGCTGCAGGCCTCCATCGCGGAGCTGGAATCCTTCTCCTACAGCATTTCCCACGATATGCGCGCGCCGCTTCGTTCGATGATGGGTTTCGCCGAACTGCTCAAGGCCGACTATGGGGGCCAGCTTGATGAGACAGCCAACCATTATCTCGACCGCATCCGCACCGCTAGCGGGCGCATGGATGAACTTATCCAGGACGTGCTCAGTTTCAGCCAGGTCAGCCGGTTGGGACTCACGCTGGAGCCGGTCAATGTCGACCGGCTGGTGCGCGAAATCCTCGAGAGTTATCCCCACCTGCAAGGGCCTGATGTGGAAATCGTCATTGAAGAGGAACTCCCCTGCGTCATGGCGCACGAGGCGGCGCTGACCCAGTGTGTTTCGAATCTTCTCGGTAACGCGATCAAGTTTGTCGCGCCGGGAATCAAGCCGCGGGTAACGGTTCGGGCGGAAAAGGGCAAAGGTCGGGTCAAATTGTGGGTCGAGGACAATGGCATCGGCATTGCCTCGCATGAGTACGAAAAGATCTTCGATATTTTCCATCGGCTCGACCGCCAGCACGACGGCACCGGGATCGGCCTCGCGATTGTCAAAAAGGCGGCCGAAAAAATGGGCAGCACCGTCGGCCTTGAATCCGAGGTGGGCCGGGGTTCCTCCTTCTGGCTCGATCTCCAACAGGCTTAGGAATGATGACTATGAATGGGTCCGTTATTTATGTGGAGGACGAGCCCGACGATGCTTTCTTCATGAGACGGGCCTTCGAGGCCAGCGCGCCGGGATGTGAACTCAAGATCTTCACCAACGGGCGGGACGTGCTGGAGTTTCTCGATGCGGAGCGGCCCGTCCGCAAAGTTCCCGCCAAGCCGCGCCTCATCCTGCTCGATGTCAATCTGCCCGGCCGGTCCGGCATTGATATCCTGCGGGAAATTCGCGCCAAGACCCCGGACGAGAAGCTTCCCGTGGTCATGTACAGTTCCTCGAATCAAACCGTCGATATCGACCGGGCTTACGCGCAGGGTTGCAGCGGTTACCTGGTCAAACCGCGAACGACGGAAAAGCTCAAGATGATAGTGCTCGCGCTGGTCGGATTTTGGATCCGCGATAACCAGTATCCTTTGAAATAAGGCCTGCTCTTTTAGGCGGGCTTAGGTCAAAAAATCTCCAGACGCACACAAGCCGCGTCTTTTTTGGACTGCCTTATGCTTAGGCAGGGTTGAGGGAAAACGGGCAGCATGGGTCCCCGACCGATGCTACTTTGCCAAAGGGCCTCGTGGACTCCGCTAAAGAACACATGGAAAGTCAGCATCAAGACGAACTGCTGCGCGTGGGAGAAGAGAGCTTTTTTAGCGTCTTCAAATACGCCGCTATCGGCATGGCTTTGGTTGCGCCCGATGGCCGATGGCTCAAGGTCAACCCGGCGCTCTGCGCGTCGATCGGCTATTCCGAAGAGGAACTGCTGCACCGGACCTTCCAGGATATTACGCACCCCGACGACCTTGAGGTGGACCTGGAAAATGTGCGGCAACTCCTCGCCGGCAAAATCTCCAGCTACCATATGGAGAAGCGCTATTGTCACCGGGACGGCCACGTGGTGTGGGCTTTGTTGAGTGTCTCCTTGGTGCGCGACGAACGGGAGGAACCGCTCTACTTCATCTCCCAGATCCAGGACATCACGGAGCGAAAGAAAATTGAGCTCGAGATTCATAAAGCGCGGGTCGCCGCAGAAAATGCGAGCCGAGCCAAGACTGAATTCCTGGCCAACATGAGCCACGAAATCCGCACCCCGCTCAACGCCATCATCGGCCTGACGGATCTTCTCACCGGCACCAAGCTCACGGCGGAACAGAGAGACTTTCTCGAAACCATTCATGCCAGCGGCGAGAATCTGCTGACCATCGTGGACGACGTGCTCGATTTCTCCAAAATCGAATTCGGGAAGCTGGAATTTGACAGCCATCCCTTCCATTTGCCCGATTTGATCGAGAGCGTCGTCGGGATGTTGGATTTCCGGATTACCAGTAAGAAGCTCGGGTTCACTTCCCATCTCGAAAGCGGAGTGCCGGCCGATTATCTCGGGGATGCCACCCGCATCCGGCAGGTGTTGATCAATCTCCTCTCCAACGCGATCAAGTTCACCGAACAGGGCCAGATCAGCCTTGAGGTCGGTCCCGGCGCCATCCAGCCCGGGGACAAGGACGGCACGCAGCGGCTGCTCTTTCGCGTTCGCGATACCGGGATCGGGATTCCGCCCGAGCGCATGGAGCGCCTCTTCAAGATTTTCAGCCAGGTCGATGCCTCGACCACCCGGCGCTACGGCGGTAGCGGACTCGGGTTGGCGATCTGCCAAAAACTGGTCGATCTCATGGGCGGGACCATCCGCGCCGAAAGTCAGCCGGGGCACGGTTCGGTTTTCAGCTTTGAAATTCCCCTCACCCTTGCGGCCCCCGGAAAGACTGCCAATCGCCATCGTGCCGTCTCGAACAGCTCATCGTCCGCCGCCGTTGTCTCGGGTGCGCCTTCCAAGCCTCCGCTGGAAATTCTCGTCGTGGAAGACAACCTGACCAACCAGAAGGTGGCCAAACAAATGTTGAAGCGCCTCGGTTACGAGGCCGATATCGCCCGCGATGGCGTCGAAGCGGTGCATGCCGTGGAGAACAAAGGCTACGATCTCATTCTCATGGATGTGCATATGCCGCAGATGGACGGCCTGGAGGCGACGCGGCGGATTCGGGGGAAGGTCTACCCGCACGGCGCGCCCAAAATCATTGCCCTGACCGCGGACGTGTTGAAGGGCGAACGGGAAGTTTGCCTGGATGCCGGGATGGACGATTATCTGACCAAGCCCATCAAGATCGAGGTGCTGAAAACCGTGATTGAAAATCTGCCGAAGCAGAAATCCATGACGGCGGACAGGCAAGCTTAGCGCGCCAGATTTCCCGCGAGCAAATGCTCCTCCATTTGATGGCGGAGATCCGCGACGATCTCAAAGGAGTGGAGCCGGGCGGCGTGATCGAAGATTTGCGCGGTGACAAGGATCTCATCCACGCCGGTCTCGGCGAAGAGCGTCTCAAGGCCGAGCCGAACGGTCTTCGGCGAGCCGACGATCGATCCACTCAACTGGTGGGTGACGTAGGCCTCCTCGCTGGGGGACCAAAGCCCGTTCATCGTTTCCACCGGAGGCTGAAGCGGCTGGGTGCCGCGACGGATGTGCATGAGAAACTGCTGTTGGAGCGAGGTAAAAAGTCGCTCGGCTTCGTGGTCCGTATCGGCCGCAAAAATATTCACGCCGATCATCGCGTACGGTTTATCGAGCGACGCGGAGGGCCGGAATTGGTCGCGATAAACTTCCAGGGCGGCGAAGAGCGCGTCGGGCGCGAAGTGCCACGCAAAGGCGAAGGGCAGGCCGAGTCGTGCCGCCAGTTCCGCGCTAAACGTGCTGGAGCCGAGCAGCCAGATGGGAACGTTCAATCCTTCGCCAGGGATGGCGTGGACCGCGCGGCCGGGAACGGAGGGACTGAAATAGGAGCGCAATTCCTCAAGATCCTGTGGGAAAGTATCGCCGCTGCGGATCGGATCGCGGCGCAGGGCCTGCGTGGTGCGCGGATCCGTGCCCGGCGCGCGCCCCAGGCCGAGATCGATCCGGCCTGGAAAGAGCGATTCGAGCGTCCCAAATTGTTCGGCGATCACCAGGGGTGAATGATTCGGCAGCATAATCCCGCCGGAACCCACCCGGATGCGCGAGGTGCCCGCCGCGACATGGCCGATGACGACGGAGGTCGCCGCGCTGGCGATGCCGGTGAAGTTATGATGCTCGGCCAGCCAGTAACGGTGGTAACCCCACCTCTCGGCGTGCTGGGCCAGATCGAGCGTGTGCCGAAAGGAATCGGCCGCCGTCGAGCCGCGCAGGATGGGCGAAAGATCGAGGATGGAAAAGGGAGGCAGGGAAGAGCTCATAGTTCGCTTCACATCGAACTTAAGCCCGATCCGGTCCCGGTCAAGGTCGGGAGGGATTAAGGAAGCCTGTTGGCGGCGACCTCAAAACGGCATCGGGAAATTCAGATCCTCGGGCCGCCCCTTGGTCGCCAGCAAGCGAACCTGACCATGAGATGAGCTGGCGCGGACGACCCAGTCGGCCTTCTGCACGGTCTCGGTCGTGCCCTCCTGCAAATCGGCGATATCGCTCGCTTTCAGAACATAGAGCATCGCCATTTGTTTGCCATTTTGCAGGCAGATCATGACCACGGGATGGCCATTCCAATTGACCACGCTTGAGCCGATCATGCCCATTCCCATGGAAGCCGGCGGCGGCGGCAATTGCAGCCCGACCTGTTGCGCACCGGGCTGCCGGTTGATCCAGTTGGCCACGGAGCTGGCGTTGAAACAAACGAACTGCAGCGGCGGCATCTTGTCCGAGAACGAAATTGCCTGCTGCGCGAGCAGGTTCATGGGACGCGGCGCGGGCGCCAACCAATGCCAGGAGAAAAGTCCCAGGACAAGCATGGCGGCGATCGCTGCAAGCGCGGCAGGCAGGCGCGGACGCGGAAAGGGAATGATCGACGGGGCCACGCGATAACCGAGGAGGATATGGTCCTTCAGATCGGAAGGCACCGGCACGTCCTGGATTTTGGCGGAGATCACCGCATCGAAGCGTTGCATGTCCGCAAACCAGGCCGCCAACTCCGGATCGGCGGCGACTTCGCGCAGGGCTTCGGCGAAAAGGGGATCGTCCGCATCCTGCGGGCGATAGGATTCGAGCAGTAATTTCAGGGAGACCTTATCCATCGATGCCTCCTTCCCGTTTGGGCTGCGGCATAGGCACGATTTTGCCCGCGTCTCCCACCCGGTCCTCTTCCAGTCGCTGGCGGAGCATTTGCTTGCCGCGGGCGAGGCGCGACATCACGGTGCCGATGGGCAAATCGAGCGTGGCGGCGATCTCCTTGTAGGAAAGCTGATCGAGGTAAAAGAGCACAAGCGGCATGCGAAAATTTTCGTCCAGGGTCTGGAGCACCAGCAAGACGGCCTTGCTATCAAGATGGATGGCGTGATCGACATGGATAGGAGGCAGCAGGGGCTCGGAAAATTCCAGGCTAGTTTGCGGATGGGCCGTTTCCCGGCGGCGGGTGCGCAGGAATTCACGATGCAGAATGGTGAAAAGCCACTGCTTGCGCTTGGAATCGTCGCGTAATTGGTGGCCCTTGGTGTGCGCCAGATAAAAGGCCTGCTGGGTGATATCGCAGGCGTCGGGGTGATTCCCGCACAGGCTGAAGGCGAAGCGATAAGCCGCCTGGTAGTGCGCCTCGACGAAAAGAACAAAGCTCTCCGGCCCGGAGGCTGAATCTGGAGCGAAGTCTGCCATGGATCGAAGAGGAGCGTTTTTCTACACGCAGGTGGAAAAGACGAAGCGTGAGCAGGAAAAGCCTAGAACCGCCCCGCTCAAAAGGAAAGGCCCACTACGGGGATGCAGAATGACGGAGAGGCCACCTTTAGAAGAGAATCAATCTGTTATATGTCAGAATATCTTGTCAGATTCCTCTTCCTCGCGCTTTTGGCGTTGACAGGCGCAACGGTGTAGCTTACAAAGCCAAAATAGCAATGACTGCTATAGATCAAGAGAGTCTCTGCCTGACCTTCTCGTCGAATTTCAAAAATTCACTCCACCCCACGTCCCGATAAATCCCATGAAAACGAAAGCATTTCTAACTCTCCTGGCGTTGCTTTGTGTCGGAAGCCTGCAGTTTGCCCGCGCGCAAACCGTGATCATGTCGGATCAATTCCAGCAGACGAGCGGACAAAACAGTGCCCAGAATTGGAAAGTAGTGGTCGATGGCGCCACGGTAACGACGCCTTCAAATGGGCTGACCTCCAGCTTGCCCAATTCCTACCTCAATTCATCGATCATCACGTATCAGGCTGCGCCTGAAGTCTCCATCTATAATAACTATATGGCCCTGCAACTCGCCCTCGGCTCGCTGGGTTCGCCCACCGGCGGGACGCGGCAATATGTCAGCCCCGCCTATGCGGTCACGACGACCGGTCATGACCGGCGGGCGCAAATCCAGTTCGGCATTCGCCTGCAGAATATCGTGGCGGATGACCTCAGCGTCACCTTGGAAGAGCTGGATTCCACCGGCGCCACCATTGGCTGGCTCACGGGCGGCTTGGACTTTAACAGCCCGAGCGCACCCGCCTTTAACTTCATTCGTGTTGTCCCAGCCACGAACTGGAGGACTTACTTAAAATTTGGCGAGTTCCGCGATGCGACCGCCAGTGTGAAAGTCCACATCATCGTGAAGAATAACAGCAATCATACGGGCGTGGTGACAGTGAGTATATTCTCCATTACCTCGAGCACCGACACCAGTTATCTGATGGATGCCTATTCCGGCTATCAGGGAAATGTCATTCCCGGTACAAGCGGCAGCGTGAAGGTGAATCTCTACGATATGAGCGGCACCTCGGGGGTGACCTTCAATGTGACGGACCAGAACGATATCGCCCTTTCGCCGCAACCGACCGTCACCTATGATTCGACGGGGACCGTCGCCACGGTTCCCTTGCCGCAACGCGGATTTTATAAGATCAAGGTCGCGCCGCCCTCCGGCGTGGTGACAGTCAACGCTGCCGCCGTTGTCGATTCATCGGCTCCCGCGACGACTTCGCCTTATGGCATGTTTTCGTGCGACACGTCCAATCTCATGGAATACACGGCGGGCAGCCGCTGGGGCCGATTCTTTGTTGAGACCCAGTATCTTCTCAGTTATGTCGGTGGGACCGTCCAGACGAGCTTCACCTCACGCAAGGAAGGTCACGCGGAGAGTCCGGCCGTCGATGTACCCGACATGACGCTGCTTTTGCCCGACGCCACGATCCATCAACAATGGGAAGCCTGCCTGGGCGGTCTGCCGCAATTCATGGCGAGCGTGCCCTCGGGTGCAACCTTTCAGGTTGGGAAGAATTATCCGCCGCTGGACTGGACGCAATTCAAGGAAATGGTGGAGTATGTGGTGAGCAATCTTCCTCCCACCGTGCGGGACCTGGAAGTCATCAACGAGCCTGAATTCAATTGGCTCGGGAATTCCGCGACGAAGAATTCGGACATCAATATGTACTTCAAGACGGTGCATGATGCCGTGGCCGAACTGCGCTCGGAGGGTCTATTGCAAAATCCGAACCTGAAGATCATCGGGCCGAGCTTTGCCCATTTCTATTCACCTCCTTCCAATTACAACGACGGGCAAGTGACGCTGCAGAATGCGCTTTTTGCCGGCGGACAATTCACGGGAGACACGGGCCTTCTTACTTACGTCGATGAGATTTCGATGCACGGCTACAATGACTCCACCGCCGTGCAGGAGCCGGAAGCCCAGTTCTATGACCGCATCTATCAATGGGAAAATTATGAGCGCAACACGGCCCATGCCCCAGGCCTGACCACGGATGGAACGACCACCGGACCGCTCAAGCCCATTCACATGACGGAATATGGATTCGAGCTCGGCACGGGCGCCGGGCAAGTGTCGGAATTGACCCGGGCGGATTATCTCCCTCGCGCGATGATCATCGCCAAGGCGATGAACTACACCGGCATTGGTGGCGGCATCCCGTTTCAATCGATCATGGACTTCGATCTCTATGACCGCTCGCTTCTGCCCTGGGTCATGATCGACCATGACGCCTATAGTCCCACGCCCACGTATGTCAGTTACACCACCGCGGCCAAAAATCTGGATGACTCGGATCAGGCGGGGCCGTATCTGAATAATGTCCCGACCCTGCCCAGTGACGCGGGCTGCAATTATCAGTGCGCGACGTTCCAAAATTCATCCACGCTGTTTTCCGAAACGTGTTTGTGGAATTCAAGTACGACGGGCGCGACGCTCGCGATGCACATCCCTTACACCGCCTCGTTCACGGGGGTCGACAGCATGGGACGAACCTTGACGGTTCCTGGCGGGGGTGTGTTGACCCTTTCGACTTCGCCGGTCTTTCTGCGGGGCTATAAATTCTTCGCGGGCACGGTGACCTCAACGATCACGGTCCCTCATGCCACCACGATTCCCACCACGAGCCTGCCGCCCTTCTCGGACATTCTCTGCCCCACGACCTTCACCCTTCAGGGCGCGACGCCCACCTTCACGCTCAAGGCTCCCACCGCTCCCGGCACCTACAGTATCATGGCGAAAAATGGGTCCACCTCCGTCTGGGCCTGGTATAAGGTTGTGGTTAATTAGCACAGGCACAGACGAAGGCGGCGTGGCTTACGCGCCTTCGATCTCGGCGATTTCCACTTCGGACAGGCGGAAATCGGATGCGCCCATGATCTCCTCGACCTGTCTGGCGTTGCGGGCGCCGACAATCGCTCCCGTCACCACCGGCTTGCGTAGGGTCCAGGCAATGGCAACTTGTCCGGGAGTGAGCTTGCGGCGGGCGCCGACCTGGCGAAGACGTTCGACGAGAGCCAGGTTGACGGAAAGTTGGGGCTCTTGAAACGCGGGGTTACGCTTGCGCCAATCATCTTCCGGCAGGCTCGCCGCCCGTTCGCGGGTCATTGCGCCGGTCAGCAGACCGGAGGCCATGGGCGAGTAGGCGATGACGCCGATGTTTTCGCTTTCACAAAAAGGCAGCACGTCCTTTTCGATATCGCGCTTGATCAGGGAGTAGGGCGGTTGAAGCGAGGTGACGTCGGCAACGGCCTGGGCTTGCCGTAATTCTTCGGCGCTGAAATTACTCGCGCCGATCCAGCGGACCTTGCCCTCTTTTTGAAGTTTGGCCAACTCGGTCCAGCCTTCCAGTGTCTCGGCCAGGTCATCGGCGGGCCAGTGAATTTGATAAAGGTCGATGGTCTCGGTCTTGAGGCGACGCAGGCTGTTTTCACATTCCTGGCGAATGGAGGCGGCCTTCAGCGAGTAATCGACCTTGCCGTCTTTGTCCCAGATCATTCCGCACTTGGTGAAGACGTAGGGGCGATCTCCCGACCACTCGGCCAACGCCTTGGCCACGACTTCCTCCGAATGGCCGAGACCGTAAATGGCCGCGGTATCGATCCAGTTGATGCCGAGTTCGAGGGCGCGATGAATGGCGGCGATCGAATCGCCGTCGTTTTGCGAGCTCCAGCCAAATTGCCAGGGGCCGCCCACTGCCCATGAGCCGAAGCCGATGGCGGTGATGAAAAGATCAGAAGTTCCCAGTCGCTTTTTCGACAATTGAGGAGTGGATGTATTCATAATTAGATTTTGGTTTTGCTCCGTTTGAACGGAGATAGTTTCTCTTCGGGTCCGCTGTAAATCCATGATTCAAAGATAACCGGTGTTTCGAGGCCTTCCCGGGTGATAATGACACAGCGGGCCGCATCATCCACCGAGGGGACTTGCTGGAGATTCTTACGCGAAGATCCACGTTTTGCCCCGGTTTTTCTCAATTCCACAATGGCCGTTTTCATGGGGATATTATCCGATTCGTGCTTTCTCCTCACAACGGAGTTTACCGGCACTTTTCGGGCAAGATCGGGTGTTTTTCGCTTCAAGATGGGCATATCAATGATTGGCATGGGGATGGAGATCGAATAGGGCGAGCCCGGTTTCATCATCGTGCTCCTTGACCAGCGGGTCCGGCCACGCGGTGAGGAAGACTTCCAAGGTGGGCCATACATGGGCTTCGAGAAGATGGCCTCCCCGGGTTTCGCCGGTGGGAAGGCCGATCACGCCGTGAACGTGGACCTGCGGTTTTCCGGCCACCAGGCCGATGTCGCCCAACAGGGAACAGACCTCGACCTGCCGATCCACGGCGATATCGCGGTAAGCCTTTTGTTCCGCATCAAACCAGCCGAAGAGCGCGCGTTGAAAAGCCCCGATGCCGCTGATTTGCGCGGCCTGGATCTTTTCCCGTTCGGCCCATTCGGTGAGCCCGGAAAGAACCTCGTCGCCCTTGGCGAAGACGAGCGCATAGGTCGTCTCGCCCGTGGGGCTTTGGTGCAAAACCCGCGCCTGGAGGCCGGGCGCGAGGCCGCGTCGGGTTTCCGGCCCCGGTTTCGTGTAAGCGGGAGCCACCGTGGTCGCCGCCAAAACGGAGCCGTGCGCCGCCGCGAGATAACCGCAAGTGGCGAGTCCCGCGCCAAGCCAATGACGGCGGGAAATGGGAGATGGATTCATCGTGATCCTTCAGGTTGGGGGGTTAATGACGGACATCGATTTTGGTGAGCAGGCTGACATCGAGTGGGCCCGCGAATTTTGGAAGCGCTTCCAGCAAGCGGCGAAAATGGGGAGATGCGGCGTGCCGCTTGAGGTCTCTTTTGCTGGCCCAAAGTTCGTAAAAGTAAAAGGTCTCGGCTTCCTCTGACTCGTAGAGATCGTAAATCAGGCAGCCCTGCTCCGCGTGCGTGGGCGCGACCATGCCGCGTAAAAGAGTCTTCAGCGGTTTCGCCTTGCCCCGTCGTGCGGCGACGCGGGCGATGACCCAGACGCCACGGGATTTCGTGGAGAGAGGCTTTCCAACGGGTCGGGCTTTTATGGATGAGCTCATGGGTAAATGTTCCATGGAGTGTCGGATGCCGAAAGGGACGAAGCGGGTGTTTTGGAGATGAACTTGGGTACTATTCGAGGCATCGAAATCTGTCGTTTTTCTTCCGGCGTTCATGGGCGATGAGGTGCGATGAAGTCCTCGGGAGTGCCATCCTCGGGATTGACGAAAACGATGTCTCTTGGCTCTCGTCGGGGGATATCGAACGAGAGGAAGACGACCGGCTCTTCCAGAATATCGGGCAGGGCATGCACCGTGCCCCGTTTGAAAAAGAGCAGTTCGCCGGGGCCAAATTCCGTCTTCGTTTTGGGATCTTCCATCCAGAAAGTTCCGCGTCCCGAGAAAACATAGAGATACTCATCGGAGGCGACATGATAATGAGGCGGCGTGGCCTGATAGACACGAAAGACGCGCGCGCTGGAGGCGGGCTCGTTCGTCATGTAGTGGTCCAGCAAAAGCGTCGCGGCCTCGGGAGGAAAGGCCTCCGCAATCTTCGCCACATCGAAGTGCCCGGTGGAGCGGGATTCTTTTTTTGCGCTCATATCAGATTCATCATTGGCGGGTCAAATCAATGCCTGGGACATCGGGCGCATCTGGACTTCGATAATGCGTGAACCGGGCGACTGGGTGCAGGCCAGCAACACGACTTCCGCCACGTCACTTGCTTCCAGCATTTCGGATTTTTCGACACCCTCCACCGTGCGGCCTTTGCCGATGGCAAATTCGGTTTTCACTCCGCCCGGACAGATCACGCCGACTTTGATCCCGCGCGTGCGAAGTTCTTTGTCCAGGGCCTGGGCAAAGCCGACCTGGGCGAACTTGGTCGCACAATAAACCGCTTCTCCTCCAATGCCGTATTTGCCCGCGATGGAGGAGATCATGAGCACCGTTCCAGCGCCCCGCGCGATCATGACCGGAACGGCATGTCGCGTGAAAAGAAAGGTGGAGCGCATGTTGGTATCCATCATCTCGTCGTAATCCTCCACGCGCGTTTCGACCAATTCCTTGTAATTTCCGATGCCGGCGTTGTTGATCAGGATGTCCACTTTTCCGAAGGACTTGATCGCGGTCTCAATCACTTTGCTGGCGGTCGATTCCTGGCGGGCATCCCCGACCACAAACTCGGCGCGCGAGCCCAGCGCCTGGACTTCCGCCCGCAGATTTTCCAGCCGATCCGGCCGCCGGGCCGTGAGGATGAGATGCGCTCCTTCACGGGCCAAAGCGCGGGCGGATTCCTGGCCAATGCCAGAACTTGCGCCGGTGATGACGGCCACTTTGCCGATTAACTTTCCTTGGTTTTCGTTTTTCATAATCGTTTTTTCAATCAATCAGGATTCCGGAATGAGAGGATCCTCGATGGGATCGAAGGAAGGCTTTCCTTGTTTCGAGCCGGTAAAAAGAACCACGAGACCCGTCGCGGAAAGGGCCGCGCCCAAAGTCCAGACTCCCGTCCAGTGCCAACGGTCCCACGCATAGGCGCCGATAGTCGAACCCAGCGCGCCTCCGACGAAATAGGAGACCATATAGATGGAGGTGAATCGGTTTCGAAAGGCGGGCGCCAGACTCATGACCCGCGCTTGATTGGAAATGTGATTGGCCTGCGCGCCCGCATCCATGGCGAAGACTCCCAGCGCGAGCCAGATCAGAGAGACGTGGGCCAGGCCCATGATGAGAAAGGAAAGAACCATGACCGTCAGCGCCAATCCATTGACCGTGCGGACGCCCAGCCGATCCGAGAAATGCCCGGCGAACGGAGCCACCAGCGCGCCCGCAATCGCGACCAGACCGAAAAGCCCCACCATACCTCCGCCATAATGCTCCGGCCGGTTGGCCAGATAAAACGCGAGTGTCGTCCAAAAGACGCTAAAGGCCCCGAAGCTTAAAGCTCCGAGCAGCGCCGAGGAACGAAGGAGAGGCTCGCGCGCCAAAAGAGCAGGCAGAGAGGCGAGGAGCCGGAAGTAAGAAAGGCGTTCCCGGTGATGCGGCAGGCGAGGGAGATAAAGGAACAGCAAAAGACCCGTCAACAGCGTCAAACCCGCGCCAAATTGGAAGACCGCGCGCCAGCCAAACCAGGCTCCGAAAAATCCCGCCGCGCTACGGGAAAAAAGAATGCCTACCAGCAGCCCCGACATCACGGTGCCCACGATCCGTCCCCGGCTTCCCGGCGAGGCAAAACCGGCGGCATAGGCCACCGCGAGGATGGGAGTGACCCCGGTCAGGCCGACCAGATAACTGCTGAAAATCGCGGACGAAAGCGTGGGAGCAAAAGCGATTCCCAGCATGAGGAACGCCGTGGCGACTGTGGTCAATACCAGCAATCCGCGACGTTCCACGCTATCGCCGAGTGGAACCAAAAAGAAGAGGCCGCTCGCGTAACCCAACTGGGTCGCCGCCGCCAGAGAGCCCGTCGCCGAGGGAGCGGCATGAAACTCCTGGCCGATTTCCGGCAGCAGAGACTGGTTGTAATAAATATTGGCGACGGTCAGTCCGGCGGAGGCCGTGAGCAGCCAGATGACTCCCGGGCTCAGGAGTGGCGTCTCGCTCTCGGGATGAAGCAAAGGTTGGACGGAGGCCATGCCCTAACCATTCCATTGCTGGCGGAGTAGGCAAAGTTCTGAAAAGGGTATTCCGGGGATCAACTTGGGTACTTTTCCAGGAACCAGTCCCGAAATTCGCCAGGACTTGTGCCGGTGCTCCGGCGGAAAAAGCGGCTGAAGTAGGAGGGATCCTCGAATTGGAGCGAGATGGCAATTTCGGCGACATTCAAGGAGGAATGGACGAGCAGCCGCTGGGCCTCGAGCAGCAGGCGGTCCCGGATGAGTTCACCTGCCGTCCGCCCGGAATGATGCAGCACCGCCTCGCTCAAATGGCCGGAGGTGACTTTGAGAAGCTTCGCGTAATCGGAGACCGAGCGCAGGTGGCAAAAATGCGTTTCCAGGGCCATGCGAAACTGGTGAACGATGGCCTGGGTTCGCCGCGTCGCCACCGGACTCTCCGGCTTGGCTCGCCGATAAAATCGGGCCGCGGTCAGGAGCAGAAGATGAAAACGCAACCGCAACATTTCTTCCCGGTCTTCCTCTCGGGCGGCCGCTTCGGCGGCGAGATCGTTCCAGAGCGCATCCATTTGGTTTGCCTCTATTGGCGGAACACTCAGGAGCGGCGGTCCCTCGGTCGAATACCAAAATGGAAGACGAAGCAGGGAACTGGGTGGCGGTTCCGCGCCGTCGTAAAAAGCCTGCGTAAAGCAGGCCATCGGACCTTCCAAAGCCGGCTCCGGCACCCACGAATGGACCTGTCCCGGACTGACGAAAACCAAGGTCGGCGAGACAATGGAATAATCCTGAAAATCGGAGAAAAAGTGTCCGCGACCGTTGAGCCAGAAAACTTCGTGGAAATCGTGCCGGTGCAGACGAAGCCGCTTCGGCACGCGCCGGGTCGAATCCTCAAAGCGACCAATAAAAAACGGCGCGCCCTGAGCCGCTTCGGGCCCATATTCGAGAAGGGGATAGACCGGAATTTTTCGGGGCTGGGGCATTTTCTTTTAAAGAATCCCAACGCTCGGATCTTTAAATAAGCTTATCATATTCGGGTCGTTTGGAAACGACCTGTTGCTGACGTCGGGCTGCGTGAGGAGCGCTCTATCTTTTTTGGGCGAGATACCCTTCGATGAGAAGGGTCAGTGCTTCGCCGAGGCTTTCCTCGATATCTCTGGGGGGCGCACATTTCTTCGACTGATTCGAAGGCTTGGGTTTCTCCGCCATTTCGGAAAGACCAAAGAAAAGGGCCCAGGAATATCTCATCATTTTCTCACCTTCGCCGGGGCGCAACTTGGGCAGCCTTCCAACGATAATTCTATCGGTCTCTTTGATGAGGGGCGTTATTTTTTGCTGAAATTCCTCATGGGCGCGACCGGAATCTTCGGAGAGACTTTTAAGCAGCCGGATCAATCGCTGGGAAGTGGCGCTATTTTTCAAGGAATCGCGAATGGCGCCCGCCATTTTTGGGGCGGTGACCGGTTCGGAGAGTTTGTTGAGCCGGGACATCACATCGATCAGCATCTTCTCTATCACCTCTCCCAGGAGCGTCATTAAAATGGCGCTCTTGTTATTGAAATAGAGATAAACGGTTCCCTTCGCCAGGCCCGCCCGCCGCGCCAGCGCACTGATGGTAAAGTCCTTGGCCGAACTGATCACGGCCAGTTCCGCCGCGGCTGCTTCCAGGATCAATTGCCTCCGCTCGTCCTTTTGTTCCGGACGATCGGCGCGCTTGTAGGTTGCGCGTGCTTTTTGCCGAGCCATGAGCAGGAAGCTATTGCCATCATCGCCTCTAGTCGATGCAAAACCTTGATAATGACCGATGGTCATTAGGAGTTGACTTCAAGGCGCTGCTGCCTACCGTCAGCTAATGACCATCGGTCATCTACAGGCCCAAAACGGAAATCGAGCTTTATGAAAACAACTTCCCTCTATCGGCTGCTGCTCTTCGCGAAAATCGCGCTCTTCCTCGCAGTCGTGAACCTTTTCGGAGACGATCAGGGCCCGCTCACGCCGCCGACTTCGTCGGATGGGATAACGGTGGACCAGAAGGACTACCGCGGTGTTTCCATGAAGACTCCGAGCCTCTCGATCCGGGAGGACGTGAACCTTGATTACACTTATGTCGGCGACGCCGATCTCAAGTCGGGCGCGACCGGCCACATGGGCGAGCAGACGGCGCAGTTTGGCTATGGCTTGAAAGTTCCCATCAGCGAAAACCTCTCCTTCCAATGGAGAATCAATTACAACCGGCTCGATTTCAGTCAGCCCGCCGGTTCTCCCTTGCCTGATAATCTTCAAACCCTTTCCACCAGCCTGGGCGCGGCATATAAGCTTTCGAGCGAGTGGGCCCTCTTCGGGGCGGTGATACCCCGGCTCGAACTGATCGATAATTGGAATCAGATTGAATCCCAGGAATTCCAGTTGGGCGGGGCCTTGGGCGCCACCTATGATCCCAATCCCCACTTGTCCCTTCGCTTTGGTGTGGCGGTCAACCCCGGCGCCATTGGCACTCCGGTGCTGCCGGTCCTTGGCCTTCGCTGGCAATTTGCCGAACCATGGACTCTTCAATTTGGATTTCCTCGAACCGCCATCGACTATCAGCTTCTGCCCAATCTTCGACTCTCCCCCCTTGAGATCGGTTTCAACGGCGGCTCCTTCCACACCGGCAAGAGCTATGGGGGCTCGGTCGGGATGGCTCAATTGAACGATCGAAAGCTGGACTACAACGAAATTCGGGTGGGCGCAGGCGCGGATTACGCGGTGATGAAGAACATCCACGTGGGGTTAACCGCCGGTGCCGTGGTTTATCGCGAATTCGATTTCAAGGATGCGAGTTACAGCCCGAAGGCTGAGCCCGCTCCTTATGTGCAACTCGGCGTCAAAGTCGGGTTCTGAAATCGTGGCTATTTGGTGAAATAAGGGTAGGGTGGAATCTATTACTGCGCGCGCCTGTATTCGTTCGATTTCGAAAAGCACGATGAAAGAGGCGGCTCGTCCGGCTGCAGTCGACTCGGGAATCGAGCTAAAAACAGGCAAGGACCTTATTTCGGCAACCAAGCCTTACGCGGTGGACCATGCCCTGACGAGTTGGTGGCATGTTCTTTCCACGGGCACGCTTTTGCTTTTGGCGCTCATGGCGACGTTCTTGAATCTTCCCTTCGCGGCCAAGCTGACTTTCAGCATCTTCGCGGGGCTGCTCTTGCTGCGATTATTCGTCATCTACCACGATCAGCAGCACCACGCCATCCTGTCGAAATCGCGGGTGGTGGGTCTTCTGATGCGCGGGTTTGGAATTTTCGCGCTGAGCCCCAGTTGCATCTGGACTAGCTCGCACAATCATCATCACAAGCACAACTCCAAGATCAAGGGAGCCCACATCGGATCGTTTCCGATCATGACCAAGGCTCAATATTTGAAATCGTCGAGCATGACCAGGTTCGCCTATCTCTGCGCGCGGCATCCTTTGACCATCCTCTTCGGTTACGTCACCGTTTTTCTTTACGGAATGTGCCTCAAACCGTTTCTCACCAAGCCGCGGGAACATTTCGACTGCCTCCTTGCGCTGGTCTTGCACGCCGGGATCGGCCTGGCGCTGATCCACTTCTTTGGCTGGCAGGCTTGGGTGCTCGCCCAAATCATCCCTCACTTCATTACCTACGCGATTGGCACTTATCTATTTTACGCCCAGCACAATTTTCCCGGCGTCTCCTTTTACGATAAGGCTGGCTGGACCTACGAAAAGGCGGCGTTGGAATCCTCCAGCTACATGAAGATGGGCCCAATCATGGCCTGGTTCACCGGCAATATCGGATATCACCACATCCATCACCTGAATGCGCGCATTCCCTTTTATCGATTGCCGGAAGTGCAGAGAGAAATGCCGGAAGTGCGGCATCCCAAAACGACTTCGCTGAATCCTTTTGAAATGAGACGATGCCTCCAGCTGAAAGTTTGGGATGTGGAGGCGCAGCGAATGGTTGGCCTTCCCTGACGGAGCTCCTTTTGGCTCCCACTGCTCACGCCTCCCAAGAGAACGATTACCCATATGTTTACCATTTCCGAAATTGCCAGGCTGGTGGACGGTGAAGTGATAGGAGACGGCGCGATCTCCATCACGGGTATTGCCGCTGCCGATAGCGCGGGCGCGGGGGACCTTACTTTCGCGGAGAAAGAGAGCTACTTCGCCGCGGCGGAACAAAGCCTGGCCAGCGCGATTCTCGTGCCCGGCGACTTCAAGTCATCGCAAAAAATTCTGATCCGGGTAAAAGATCCGCGCGTTGCCCTGGCCAAGGCGCTGCCGCTCTTCTTTCCCCCGGAGCCTCGTGAACCAGGCATCCATCCGAGTTCGGTTATCCATCCCACGGCCCAGATCGATCCCACCACCCATGTCGGCCCTCATTGCATCATCGAATCCGGAGTGCGATTGGGACAGCGCACCGTGCTCATGGGAAATAATTCCGTGGGACGTGACACTAAAATCGGCGATGACGTCGTTCTGCATCCCAACGTGGTGATTTATGCCAAAAGTCAGATCGGCCATCGAGTCGCCATTCATGCCGGAACAGTGATCGGCTCGGATGGATACGGATATGTATTTGACCAGGGCCGCCACCGCAAAATGCTTCAGATTGGCCAGGTGATCATCGGGGATGACGTGGAGATCGGAGCCAATACCGCCATCGATCGCGGGGCCCTTGGTTCCACGATCATCGGTAAGGGCACGAAGATCGATAACCTCGTGCACATCGCGCATAATGTGGTGATCGGAGATCATTGCCTCGTCATGGGACAGGTCGGATTTGCCGGCAGCACGCACCTGGGAAACTATGTCGTGGTCGCCTCGCAATCAGGTATCGCCGGGCACCTGAAAATCGGAAACCAGGCCACCATCGGCGCGAAATCCGGCGTGATGCGCGACATTCCCGACGGCGAGACCGTGCTGGGCTACCCCGCCGCACCGGATAAACAGGCAAAACGCCAATGGATCGCCATGGCGAAACTGCCCGAGGTCATTCGGCGACTAAGAATTTTGGAGAGTCGGTAAAATCTTCGCCTCAGTGCCCCGCGTACGCGACGCGCCAGATGGTGCCGTTGCCGTCTTCGCTGATGAGCAGGGCTCCATCATGGGCGACGGCCACGCCGACGGGCCGGCCCCAGACGCTGCGCTCGTCCACCACGAAGCCGGTAAGGAAGTCATCGTACTCTCCGGTGGCGACGCCGTGGTCGAGGCGCACGCGGATGACTTTATAGCCGGTGCGCGAATTGCGGTTCCACGAGCCGTGCAGCGCCGCGAAAATATCGCCGTGATACTCGGCGGGGAAGGCGGCCGGACCGGTTGCCGTCGGCGGATAGAAGGTCATCTCCAAGGAAGCCGAGTGCGCCTGCAGCAGCACATCCGGGACGATCGCCTGACCCGCGAGATCGGGGCGCTCGCCGGCGTGGCGGGGATCTTCATGGTTGCCCAGGTAATACCAGGGCCAGCCGTAATAGCCGCCCTCTTTCACGTGGGTGATGTAGTCGGGCACCAGATTGTCGCCCAGGGAATCGCGCTCATTCGTGGAAGTCCACAATTCACCGGTCGTCGGGTCCACGGCAATGCCCACGCCGTTGCGAATGCCGGTGGCGAAGGTGTGGAGGGGTTGATGGCCTTCCGGATCGGTGACGAGAATGTCGGCGCGATTGGTTTCGGCGTCCCAGCCCGCGCCGCGACCGTGGACGGCCTCCCATTGATGAGCATCGTCGACACTCTTCTTGCTCATGGTTTCGGCGACGTTGGATCCCGATCCGACCGAGATGAACATGCGCTTGCCGTCCGGAGAGAAGGCGACGTCCCGCGTGCTGTGGCCGCCGTGGCTATCGGTCAGTTTGGGTACGATGACTTGGGCGGGGCCGCTGGCTTTGAGGTCGCCATTGTGATAGGCGAAGCGGACCACCGCGTTGTTGTTCGCCACATAAATCCACTGGGGATGAGCGCCCGGTGGATAGAAAGCGATGCCGAAGGGCCGGTCGAGATTCTCGGCGAAAATCTGATTTTCCGAGGGAGTTGCCGCTCCATCGGCGGCGCGCAGGACCCGGATGCGCTTCGCGGCGGTTTCGGCGAGGAAGATGTCGCCATTCGGGGCGAGACGGAGGACGCGCGGATTCGATAGGCCGGAGGCATATAGCTGGACGGTGAATCCCGGTGGGACGGACAAGGTGGCACCGGCTGGTTGCTTCACCACTTTGGGGCCATTTCCAGAGGAAATCGTGCTATAGGGGGCGGGCAAATCCGCCAGCGTCAGGTGATGCTGAACGCCCGGCGCGGCATGATGCCAGTCGCCCGCATCGGTGCTCGGTGCAGTAGGCGCGGAGGCGGCTGGAGCCGCGGGGGGAGGGTTGGCCGGTGCCTTCAACGTCGAGAGATAGGCAATCAGATCGGCACGATCTTTGGCGCTGGCGACGGAAACCGGCATGGAGGTCCCGGGCACGGCTGTTCCCGGGTTGGCGAGGAAATGGTCCAAGGTCGGGGCGTCCCAAGTGAGCCCCGAGCCAGTCAGGGCTGGGGTGTAATTGAAGCCGGGATTGCTCGCGGCGCGTCGGCCCAAAAGACCCACGAGGCTGGGCCCTTGCTTTTCAATCACGGCATCGCCGGGTCCCGAGCTATCGGCATGACAAATGGCGCAACTTTGCTGAAAGAGGACTTTTCCCTGGCCTGGGTCACCCTCCGGCGAAACCTGGGCCGCCGCGTTGCCGCTGAGGCCGATACCGGCCAAAAAAATTCCGAAGACCGAGGCGCGCGTGAGGGATTGCATGATGAACAGGTTGATTGTTTCCCGGGACGGTGGAGCTCATTGTCGGCAACTGGGCACGGTGAAGCCCCCCTTCCGGTGAGCGGATACATTCGGGTGGAACTTCACCTAAAAATCCGCGGTGGGCAACCGCCGATCGCTTGATCCGGGTGAAAATTTTCGGATTCCACCCTTCGCTCCCGCCGCTGGCTAGCTGGGCACGGGCGGGCTCTTGGGCGATTTCAGGGAGGAGGTGATCCCCAGCCGGGTCCGGCGCGTCTGTCGGAGGATATATTTCTTCTCCTCCTTGAGTGGCGGGGTGCGATCAAGAGGAAGCTCCTTTATTTTCAGGAAATATTCCAGCGGCTGCCAATCCTCCATGCCCTGCTGCCAGCCGAAATCGGTCAGGCGGTAGACGCCGTTTTCGAACGCTCTTTTCAGGCGCTCGAGATCGATGACGCCGAGGTAGGCGCCATCCCGGTTAACGTGAATCATTCTCATGGTGGTGGAGGAGGCAGGGTTGGGTTTATTGGGTCTGGGGTTCAGTCCCGATCCGAAGTCTCTTTCTTGGTATCGGCCTTTTTTCGCCGACCTAGATGCATTAATCCGCCGGCCAGCAGGATCTGGCTGTCCAACGTGGTGGCCACATTCATCGTGCCGTTGCCGGTCAAGGTGCCTTTCGTTTGCTCATCTTGAGGACACGAGTTATGGCGAAAGGCATGCTGTGACATTCTTTGATGGGGTTATAGGATGCCTCTTGGGACAACCAAAAATGTTTAGAGTCTTGAGTAGATAATGGCAAAAAGTAGTCAATTCAAAAAGAGCATAATCTTCCTAGTGTCCCAAAATCGAAATTGATTACGGCATATTTGTCGTCTTAAAACGCATTTTTCCTAAGGCACGTTAGAATGCGGACAAATATGCCCAATGCTTCTCGATCTTTTGGAAAATAAAGGTAATAAATTCCTGTAGTCGTCAAAATTCTCTGTCTATCTAGGCAATTTCATCTTGTGCCGGTTGCGTCAAATGTGTTACAGACTCTTTTCATGCACTTTGCAATCTTATGTTGGTAGAAGAAAATATTTCCTGCGTAAACTAATTGGCGTTAATAATAAAATGATGCGCCTTAGGGCAAGTCTTTCTCTCACCCGTTTTTTAATGAAATCCCGTCACCTCAGGGCCTTCCAAGAGTATGCTAATCGGTTGGCCGTTTTTCAGCCGAAGGCGGCCCGATGAGTCTTCGGGCGCGGCGGGGTTTATTTGGGAAAGCGAAAGTCTTAACGACGCTCTTTGATGGGTGTTTTTAAAGCCAGCTACGACGGCCTCCGGCGGATAATTTCATGACCACCTCGCTTTCCTCGACCGCGCCTTACGCCACCATGGTCCTGCTGGTTGATGACCAGGCGCTCGTGGCGGAGGCGGTGCGGCGTATGCTGGCCCATGAGGAAGACATCAATTTCCATTATTGCTCCAACAGCGAAAAGGCTCTCGCCCTGGTCAATGAACTCAAGCCGACCGTCATTCTCCAGGATCTGGTCTTGCCGGGGATCGATGGGTTGGACCTGCTTCGGCTTTACCGGGCAAATCCGGCGAGCGAAAATGTGCCGGTGATTGTTCTCTCCGTGAAGGAGGAGCCCAAGGTGAAGGCGAAGGCCTTTGAGCTGGGGGCCAATGATTATTTGGTGAAGCTGCCGGATCGCGTGGAATTCCTGGCCCGCATCCGGTATCACTCCCACGCCTACTTGAATCGGGTCCAGCGCGACGAGGCCTACCGGGCCCTGCGTCAAAGCCAAAGCCAGCTTCAGGACAACAATACAGCACTTATCTCCCTGAATCAGAAACTCGAAAAGGCGACCGAGGCCAAGTCGGAATTCCTCGCCAATATGAGCCATGAAATCCGGACGCCGATGAATGGCGTCATCGGCATGACTTCCCTGCTGCTCGATACTTCCCTGAACCCGGAGCAGCGCGAATTCGTGGAAACGATCCGGCTTTCCGGTGACAGCCTGCTGGGCATCATCAACGACATTCTCGATTTTTCCAAGATCGAGTCGGGCAAGGTGGAACTGGAAGCTCACCCCTACGATTTACAGGATTGCGTTCATCAGGCGGTGAAGCTTCTGGCACCCAAAGCGGCGGAAAAAAAATTGGACCTCATCGTCCGGTTCAATCCGCAGGTGCCCCCGGTGGTGATCGGCGATGTAACGCGGCTGCGGCAAGTCCTGGTTAACCTCATCAGCAATGCGTTGAAGTTCACCCTCAAGGGGGAAGTGGTCGTAGCCGTTTCCCTGGATGGCCGCACGGAGAAGGGGGACCTCCGCCTTCGTTTCAGTGTCTCGGATACGGGGATTGGGATCTCGGCGGAGAAGCACAAGAAGCTGTTCCAATCGTTCAGCCAGGTCGATGCCTCGACCACCCGGCAGTTTGGCGGCACCGGGCTGGGGCTCGCGATCAGCAAGCGGCTCATCGAGCTGATGGGCGGCTCAATTGGCGTGGAGAGCGAGGAAGGGAAGGGCTCGCGCTTTCACTTCACGATTACGGTTCGGCCCGGAGCCGATGCAGCGGAACCAAGTCCGGCGCCTTACCTCCGGGGCAAGCGCGTGCTGCTGGTCGAAGACAGCGCCGCGCAACGGCAAACTCTTGCGCAATGGGCCCATACCTGGGGAGTCGAATGGACGGAGGCAAAAGACCTGGCCGAAGCCGGGGAAACATTGAGCGCCGCCCCAGTTCCCTTTGATCTCTTGCTGCTGGATCAGGAATTGATGGATTCCGCCGTGGATTCCACCCAGCAGCTTGCCCTTTTGCGCGCCTTGCCCGGAGCCAGGGAGGCCAAGATCATCCTGCTTTCTTACGCGCGACTCCGTGCCCCGGAAGCGGCCGCGCTCGGTGTGGCCGGCTTGGTGAACAAACCGATTCGCTCCTCGGCACTTTTCGAGGCCATGGCACGGGCCGTGGGTGCGTATGAGGAGACGAAGCATCGCAAGGCCACGCCCCTTTTCGATCCTCTGATGGCGACACGGTTTCCCCGCCGGATTTTGATCGCGGACGATAACCTCATCAACATCAAGGTTGCGGCCACGATGTTGAAGCGGCTTGGCTACACCGCGGACAGCGTGTTGAACGGATTGGAAGTCCTGGAGGCCCTGAAAACCAAGGTTTACGATCTCATCTTCCTCGATATGCAGATGCCGGAACTCGACGGTTTCGAAACGGCCCGGCGCATCCGCAAAACCTGGGCGGACCAGGAGACCGAGCGGCCGCGTCTGATCGCCCTGACAGGAACCGCGATGCGGGGCGATCGCGAGCGATGCTTCGAAGCGGGGATGGATGATTACATGACCAAGCCCATTCGCGTGGAGGATATCGTCGCGGTTTTGGAGTTTTGCGGAGCGAGAAATATTTGACCTTGTTCGCGGGCGCCGAAGCGTCTTTCCACGTTGTCTCGAACCAAAGACCCCCGACCCGCGTGAATGCAAGTTGTCACTGGGAAGGCTAGAGGCTAGACCGGGACGTGCAATTCGAACGCCACAAATGAAGGAAACCGGCCTCTTTTGAAAAGGCGTCTTGATTTTCAACCGCGACCGTTCGTCGCGGCGGGGTTTGTCGTGGTCGTCACCGTGCTGTTGGCTTTTATCGCCCAGAAACTTCTTTGGAAGTATGCCCTCAAGGAATCGGAGCGCGATCACTTTGCGGAAATGGATCGCGATTCCTTCCTGCTGGGCGCGCGCATTCGCGGGCGGGCCAACGACATGTTCTTTCTCAAACGGGTGGCTGAGCAGGACCTTGCCCACAATCCGAATGCGCCGCTGGCCAGCGATAATCTGCGTAGCGCCGTCACGACGATGATGCTGGCTCGCAGCCAGTATGATCCCGTGCGTCTCCTCGATCTCTCCGGTCACGAAATCTTTCGCTACAACTGGACCGGCGGCGATCATCCGCTGGAGGAAGTGCCCAAGGAGAAATTGCAGGACAAGTCGAAGCGGCCCTTTTTCAAGGCAACCCTGGAAGCGCCGACCGACGCGGCCGTGTTTTCCCCGTTGAATCTCGACGTGGAGAACGAACAAATCATCCAGCCGCCCAAACCGGTCGTGCGAGTCAGCGGGCAGGTCCTCGGCCCGGATGGAAAACCGAGGGCCCTGCTTGTCCTGAATTATCTCGGCGATCAGCTCCTGCGCGAGCTCAAGCTGGACGCTTCCCGCCAAACGATGTTGCTGAATAGCGATGGCTATTGGCTGGTCGGACCTGACGCCCGTTCGGAATGGGCCTTCGAGTTCCCAGAGAGAAGGGCCGAGTCGATGCCCCAACGTGATCCAGCCTTGTGGCAAAGGATTAGCTCCAGGAGGTCGGGCAGCTTTGACCTCGGGGATAGCCAATATTGCTTTCTGAAGATAGATCCGGTTGGGACGGTTTCCGATTATCCGCCCTTGCGCATGCCGATTCGGGGCGCGGAAAAGCTCAAATGGATCCTGTTGGTCAAGGTGCCGAACGCGCTCATCTGGCATAAGGTCCACCTCCTTTGGGTCGCTCTTTGGGCGACTTGCACGGGCATTATTTTCACCCTCGCGCCCATGACTTGGTTCGGGCTCTCATCACTCCGACGGCGGCAAATGGCCATGGTCGAGATGCAGGAGCTGACTCGCAAGGCCCAGGCCGCCGAGCGCGCCAAGGGCGAATTCATGGCGGTGATGAGCCACGAGATTCGCACGCCGATGAATGGCGTCATCGGCATGACGAGCATTCTGGCCGATACCGAACTGAGCGAAACCCAGAGAGACTGCGTCAATACCATCCATACCAGCGGCGAGGTGCTTCTCACGGTCATCAACGACATCCTCGATTTCTCCAAGATTGAATCGGGCAAGATGACCCTGGAACGGCGGCCCTTTCATTTGCGGCAATGCCTGGAGGAATCCATCGATCTTTTCGTCGCCAGGGTCCGCGAAAAGAAACTTGAGCTGGCCTATCTCATCGCGCCGGACGTTCCCGCCAACCTGGTCGGGGATTCCAATCATCTGCGCCAAATTTTTACCAACCTGATTGGGAACGCCATCAAGTTCACCGAGAAGGGCGACATCGTCGTCAACGTCCAATGCCAAAGCCGAGACGAGCGGGGCTACCATCTTCTCTTCTCCGTCACCGACACCGGGATCGGTATTCCCAAGGAGGGCATTGCCCGTCTCTTCCAATCCTTCCATCAGGTCGATAGCTCCACCACGCGCCGGTATGGCGGCACGGGTCTGGGTCTGGTCATCAGCAAGCGGCTGGCCGAGCTCATGGGCGGTTCGATGTGGGTCGAAAGTGAGCCAGGAATTGGCTCGACCTTTTTCTTCACCGCGATTCTCGAGGCAACTCCGGTCACGGGTGGGATTGAGTCGCAACACGAGCCGGCTTCGCTCAAGCCCAGCCACGTTCTGATTGTCGATGACAACGCCGCCAACCGGAATGTGCTCGAGATGCAATTGAAGGCCTGGGGCATGTTCTCGGCCTCCGCCTCCTCAGGACCGGAGGCGCTCGAGAAAATGGGGGGAAACGTCTTTGACGTCGTCCTGCTCGATCTGCAAATGCCGGACATGGATGGAATCACCCTCGCGCGGGAAATCCGGAAGAGCTCCGACGTCCCGCTCATTCTTCTCTCTTCCACCGGCGACCGGGAGATCGGTGAGACGGGCGATCTTTTCGCGTTTCAAATCCTCAAGCCGATCAAGCAATCCCTGCTCTTCGATGCCTTGAGCGAGATCAGCGGAATCAAAAGGAAAAGTACCCGCAAAACAGTCGCAAAGCGTTTCGATTCCGGCATGGCGGCCCGTCATCCCTTGCGCATTCTGCTGGCTGAGGATAACGCCATCAATCAGAAGGTGGGCCTCATCATGCTGGCGAAACTTGGCTACAAACCCGACTTGGTGGTGAATGGCCGCGAGGCCGTCGCCGCCGCGGACAAAACCCGTTACGACCTCATCCTCATGGACGTGCAAATGCCGGAAATGGGCGGGGTCGAGGCCACTCGATTGCTGCGGGAAAAGTTTGACGAAAACTGCCCCTTCATCGTGGCTCTTACCGCGGAGGCCCTCGAGGGTGACCGTGAAAGATTTCTCGCTCTGGGATTCGCCGGCTACCTCAGCAAGCCGCTTCGGCCCCAGGATCTTCAGGAAATGCTCCGGATGGTCATCGACGAGCAATAGCGGTCCTTCACCGCCGAAGCTGCGTCAGGGGAATTTCATTCTCGCTGAGGCAGTTCCACGCAATCGGATTCCCGGCTCATTGCTTTCCCGGCCACGAGGCGGATGCTTCAATCATGTAAAACAGCAGCCGATCAGTCGCCGAAGTTCCGGTCCCTTCCTGGACTGGGACACGGGGGAACCGAACTCCCCTCGCACGGGCGGGGGGACGGGGCTCACCGGGGCGGGTAACCGTTCCTGGGGATCACTTCCAAGATCCAGCCCGACAGCTAACTCCGCAGGCATTTGGGAGGGCGATTTCCTGGGGCATTGCGAGTGCATGTTTCCATGGTCGCTCCGAAAAAAACGCGTCCGGTTCGCCGTCGGGAAAACCGCCGGGCGGACCGGGCTCACATCGGAGTCAGTTATGTTTGCTCAAGTCATCAGTAATCAAGCCATCACGACCTGGTGGCCGGTATGGCCGTTCGAGGATTCCCATTTTTCATGGTGGGTCTTGGGCGGGTACGTTTTCATTGCCGGGGTAGTGCTGACTTTGCTTAGCCCCGTTCTGCTCGGCCTGGTCCTGATCGATGAGAAGGAGGTCGGCGTGGTGATCAAGAAATTCGGGCGCAGCCAGCTTCCCCCGGGACAGCTGATTGCGTTGCAGGGGGAGGCTGGTTTCCAGGCGGACACTCTCGCGCCCGGACTGCATTTCGGTTACTGGTTTTTCCAGTATCGCGTGATGAAGGTGGCCATGATCCGCATCCCCGCCGGTGAAATCGGGCTGGTGCTTTCCCATGCGGGCGCGCCGATTTTATCCGAGCGCATTCTCGCGAAGGCGGTGCCTTGCGATAATTTCCAGGATGCGCGCGCCTTCCTGCTCAACGGCGGTGAGAAGGGCCGGCAAGTGGCCGTCCTTACGGCGGGCACCTATCGGATCAACACGGCGATCTTTAATGTGATCACGTCATCGTGCGCGCTTAATTACGACCTGGTTCCCGGTCAGCTTCATGTCTATTCCGTCCAGCCCGATGCGGTGGGAATCGTGACCACGCTGGATGGCCGTCCCATCGATCCCGGTGAGATCGCCGGCGAACTGGTCCCCGCGCATGATAACTTCCAGAACGCGCAGGCGTTCCTGGAGAACGGCGGCGGCCGCGGCTTGCAGGAGCAGATTCTGCTCTCGGGTACGTGGAACCTGAATCCCTGGTTCGTCGCGGTCGAGCAGGTTTGCATGCTGGAAATCCCCATCGGCCACGTGGGCGTGGTCATCTCTTACGTGGGCCAGGCGCATGTGGATGTCAGTGGCGCCGAGTTTCGTCATGGTGACCTGGTGAACCCGGGCCACAAGGGCGTGTGGGTCGCGCCGCTTTATCCGGGCAAGCACCCGGTCAATCCGCGCGTGATGAAGGTGGAACTCGTGCCCACGACAAACATCGTGCTCAACTGGGCGAACCGGACTGAGTCGCACAAGTTCGACCAGAAGCTCTCCAGCATCACGGTGCGCTCGCACGATGGCTTCGCCTTCAACCTGGATGTCGCGCAGATCATCCACGTGGGCGCGCTCGACGCGCCGAAGGTCATCTCCCGCGTCGGCTCGATGCAAAACCTGGTCGATCACGTGCTCCAGCCCATCGTGGGGAATTATTTCCGCAACTCCGCGCAGAATTACACCGTGCTCGATTTTCTCGGCGGACGCACCGCCCGTCAAACCGAGGCGGCGGAATTCATTCGCGAAGCGCTCTCCGCCTACGATGTGCAGGCGGTCGATACGCTGATTGGCGATATCACCCCGCCGGCGGAATTGATGAAGACGCAGACCGACCGCAAGATCGCGGAGGAGGAACGCAAGACCTACGAAATTCAGGAGGCCGCGCAGAAGCAACGCCAACTTCTCGTGCGCGAAACAGCCGTGGCCGATATCCAACAGCAGGTCGTCGCCAGCGAGCAGGGCGTTCGCATCGCCGAGCTCGACGCGAATGCCTCGGTCAAGGCGGCCACGGGTGAGGCGGAATCGATTCGCCTGCGCGCCCTGGGTCAGGCCGAAGCGATTCGTGCGACCGGTTTCGCTCAGGCGGAAGCCTATCGCGCCGGTGTCGAAGCGCTGGGCGCTCCGAGTTTCGCGGCCCTGCAACTGATGCAAGTCGTCGGGGAACGCGGTGTGCGTATCGTGCCCGATGTCTCGGTCACCGGAGGCGCCACCGGCAGCGGTCTGATTGATGCGCTGCTTGGTGTCACGTTGAAGGACCGTCTGGTCGCGGAGCCTGCCATCGCCCACGACCCGGCTCAATCTTAAGTTGTCGAATAGTATCGCCGGGCACCCGCGTTCAATCCGCGGGTGCATTATTCTGTTTCAGCCGGAGCAATTTTATCTCGGATGCGGGGGATTTTTCCTATCGGCAACTCCACCCGGCGCTGCTACTCCTCTGACTCGATGCATCCACAGCGTTCTCTGGCCTCGTTGATGAAGAGGCATCTGATTCTTTGTCTGGCGATTCTATCTTTGCTGGAGATTTGGCGGCCGCACTACTTTTTAACCGATGATAATCTCTCGGCGGGATTTCCCATTTTGGTGGAGATCGGGCGGCATCTCAAAGAGGCGAAATCTCCTTTCATCTCCGACCATATCTTTGGAGGTCATTATGACTTGTTGAGGGATATCGGATTTCTTTGCTGGCATCCCTTCTGTATCCTTCCGAGCTTGTTGGCCGACACGAGAGCCGAGTTTTGGATGATGGATATCACGGCTTTTCTTTTCATCCTGCTCGCGACGGTGGGATTCACCCTTTTGGCCTGCGAGTTGCGCCGCGAATTTAATCCGACTCTTCCGGATCTCTATCTTACGTTCTATACGTTTAGTTTCCTTTTCAGTACCTATATTCTGACGGTAGGGCCCAGTTGGGGTAATTTTTTGGGAAATCAAAGCGCCCTGCCCTGGCTTGTCCTCGGCATTTTAGATAGAAAAATGATGCGTGGCACCGGCTTGGTCATTCTCTTCACCATTCATTCGATTTTCGGTGGCTACCAAGCGCTTAGTCTTTCCAGTGGCATTTGCCTGACCCTTTTTGCCCTCGGCATCTCTATTTATCGGCTTTCTCCCGCGCCCCTGTTCGCCTGGTGTGCGGGCAATATCCTTGCCTTGCTTCTTTCCACCCCTTTTCTTTTTCCCGCCATTTGGGGATTTATCCATTCATCCCGGGCGGGAGGGTTTTCCCAGGATGACTGTTCCCTCTTTTCCATTCCTATTTCAATTTTCCCCCTTTCGCTTTTTCTCGGAAATTGGACGGCGATTTTGGCGAATTTGACCGGGAGCTTAAAGGAGGCTCTCTCCTTCCCTTACCTGCCGACGCTTCTGGCCTGTGGGGCGGCTTGGTGTGTCCTGCCCGCTCTCGTCGGTTCCCGTCGCTGGCGTTTTCCGGAAGCGCTGTGTCTGGCAATAGCGCTTCTTCTGATGGTGCTCATTATTCGCCCCAATGCGATCGCGCTAGCCATGCATCACACGCCGTTCCTGAGATCCTTGCGTTGGCCGTTTCGTGAATCGTTGCAGTTTCTATTCTTTATTCACTTGTTTCTTCTGATTCGAGTACAGGAACAATTCATCCGTCTGCGGTCGGTTATATCCCTATTAAGTCTGGCCGCATTTATCTTGCCGCTTCCGTTAGGCAGGGCTCCCAGCTTCAACGCCCTCTCCATGGATCGACAGGAAGTTTTATCGGGAAAGGCTGAAATTTTTTGGAATCAAGTAAAGTTGCGACTTAATCCACATGATCAGATTGCCACCGTTATCGACTCCGATCCATGGGCGAAAAATATTGAGAAAATTCCATATAGCCTTTTAGGCACGGCCAATTTCCCCGCCCTTTATCAGGTCACCTCTGTTTCCGGGTATTCGATGACGTCTCCAGCTGATCAGATGCCAATCAAGACGATTCCCTTCTTTTGGTTTGGCGCTTATAGCGAAAAACAGGTTGCGGCTATTTTGCAGGAGAAGCCGGAATTAAAAATAATCGAGCTCGTCAGTGCGACGCCCTTGAAAATCATGCTTATCGCTGGGGGAAAAAAAACCGATCTTACACCTTACCTGACTCCATAATCTCGGGGCTTTGAATCCGCGAGGCTATCCAAGGCGCTCATACGGGCGTTGAGCCGCGCGGTCATTGTTTCCGTAAATTCCACGGCGGCTTCATCCCAGGTCTGCCATTTGCCATAAGAGCCCGGATCTCCGCTTGGGACCTCGCCATGGGCCGTACCGAGGGCGTGCCAGAGAGTGTAATAGCTATTGGAGGCAATGGGACGGGGGGAAATAGAGTTAAACGTTGCGACAGCATCCTTGATTTTTCCTCCTTGAAGATCGCTTCGGGCTCGAACTAATTTTTCCTGCCACGAAGTTCTATCGGGTGGATTTGCCTTCACAAACGACTCGAAGGGGCCAGGGCCAAGACGTTCCCAAAGAACGGCGTTCAGCAAGGAGTAATGCTGGCTGGAGGGTTGGGAAAGGAAGTCTTGGATCGTGCTCGTGGGAAGCAATGCAATCCAATTTGAAAAGTAGTTGAAGAAAGGCTCGGACCATTCCGTGGCGTCAGATTGCGAGAGAAGTGCCAGGCTTTCGCTGGGTCGGCCGAGAAGAGTGCTATAACAAAAAGCTCTTATGATTTGATGATGTTGCAAAAGGAGATCGCGCGATTTCTCGATTTCCTTTCGATTTCCCGGAGTGAGAGTCCAACTGCCTGGCTGCTTTCGCTCCCACAGCATGCCGTCTTCGTCGCAGCAAATGAATGCCATATCGGGAAGATGAGTCAGAGTCATAATCCAACAAAAGTTATTTCTATCCAAAAGGACATAGTTGACCTTTAAATGCTCCGCCGCCTGCGCGAGCGCTTCAGGTTCATTCCAGAGGAAGAAAAAATAACGTTTGGATTCATCCGAAAAATGGGCGAGACCGCTGTCTAGAAGAGGATGAAAATCGCCGTTCTGGCCGAACGATAAGTAGGCCCCCTCGCCATGGCTGCATAGCACCGATACAGGCTGGCCTTTTGCAACTGGGATTTGGTCAACGATATTCGGTGCATAGGGGTTGGCATAAGTTGCCAAATACTTTTGGCTTTTGAGATCGCCATAAATAGACAATAGGTTGAAAGACCCAGCAAACAACATGAAGTTGCATAGGAGGCATAGCCCCATGTTTTTGGCTAAAACGATAAGCCGTGGACGCACGGATCTTTGAATTGAAATCTCCCGCGAGGAGTAAACAAAGAGGAGGGAGATGGCCAGGATGCCAGCGAATCGAAAATGTTTCAGCGCCATATAAAACGAAAAGATGGAGAAGAGAAGCAGCCAGAGTGGCGTCCGCCGGGAGGTTAGGAATGCAAAGGCCAAGAGCATTCCCGCTACGATGACGAGCGCGTCGGTTATTGAAGAAAAATCCGTGATGGGCCACATTTCCGGCGAAAGCGCGGTTGATCCAGGGTCGAAGGCCTGAAGAAAGGGAAAGAGAAGGCGGCTCGGACCGTAGGGATTTATGATGGTGGCCAGTGCTGCTAAAATCATGACTAGAAAAGCTCTTTCCCATAGGACTTTTTCAGTGAGCCTTTTTCTATTGGAGACCAGTTCGCACCCCACCCACAGAACGAGTGCAAACAAGCCAATAACAAAACTGCTATGAACGTTTGTCCACGCAAAAAAGATCAAGAACAGACGGATATAGAAGTTTGGAGAAAGCTCTTCAAAGCGTGATTTGGCGAGCAAGACCATCATCAATACCAATAGTAATTCGCCTGCGAGTTCGGGACGTTCCTCCAGTCGACTCTTCATAAGAATTCCGGCTGCGAAATAACTTAAAATGGAAAGAATGTCGAAGGCTGGATACTTTTTCCCAGAATTGACGATGGG
Organism: Methylacidiphilales bacterium; assembly: GCA_026225555.1. Taxonomy (GTDB): domain Bacteria; phylum Verrucomicrobiota; class Verrucomicrobiia; order Methylacidiphilales; family UBA1321; genus JABDGH01. The sequence goes on from JAMFSY010000007.1 coordinate 54,928, forward strand.
CAGAAAAATAATGAGTAGGTAGACGGCGGAAAAGAGAATCCACAGAACGGGAAATCCGCCGATCTTATAGATAAGAGCCAGGATAACTTCATAGCCTGCGTATTCATCGAAATAAGGAGTGGCCGGCAAGGAGAAGGAAGCGGCGGGCTGGGTCGGCAGGCTGAAAGTATGAAGGATGTGGAAGCCTTCCGAAAGCTGCCACCAAATATCGACCTGGGTGATCTGAAGCGAGCAAAAGATGATGTAGACGAAGACGTAACTCGCTAATAAAACTGACAGGGTCCTGCTTAACGCGCTCATGTTTCCGTTAAGTTTTAGACGCCGCCGAATGCTTGGCAATAGTCCAGCCGGTGCGTGGGCGGCGGATATGAAGGGCGGATCCGAGTCCTTGCGCGCGAAAGAACTCGCGGCGAAGCTTGCGGTGACGCGCAACCCTCCGTAGAATGGTTCGCTTATGCTTACCCTGTCCGAAATCGGCAAGAGCTTTGGCTCGCGCACGCTGTTTGAAGATGTCTCCCTGAGCATCAATCTCGGCGAGCGGATCGCGCTGGTCGGGCCGAATGGCGCAGGCAAGTCGACCTTGTTCTCCATCATCCTCGGCTTGACGGAGCCCGACAACGGCACCGTCGTGCTCGATAAACACACCACGCTTGGGTATCTCGCGCAGGAAACGGCCGCGATTGGGGAGGAAACTGTGCTGCAGCTCGCCACCGCGATCACGCCGGAGCATGGACGGCTGCAGCAAATTCTCGCCAAGGGCGCGGCGAGCGGCGAGACCGATACCGAGGAGTATCACGACGCGTTGGCGAAATACGCGGAGCTCGGCGGCTACCAGCTCGAGCCCAAGGCCAAGCGCATCCTAAGCGGGCTCGCCTTTCGCGATTCCGATTTCGACCGGCCCGCCCGCACGATGAGCGGCGGCTGGGTCATGCGGGCTCACCTCGCCAAGCTTCTGGTCATGGAGCCTGATCTCCTCATGCTCGATGAGCCGACGAATCACCTCGACCTTGAATCGCTCGGCTGGTTCCAGAATTATTTGATGTATTACCCCGGCGCGATCCTGATGATCTCGCACGATCGCGCGTTTCTCAACGAGCTGGTCGATAACATCTTTGAGATTCGCCACAGCCAGGTCCATCGCTACCGCGGCAATTACGACGCCTACGTCGAACAGAAAAAGCAACGCCAGGAAATCCAGCTCGCCGCTTACAAAAACCAGCAGGCCGAGATCCAGAAGCTTCAGGAGTTCGCCGACCGCTTCCGGGCCAAGGCGAGCAAGGCATCGCAGGCGCAAAGCAAGTTGAAGCAGATCGAGCGCATGGAAAAAATCGAGGCGCCCGAATCGCACGAAAAGAAAATCCACATCAAATTTCCGCAGCCCGTGCGCAGCGGCCAGCGCGTCATCACGCTGAACAAGATCCATCATGCCTACGACTCACTTGTCGTCTATCGCGGCATCGATTTGGAGATCGAGAAGGGCCAGCGCATCGTGCTCGTCGGGCCGAATGGCGCGGGCAAATCGACCCTCCTGAAAATTCTCGGCGGCGTGCTGCCTGTGCAACAGGGCGAACGGAAACTCGGCCATAATACCGAGGTCGGCTACTCCTCACAGAATCGCGGCGAGATGCTGAATCCCACTCGCAACGTTTTGCAGGAGGCACTCAGCATCCCCGCCCCGCTGCCTGAGGTCACCACCCGCACCATCCTCGGTTCCTTCCTTTTCCAGGGAGACGATGCGTACAAGAAAGTTGGCGTTCTCTCCGGCGGAGAAAAGACCCGTCTCGGCCTGGTGAAGCTCCTGCTCAATCCGCCGAACTTGCTCCTCATGGATGAGCCGACGACCCACCTCGACATGGCGAGCATCGACGCGCTGATCGAGGCGTTGAAGCAATATCAAGGCACGCTTGTTTTCATCAGCCATGACGTTTACTTCATCCGCGCGCTTGCCCAGACCGTGCTGCATATCAGCGCGGGCCAGTTGACGCCCTACTCGGGTGATTACGATTATTATCTCGATAAATCGGGTGCGCGTTCCGAGAAACAGGGTCTCGTCGCCGGCGAACAGTTGACCGATTCACGTCCCGCCGAAGCGCCCGCCGCACCGCGCGCCCTCACCGGTTCGCCGGTCAAGACGAAGGAGCAAAAGCGTCGCGAAGCCGAGGAACGCCAGGCCGTTTCCGCGGCAAAGAAAAAAGCGCAGGCGCATCTGGAAGCGATCGAAAAGCAGATCGCCGACCTGGAGGCCCGACACAAGGAACTCCTCGTCAAACTGGAAGCCCCGGAGACCTATCAGCCCGGCGGCGACGCTGCGAAACTCAACCGCGAACTCGGCGAACATGCCGCCCGTATTGCCGCCCTCAACGAAGAGTGGGAAGACGCCACGGCCGACGTCGCGGCGTTGAATCCGCCTGCGGCAGTTTAAGCTTAATTCTGCGCGTTAGCCGCGATGGAAATAAGCCGGAAGTTTTGGCGAAAAGGTGATTCCGGAGCGGGCGCGTAGCCATAGACGGCGTCTACTTTCGCCCCTTGCTTGAACGAATTGACCACTTGCCAAAGATGGAGTGGCACGACTAAACCGATTCCCTGCCCGGTCGTATCTTTGATGACGATGCGGGAATGATCATTTGGATAAGAGATCGATCCGCTAACGATCCTCGGTGATTGAGCTGCAGCCATGTGTTCAAGCAGGGGCCAGTAAACCGTGGAAAAGATCCTCGTGCTCGTCGAATTGTAGGGAAAGGAAATCCCCAGGATCACCAGGGAGAGTTTCGAGGGATTGTCCTTGTCGCTCCGAGCGTAGGCATGATCAAACGAGTAAGTATAGATCCATGCCAGCGCACCCAGGAGAATCACGCTGACAATTGATCGGTGGAGCCACGCCTTTTTCACGATCGAATCGTAGAGCTTCTCTTCTACGAAGAGCAACTTCACTCTTCCTTTATCGAAGCCACTCTTTCGACAAAGTCAGGATGATAGATAGATTGATGAATGTCCTGGTCAGTGGAAATGCGCGGCAAAAGCATCTACCTGCCGCAGATCGATCTTTGGTGTGATGCCCATGTGCCCGTGCCTTGTTCGTTTGTTTCGCATGCGCATTTCGATCATCTGGCCGCGCACCGAAAGATTATCACGTCGGAAGGCACGCGCCGGTTGATGGCCACGCGGCTTCCCGGCGAACGCGAGGAGATCGTGCTGCCTTTCGGCGCGTCCTATGCCTTCGATGCCGGGACGGAGCTGAGGCTTTATCCCGCCGGACACATCTTCGGCTCCGCCATGCTGCATGCGACCCGCGAGAGCGAATCTTTTCTCTACACCGGCGATTTTAAATTGCGGCCGGGACATTCGGCGGAAAAATGCGAACCGCCGCGTGCGGATGTGGTCGTGATGGAAACAACCTTCGGTCTGCCGCGCTATGTTTTTCCGTCGATCGAAAAAGTCCTCGCCGACATCGTCCACTTTTGTCAGGACGCGATTGAAGATGGGCAGGTGCCTGTTCTCTTCGGCTACTCGCTCGGTAAAAGCCAGGAGCTTCTTTCCAGCCTCGCGGAAGCAAAGCTCCCCGTCATGCTGCACCCTCAGACCCTCAAGATCACCAGGGTCTACGAAGAACTCGGCCAGACTTTCTGCCCCTACGAGCCCTTCACGCTCACCGAAGTTTCCGGGCATGTCGTGCTCTGTCCGCCACAGGCCGCGCAATCCGCCTGGCTGCGTAAAATCAAGGCGCGACGCACGGCTGCGATTACCGGTTGGGCGGTCGATCCCGCGGCCGTTTATCGTTATCAATGCGACGCCGCCTTTCCGCTCAGCGATCACGCCGATTATGCCGATCTGCTGCGCTTCGTGGAATTGGTGCAGCCTAAACGGGTGCTTACCGTCCACGGTTACGTCAAAGAATTCGCGCGCACCCTACGCGAAAAGGGAATCGAGGCATGGGCACTGGGAATCGATAATCAGCTGGAGATTTCACTGACGCAACTAAATCACCGGGCTCTCGCCACGCCTGTTCCGAAGGCGCCGCCAGTCGTCCGGCAAACTCAGGAAGGCGTCGTTGGTAAGGAAGACCTGCTTGCCTTCGCCCAAGTTGCCGAAAAGATTCGCGCGACAATGAAAAAGCTCGAAAAAGTGGAGTTGTTAAAAAATTATTTTGCCAAACTCCCACCCGAAGCACTCGGTGCGGCGGCGCTTTCCTTCACCGGCCGGCCATTCCCGCCGAGCGAGGGCCGCGCATTGAATTGTGGCTGGGCGATTCTCAAGGCGGCCCTGCTCGGTGTCTCCGGCACGAGCGAGGCCGATTACCGTTCAACTTACCATCGCTACAGCGACAGCGGGGACACGGCGGAGGCCATTCTCCAAGGCCGCACCACGCCTTCACCCTGGCCGGTTTCTCACCTGCCCGCCTTCTTCGATTCGTTGGCCGCGATGCGCGGGCCGTTCGACAAAAGGGATCTCTTGCGAGATCGGTTGGCGCAGCTTGATCCCCTTGCGGCGAAATATTTGATCAAAATCATCACGGGAGATTTGCGCATCGGTTTGAAAGAGGGGCTGGTCGAAGAAGCGCTCGCCGCCGCATTTGCCCGTCCGCCCGAAGCGATTCGCGAGGCCAATATGTTAAGCGGCGATCTCGCGGCCACCGCGCGCGCCGCGCGCGAAGGCACGTTGGAGAAAATGGAGCTCCGGACCTTCAATCCCATCCACTTCATGCTGGCGAGTCCTGAGCCGACGGCGCAGGCCATCGTGGAGCGCCTGGCCGATCCCATTTGGGTCGAGGAAAAGTATGACGGTATTCGCTGCCAGTTGCACAAGGAGGGCGAGCGGGTGGAGCTTTATTCGCGAGAACTGCGGTGCATTACGGATCAATTTCCCGATCTCACCGCGCGGGCCCGGAAAATTCCGGCCGACTTCATCGCGGATGGGGAGCTGCTCGCGTGGCAGAATGGACGCGCGCTGCCTTTCGCGGAACTGCAAAAACGGCTGGGGCGAAAAGGGGGCGACGATTTCTTTCTGGGTGCGGAAATTCCGGTGTCGTTTTCGCTTTACGACCTGCTTGGTCTGGAGGGAAAGAGCCTGCTCAAATTATCGCTCCGCGAACGCCGGGCGCGCCTCGATGCCATCCCGCTCGTTTCCGGGATCGAGCGGGCGCCTTATCGATTGGTCAGCGGTGCAACGGCGATCGAGGCGGCGTTTCTTCAGGCGCGCGAGCGCGGCAATGAAGGTCTGATGGCGAAGGACCCGGAATCCATTTATCTTCCGGGCCGCCGTGGACTGGCCTGGCTGAAATTGAAAAAAGCCTACGCCACGCTTGATGTCGTGGTGGTCGGCGTCGAGTGGGGCCACGGCAAGCGCAAGAACGTGCTTTCCGATTACACCTTCGCCGTGCGCGACGAAGAGACGAACCGGCTCCTCCCGGTTGGCAAAGCCTACTCGGGCCTGACCGATGCGGAGATCGCACATTACACCGAGCATTTCCTCCAAAGCACGCTGGAGGAACGCGGGTGCTATCGTTTGGTACAGCCGGAAGTCGTGCTCGAGGTCGCGTTCGATACCATCCAGCGCAGCGACCGGCACGCCTCGGGTTATGCCCTCCGCTTTCCCCGTATCCTGCGCATCCGCGATGACAAGACCGTGCGCGAAATCGATACGCTGGCCTATTGCCGGGAATTGGCCGAGACTGCCGCGCAGGGCTGGAAATCGATGCCCGCGACGTGATGAAGCTTCCCCCGCAAATCGAAATGGAAGGCCTGATCGCCTACGAACAGGTCGGCGCGTTTGAGGACTTGCAGCGCAAGCGCCTGCCGGCGATTTATGGCGGGCTGACGCTACTATTTGTCATCTGCGGCGGCGCGATGCTGCTGGCGAATCTTCCGGCCGGGGCCCTTTTATGCCTCGGGATCGCCATCCTGTTTCCGCTTTGGGCCGGGTTTGAATGGTGGCGGCTGCGGTTGCGCTACCAGGAGAATCTGCGACGGCTCGCGGAGCTGGAAAGCCAGTACGGCGACCAGGTGCCATGGCTCCAGGTCGAACGGCATTTCGCCGCGTTGGAGCAATTGCGGGCGGACCTGGCCGAGGAGAAGCAGAAAGCCGAAGAGCGCCGCGCTAAATAATCCCGCGACAGAGCCAGCGAAGCAGGGACCAGGCACTATGCCCGGCGTAGAGAAGATGATCTCCAAAAAGAAACATCCCCAGCAGGATGAGCCCGACCACGATGGAAAGCACTGTCCAAGCCTGAATATAGCGGGGGGAATAAGGCAGGGGCTCGTTGCTCATAATGAGAACGAATTAGCACAGGATGCGCGGCCGCGCAATCAACGTTTGCCTCAGGCGCTTAGGCGGCGGCCTGCGGGTAAATGCTTTGCCGCGCCGCCATGGCGGTGAAAACACCCCGTTGGCCAAGGAGCTCGTCGAAGTGGCCCTGCTCGATCACACGTCCTTTTTCCAGGACCAGAATCTGGTCCATCGAGCGGAGGGTGGAAAGGCGATGGGCCACGCAGATCACCGTGCGATTCTCGGCCAGGTGATCGATGGCCTTCTGCACCTCGGCCTCGGACTGCGAATCGAGCGAGGCTGTGGCCTCGTCGAGCACGAGAATGGGCGCGTTGCGCACAAAGGCCCGGGCAATCGCGATGCGCTGGCGTTGGCCGCCGGAAAGCCGGAGCCCGCGTTCGCCCAGCTGCGTATCATAGCCTTGGGGCAGCGCCGTGATGAAGTCATGCGCGTAGGCTTCCCGCGCCGCAATGATGATTTCCTCGCGGGTCGCACCAATTTTCCCGAACGCGATATTTTCCGCCACCGTGGTGTTGAAGAGGAGGATGTCCTGGCTGACCAGCGCGAGGTGAAAGCGAAGATCCGCCAGCGCGGCCGTGTTGATCGGTTTGCCGTCGATCTCGATCTGCCCGGAAGTCGGATCGTAGAAGCGGAAGATGAGGTTGATCAGCGAGCTCTTGCCCGAACCGCTTTCACCGGCGAGGCCGAGGCGCTGTCCACGACGCAGGCTCAAGTTGAGGTGATCGAGCACGGCCCCGTCGCCATAGGAAAAGCTTACATCGCGAAAGTCGAGCGAGTTGGTGAACGCCGATAGCGCGACGGGATGTTCCGGTTCGCGTACGGAGGGCTGCAACTTGAAGATGGCCATGAGCCGCTCGGTGGCCAGTCCCGCCTGAGTGAAGTAGACTTGGATGCTGCCGAGTTTCTTGAACGGCGTGAAAAACATCACCAGGGCGAGGAGAAAGGAGCCAAGGATCTTTACGCCGATGTTGGCCCAGATGGCGTAAAGCAGCACCGCGCCCATGCCGAAGGCGTTGAGCGTTTCGATAATCGGGTTCAGCGTCGCCCGCGCCTGCACGGTCTTGAGCAGGAAACGGTTCGCGCGATCGCCCGCGGTGCGGAAAAGCTTCGCATGTTCGTTGCCCAATTCGTAGGCCTTGGTCACGCGCACGTTCTGGAACGATTCCATGGCGATGCCCGCCTGATTGATCGAGGCCACATTGTCCTGGCGTCCCTGCGCCTTGATCTTGCGGCTGATGACGCGCGTGGGGATGATGCAGAGCGGCGCAAACGCGAGCGCGATGATTGTCAGCTTCCAATCCATCGCGAGCAAGCCGATGAACAGGCAGAAGATGGTCGAGGGTTCCTTGACGAGATCAGAGAGGCCGAGGCGCAGGCAAGAATTGACCGCACTGGTGTCGTCGTTGATCCGGCTCATTAATTCGGCCGTGGTCGAGCGATGGAAAAAATCGAGCGAGAGCGAGTTGATTTTGCGGAAGAGGTCTTCCTTGATGTCGTTGGAAATACGCTGGCCCGCCCAGGCCATGAGATAGGTGGTGGCGTAACTCATCAGGCCGCGAAAGCCACTGAGCAGTGGCATAAGCAACAGGCCGCCAAGCACCTGTTTCCAATCGAGATTACGATGGACAAGCGGCAGCCACGGATCGACGGCGAGATAAAGACGCTCGTTGATCTCCTTCATCGCGGAATGCAGCCCATGCATCGTGGGGCTCTCCTGCGCCTCCCGGGCAGCGGCTTCCTGCCGGGCCGCATCGGTGACTTTCTGGACGTGGGCAGGATCGTCCAGCCGGTTCAGCATCAGGTAGACGCCACCGAGGGTGAGGCCGTTGGAAAGACCGAAGATGAATCCAAAAAAGACGCCGACGACAAAGCGAAACCAATAGCGGCGGAGATAAGGCCAGCCAAAGTGAAAAATTCTAAGCGCGTCCGTCATAGGGCAAGCTGACAGGCTAGTCCGGGTCGCGCGGAAGAACAAGTCCGTGCAGATCGCGCGGGGCCGCGGGGAATCTTCTCGATTCCGTCGTCGCTTTTTTGTCAAATGGACGTTCCGTCCCTTCCCCATGCCCGATTCCTCGTTTTCCACTCCGCCCCAGAAAGTCCTCGTCACCGGTGCCGCCGGTTTCATCGGGTCCCGCGTGTGCGCCTTGCTGCATGAACAAGGTTACGCGGTCACGGGGCTGGACAGCTTCAATGACGCTTATGATGTGCGCCTGAAGGACTGGCGCTGGGCGCAATTGGAAAAACGGCCGGGCTTGGAATTACACCGGCTTGATCTTGGCGACGTGGCGGGGCTGACCTCGCTTTTCGAAAAACAGGCCAGCGGTGGGTCGGCGCCGTTCGATGCCGTCATCAATCTCGCGGCGCGGGCCGGTGTGCGCGCCTCGGTGGAATTTCCCGCCGTATACGTGGAGGCGAACGTCAGTGGCTCGCTCAATCTTCTGGAGATGTGCCGAAAGTTCGGCGTGAAGAAATTCGTCCTGGCCTCAACTTCGAGTCTCTACGGCAAGGAGCATCCCACGCCCTATCGCGAGGACATGAATACCGACCATCAACTCTCGCCCTATGCGGCGACGAAGAAGGCGGCTGAGGCCATGGCCTACACCTACCATTTTCTGCACGGGCTCGACATCAGCGTGCTACGCTACTTCACAGTTTACGGCCCCGCCGGCCGGCCGGACATGACGCCGCTGCGTTTCACCCAGCGCATTCGGGAGGGAAGGAAGATCACGGTATTCGGCGACGGCTCGCAATCGCGCGACTTTACCTACGTGGACGACATCGCCCGGGGAACGATCGCGGCGCTGCTTCCCGTCGGTTACGATATTTTCAACCTGGGCTCCGACCAGCCGCTGAAACTCAGCGAGGTGATTGGCTTGATCGAGGAATTGACCGGCCGGAAAGCGCAGATCGATTACCGCCCCTGGCATCCCGCCGACATGATGGCGACGTGGGCCGATATTTCCAAAGCCCGCCGGGTGCTAGGCTGGGAGCCGAAGACCGATTTTCGCACCGGCCTCCAGAACCTCGTGGCCTGGTACGAAGAAAATCGCGCTTGGGCGACCCAAATCGACACCGATTAAGCCGGGGTCTTCCGCGAGCCGGAAATGCCCCGGCTACCCTTTACCGGTGGCCGTGAAAGCGGCCACCAAAGCCAAAAAAGAGCCCGGGGCCATAGACGCGAACGCCTGGGCCGTAATATCCGTAGCCAGGTCCATAATAACCGGGGCCGTAGCCATAATAATACGGCGGCGGTCCGGCGTAGTAAGGCGCGGGCGGATAATAATACGCGGGAGGTGCCGAAGGAGCGGGCACCCAGTAGCCGGAAGCGGCGGGGGCGTCATTATATTGAGGGGGCGGAGCGGTGGGCGCCATTTCCGTTCCGGCTCGTACTGCCAGGGACGAGGCCACGAACAGAGCGGCGACGGGGAGAAGGGTGGCGAGCAATTTTTTCATCAATCTCTTTGACGTTCGGTTCGCCAAAACGTTCTAAAAAATTGAGGGGGGAAGCAGATTTTTGGTTGAGAGGATTTAAAGTTTAACTGCCAATCCCGGCCACAGCTTCGCTGGAACTCAGTGCGCCTCAAGCCAATTGGGCCCGAGACCCGTCTCGACGACGATCGGCACGCGCAATTGGGGCAGCGCATTCCGCATGCGGTCGTGTACGACTTCGAGCACGCGCTTTTGTTCCGGCAGATAAAGATCGAAGACCAACTCGTCGTGCACCTGGAGCAGCAACTTCGTGCGCCAGTTTTCCTCACGGGCCACGCGCGCAATCTGGACCATCGCGATCTTGATTAGGTCGGCGGAGGAACCTTGGATGGGCATGTTGATCGCGTTTCGCTCCGCGGACGACCGGACCGTCGCGTTGGCGGAGCGGAGGTCGGGGAGGTAACGGCGGCGGCCCGTGATTGTCTCGACATAACCGCGCTGTCGCGCGAGTTCGATCGTCTCCGTCATGTAATTGCGAATGCCGGGATATTGCGCGAAGTAGCCGTCGATCAGGGCCTTCGCATCAGCCCGCGGAATGGCGAGCCGTTGCGCCAGGCCGAACGCGGAGATGCCATAACTGATCCCGTAATTGACCATCTTGGCCTGGTTGCGCTGCTCTTTGGTGACGTCGGCGAGCGGGAGCCCGAAGACCTTCGCCGCCGTGGCGCGATGAATGTCCTCGCCGCTGGTGAGGCCCTCGAGCAGCCCGGCGTCCTGAGTCAACGCGGCGAGAATGCGCAGTTCGATTTGCGAGTAATCGGCGGAGAGCAGGGTGTATTCATCACTGCGCGGAACGAAGGCGCGGCGAATCTCGCGGCCCTGCGCGGTGCGAATCGGGATATTCTGTAAATTGGGATCCTGCGAATTGAGCCGGCCCGTGCTGGTGGCCAATTGCTGATAGGTTGTATGGATGCGGCCATCGATCGGCGAGATCGCGGCGGGCAGTGCGACGATGTAGGTGGAGAGAAGCTTGCTGGCCTCGCGATGGTCGAGTACTTCCTGGATGATCGGATGCAGCGGGGCGTAGGTCAGCAGCGTTTGCTCGTCGGTGGCGTACTGGCCGGTCTTGGTTTTCTTCGCGTCGCGAACGAGCGCGAGTTTGCCGAAGAGCAATTCACCCAGTTGCTTGGGTGAGCCAATGTTGAACGGTGTGCCGGCGTGTTGATAAATGGAGGCCTCGAGACGCGCAATGTCGCCGCGCAATTTCTGGCCGACTTCCTCCAGTGCGGCGGGGTCGAGCCGGATGCCTTCGTTTTCCATGGCGGCGAGGACGGGCAGAAGCGGAGCCTCGATCTCGTAGAAGACCTTTTCCTGGCCCGACTCGACGAGCTTCGGCACCAGCGCGGCATGGAGCTGCAGCGCCAGGTCGGCGCGTTCCATCGCGCGGCGGGCAGAAAGCTTTTCCGCATCCGGCGCTTCCAGGGCGGCGAGAAAATCCTGCTGACCGACGGCGGGAGTCATCGGAATCGGCGTGTAACCGAGCAGCGATTCCGAGGCGAATTCGAGGGTGTGCCGAAGATCGGGAAAGACCATGGCGTGAGCAAGCGCCGTGTCGAAAATCACGGGCCATTTCCTGGGTTTGTCCGCATTGGCGGGAGCTACGCTTAAGGCGCGCAGTCCTGGTTTAAGATCGTGGCCGATCAACAAACGGCCCTCGGCAAAGCCGGTCCGAAATTGCACGTGCAGACCCGCCGGAATGTAGAAGGCGTGACCTGGTTCGACGCAAAAAGCGACGCCGCGGATCGCTCCCTTCGTGTCGAGATCGTAGGCAGTTGCGATGCCGCGCGAGATGTCTTTGCTCCAGTCCTTGATGAGCAACTGGACGTGGGCGACATCCGCGACAAATTGATAATCGGGTTTCGTGTCCTCGATAGTGCGAAGCGCTGTGGGCACCGGCGGGATCGGCGGATGTTGCAAGGTAACATCGACGCTGCTCTTCAAGGCGGTGGCTTTCGGCGCGGTGGGCGCGGGCTTGAATCCCCGGCCGCCCTTGAAGCTTTCTCCGTAAAGACGCCGTCCAAGCGAGTTGAATTCGAACTCGGTGAGGATGGCGGGCAACGCCTCGTCATCACGCGGGCCGACGCGAAAGGTTTCCGGCTCGAAGGGAAAGGGCACGTTCACGTCGATGGTCGCGAGCCGTTTGGAGAGGAGCGCCTGCTCCCGGAATTTGACGAGAGATTCTCCGAGCTTGCCCTTCTGCTCCGCCGCATGATCGAGCACATTTTCGAGTGTGCCATACATGGAGATGAGTTTTTGCGCGGTCTTCTCGCCGATGCCGGGGACGCCGGGAATATTGTCCGAGGTGTCGCCCCACAGCCCGAGAATATCGCGTACCTGGTCGGGGTTCTTGATGCCCCACTTGGCGAGCACCTCAGGCACGCCGAGAATTTCCGCGCCATCGCCCATGCGGGAAGGACGGTAAATCAGGGTACACTCGTTGACGAGCTGGCCAAAGTCCTTGTCCGGCGTGACCATGTAAGTCGCGAAATCGGCGGCGCAAGCCTCGCGCGCGATGGTGCCGATGAGATCGTCCGCCTCGTAACCGTCGAGCTCCAACGCAGGCAGGTTGAACGCGCGGATCAATCGCTTCACATCGGGGATGGCCTGGCTTAACTCCTCCGGCATCGCCTGACGCTGAGCCTTGTAGCCCTCGAATTCCACGTGGCGCGCGGTCGGTGCATCGGTGTCGAAGACAACCGCAAGGTGCGTGGGCGAAAATTTGGTGAGAAGCTCGAGCAGCGTATTGGTGAAGCCATAAATGGCCGATGTGTTGCGGCCAGCCGCGGTGCGGATGGGATTCGTGGCCAGGGCGAAATGGGCGCGGTAAACGAGCGCCATGCCGTCGAGGAGAAAGAGTTTATGTTCGCGGTCGATCATGGGAAAATTTTGGAGGAAGGAAGAACAGGTAGAAATAGAGGATGAAAGAAGGGAAGGCGAATCCTTGTTCCTGGGGGGGCCGTCACGCCGTCAAAATTTTCAGCCGGTTGCAATCTCTTCCAGATGGGTCGCGATTTGGAGCGCGATGGCTTCGGGCGAAACTTCATGGAGCAGGCGGTGGGCGAGATGATGCGCGTTGTCGGCGTAATGCGCGGTCGGGTGCAGGATCGTATCGATGGCATCGGCGAGCGCGGCGGGATTGTTGGGCTCGACGACCAGACCGCAGACGTGCTCCGTGACCAGCGGCCACGCGCCCACGCCCTTGGTTGTGATGACGGGCCGGGTGAGAATGAGTGCTTCCACCAGGGCGCGGGAAAATTCATCGAAGCGCGAGGGGAAGACCACGGCCGTGGCGCGCTGGATCTGGCGGATCGCCTCGGCGGGCGGAATCTTGCCGAGGAGTTCCAGTTGTCCCGGCGCAAGCTGGGTCTTGAGCGCAGTCAGCTCCGTATTCCAAAGCTGGACAAAGGCGGAATTCTTTTCGGTAAAGTCCCCCGCGATGACGAAGGTCGTGCCCGTTGTCGCCGCCTGGGTTTTCGCGATGGCTTTCAGAAAAACGTCCGCGCCCTTTTTCTCGTTGAGCGCGCCGAAGAAGAGGATGCGATTGGGTTCCGCCGCCGGACCTCTGTGTTCGGCGGCGCGAAGAAATTCGCGTTGAAGATTATGATGGATGACGTGGGTCTTGGCGGCGAGTTGCTCGGCGGTCGCATGCGCGATTGCGTAATTCGGTAGCGATTGCGCGACCAACTCGGAATGCGCGATGATCCGTTTGGCATGACGAAAGGCAAGACGAAGCGCCGGATGCTCGGTGAAGACCGGCACGCCCTGATCGAAACGATAACGGAGCGCGTAAATTTCCGTGAGTATAGGGGGTACCGCAATGCCGCTTCGCTCCGCGATGGCCGCGATGAGTCCGTCCGGCTCTTCGCAGTGGGCCCAGAGAACATCGAAGGGGCCACGCTGGCGGAGGAACTCGCCGAGGTCCTGCGCGTCGGAATAGACCTTGCGATGGCGGTAGGTGTGCTTCGCCCATTTGTCCCGCAGCCCGGTGAGAAAGTCGCGCCGTTTTTCACGCGGGGAAAGCCAGACTTCCAGCGTGCCGATCTGAAAGCGTTCCAGCTCCGCGACCTGCGGGCTCTGGCTCAGCACGATGACCTCGTGGCCGAGCGCGGCGACCGCCTCGGCGAGTTGCTGGGTAGGCCCTCCCTCCACTGTGCCGGTGCGGCGGTTCTCCTCCCAGTACCACCGGGAAAGCAGGGCGATTTTTAAACGGCGCATAGGTTCAACCTAGACGCGGTTTTCCCAGTCCGCCCGTGATTTTTGACTCGAAATCACATCACATCCATTTCCCGCACACCATAACGCTGGCGCAGGACCATGACCTCCTGCCGGATCCGCTCCCGCAGGTCAACGGCGTGGGGAATGCCGCGCAGAATGAGTTGCGGCTGATGGGCATCGCCGCTGAGAATCGTGATCGTTCCAAGTCCGAAAATGCGCTGGAAAAAGCGTTGCTGGACCATGGTATCCTTGACCCGGAAAAGTTCGATTTCCTGGATCTCCTTGCTAAGCAAACCGGAGACCACCCGGACCCGTTGGGTTGTGATGACATACTGAACGGAACGGAGGCGCAGGTTGCGCACGACGATTTGCAACAACGCAATGAAGGCGAGCCCCGCCAGCACCGGCCAAAGGTCCGGACGGATAACGACCGCGGAGAGCACACCGAGCAGGACGACCGTCCAGCAGAGATAGAGCTTGAGGTTCAAAATCTGCGAAGGATGGCCGCGCCAAAGATCCTCTTCCCCCGTGGGGGAGGGAGGCGGCGGCGGTGGATTGGCCGGGTCAACGCTCACCGTGGAAAATCCCGGGACGTCCTTCAACGGAATCCATTGTGTGGCGCCGTCCGGCCAAGCCCAATCCGTGGCGGAAAGCTGGCCGGAGAGGACGAGCGCCCGCGCTTCCTCCAGCGTATAGGGGCCCATTTGCCGACCCTCCCGATTGATCAAAAGACGCATGAGCAACCATTACGATGAATGGTCGAGCGTGTCACGAGCGACCGATGGAGAAAGCGAGTAATTCCAAACAATCGGTCAAAGGTTTCATAAGATAGTCTAATGGTAAAAATGGATAACTCCGAATCGCTCTCCACCTGAATTAGTAGTTCGTCTTATATAAATATCAACAAATGAACTTTTTGAGGTCCCGTCGTGTATTGATTGAAGGAATGCTTCCAGGCGCTTGCCCCGGATAGAGACGAGCGCAGCGTCCGGAACCACTCCATGAAAATTGCCTCCCGTCTTTCCCGTTATGTTCGGTCACTTCAATCGCTGCCTCGCACCTTAATCGGCGACGTTTCTTTTGCCTGGCATCCACCGCAATGGCTCAACGCCATCGGCCATCAGGTGACGCGAAAGCCTTTGCGTTTTTTCGGATTGATCCTGGCCCTGATCGCGATTTTCTCCGGACTCTGGATGCTGCGCCAGGCGTGGGCCCATCGGCCCGTTCCCCTTGAAACGGACTGGATTGTCAGCGCCCCGACGCCTGGCGAGCCCAGCGATGACTTTCAGCCCCAGCGCCTCGTCGTCACCTTCGATCGCTCCATTGCGAAGCTCGAGACGATCGGCAAGCCGGTCAAGGAGGGCATTGTCATGACGCCGCCGCTGGCGGGGACTTGGACGTGGACCAGCGATACCGAACTCGTCTTCGATCCGACCGAGGAGTGGCCAGCCGCGACCGCCGTTCGGATCACCCTGGCCCGGTCCCTTTTCTCACCGCACGCCCGGCTGGTCACGCTGAGTAAGGAGTTCCATACCGCGCCCTTTACCGTCACGATGAATGACCTCCTTTTCTATATCAACCCCAAGGACCCGGCGACGAAGCAGATCACCGCGACGCTGGTTTTCTCCCATCCGGTGGATCGCCCCACGTTGGAGAAAAACCTGCAACTAACGGCGCAGGATGAGGACCAGATTTTTCCCGGCACGCCTTCGCCGAGCGCGCGCTTGACGGTTACGTACGCGAAGCGGGACCGCATCGCCTATGTCCGTTCGGTGAACCTTCACCTGCCCAAGGATTCCGGTTATGCGCGCCTGCTCGCGCCGGAAGCGGTCGGGACGAAACTCGGGAACGCGAACCTGGCGAGTGCCCTGGAAAGCGATGTACTGGTGCCCAGCCTTTACGACCTGTTCCGCATCGAATCCGCCGATGCCATTATCGCGACGGACAAGAATGGCGAGCCCAGCCAAGCCCTGGTGTTAAAGACCTCCGTCGGCGTGAAATCAGAAGTGATGGCCCACGCCGTCCACGCCTATCTCCTGGAGCACAAGGCGGTGAAGGAGGACGCGAACAGAAATCCCAATCTCTGGACAGCAGCCGAGGTGACGCCCGCGATCCTGGCCAAAGCAAAGCCGGTGTCGCTGGAGCCGGTGGCCAATGAGGAGGTCTATAATTCCGTGCACTCTTTCAAACTCAAGGTCCCGGAGAACGCGGAAGTCTACGTCACGGTGGACAAGGGAATTCAATCGCTCGGCTCGTTCCCGCTCAAGGATGCCTTCGCTTCCGTCCGCACGGTGCCGCCCTTCCAAAGGCAGATCCGGCTCTTGCACGACGGCTCCCTGCTCGCGCTGAACGGCGAACGTAAACTGACCGTGCAGAGCCGCGGCGTGGAGGAACTCGAGTATCGGCTGGCTCGCATTGCTTCGGGGGAGATCAACCATCTTGTCAGCCAGTCGGAAGGAAGTTTCCAGAGCCCGATTTTCGAGCATGAAAATTTCGGGGAAAGCGATTTGTCGGAACTGACCGTTCGGCGCGATGAAATCGTTTCCACCGACGCCGCAGAGAGTAGTTATTCGGCCTTCGATTTTTCCGAGTTCGTGAAAGACAGCGACGCCAACGAAGGCAAGCTCGGCCTCTTCATTCTCCACATCCTCGGCCGCAAGCCGGGCGAGGGCGGCGGTTATTACCAGCAGAACGGCGACATCCTGGCCGACGCGAAGCTGGCCGATTTCCACAATAATGATGGCGAGATCAGCGACCCATCCGAGAACGACGCGATTTTGTCGGAACGCCGCCTGATCCTCGTCACCGATCTCGGCTTGCTGGTGAAGGACAATGCGGATGGTACGCACGATGTCTTTGTGCAATCGATCAAGACGGGTGAGCCGGTCGATGGGGCAAAGGTGCAGGTTCTGGGCAAGAATGGCTTGCCGCTGGTCACGGCGGAAACTGATGACCAGGGACGCGCGCCCATTCCGTCCCTCGCCGATTTCGCGCGCGAGAAACGGCCGGTCGCTTACGTGGTACAGGAGGGCCGCGACGTTTCGTTCCTCCCCTTCGGCCGGCAGGACCGCGAATTGAATCTCTCGCGCTTTGATACGTCGGGTATCGAGACCATGGCCCCGACCGATCTCTCGGCTTTCGTCTTCACGGATCGCGGGATCTACCGGCCCGGCGATGAGGCGAAACTCGGCCTCATTATCAAGCAGCACAATTGGCAGGGCGATTTGAAGAACGTCCCGCTGGAACTCGACGTGGTCGATCCGCGTGGGACGACCGTGCAGACGCGCGTCGTAAAGGCGGACGCGAGCGGTCTGATCGAGGCCTCGTTCCCGACCCGCGAGACCTCGGCCACCGGTGAATACCAAGCCGATTGTTACCTGGTGAAAGGCAAGGACGACAAGACCCTCATTGGTTCCAACTCGTTCAAAGTGCGCGAATTTCTCCCGGATCGTTTGAAGATTGCGGCCAAGCTGCTGGTCGATGCGCGGGAAGGATGGGTCTCGCAGAACGGACTGAAGGCCCTGGTGACCTTGGGCAATCTTTACGGCACGCCGTCGGTTGGCCATCGCATGAAGGGGAAGATCACGCTGAGCCCCTCGTCCTTTCATTTTGAACGCTATCCCGATTTCAGTTTCACCGATCCTTACCTGGATCCCAATGCGCATCGCAAATATCAGGAGGAGGATCTGCCGGAGCAGCAAACCGATGATGCCGGTGAAACGACGTTCGACCTGACGACGGCCAATATCGAGCCCTCCGCCTACCAACTTTCCTTTCTCGCCGAGGGCTTTGAAAAGGAAGGCGGACGTAGCGTTACCGCCTACGCCGGAATTTTGGTTTCGCCCAGCGACTGGCTGTTGGGCACGAAGCCGGACGGCGATTTCAGTTACCTGGCGCGCGACAGCAAGCGGAGTGTCGAATTGCTCGCCGTCGATCCGAAGTTGAAGTCGATCGCGGTCGAAAAGCTCACGCTCAAACTCGTCGAGCGCCGTTATGTCTCGGTGCTTATTCAACAACCGAATGGCAATTACGAGTACGAGTCGGTGATGAAGGAAATTCCGGTCGCGGAACAAACGCTGGGCGTTCCCGCCGGCGGACTGGCGTGGGCGCTGGATACGAAGGAACCAGGCGATTTCGCCGCGCGTTTCTATAATGAGCAGGGCAGCCTGATGGCCGATGTGCGGTACTCGGTGGCGGGCGCAGGAAATCTGACTCGCGCGCTGGCGAAGAATGCGGAACTCACGGCCAAGCTCTCCAAGCCGGAGTACCTGCCCGGTGAAGAGATCGAAGTGCAGATCACCGCGCCCTATACCGGCGCGGGCTTGATCACGATCGAGCGGGACAAGGTCTACGCGTCCCAATGGTTCAAGGCGGAGACCACCTCGTCGGTGCAGAAGATTCGCATCCCAAAAGATTTTGAAGGCAACGGCTATATCAACGTCGCGTTCGTACGCGCGCTCGATTCCAAAGAAATCTACATGAGCCCGCTCAGTTACGCGGTGCTCCCGTTCAAGGTGAATCAGGAAGCGCGGCATACGCTGATTTCGATCGCGGCCCCCAAGGTCGTCACGCCGGGCAAGCCCCTGCGATGGACGATCCAGGCGAATCGTCCGACCCGCGCGGTGGTCTACGCCGTGGATGAAGGCATCCTGCAAGTCGCGGGTTACCATCTGCCCCAGCCGCTTGCTTATTTCTTCCGCAAGGAGGCGCTCGGTGTCGGTACGCGGCAGACGGTCGACTTGATTCTCCCTGAATATTCCATCGCGAAACTGGTCGCGGCTGCGGGCGGTGATGGCGACCAGGACTTACTCTCGCATCATCTCAATCCGTTTAAGCGCAAACACGACAAGCCGGTCGCGTTCTGGTCGGGTATCGTCGATATCGGGCCACAGGCGAAAACTTTCACCTACAACGTGCCCGATTATTTTGCCGGGACGATTCGCGTCATGGTGGTCGCGGCCGCTCCGGACGCGGTCGGTTCCGCGGAAACGACGACGCAGGTTCGTGGACCGTTTGTCATCAGCCCGAACGTGCCGACATTCGTCGCGCCGGGCGACTCGTTCGATCTCAGCGTGACCATTGCGAACAACATCAAAGGCTCGGGACCGAACGCGCCAATCGATGTCACGTTGACCACGACAGACGGCCTCGAGATCACGCAAAAGCCTGATGGCTCCGTGCCCATCGCGGAAGGCCGGGATGCCAGCGTGCATTGGCTCCTGCACGCGCGCGATGTGCTGGGCAATGCGGATATTACTGTCACCGCCCGTAGCGGACACGAGTCGTCGAGTCTCTCTTCGCATCTGAGCATCCGCCCGCCGGTGCCTTATCTCACGACGCTGACTTCCGGCTATTTCAAGGATGCCGAACAACGCGTGCCGGTGTCGCGCCGACTCTATCCGCAGTTCCGCTCCGCGACTGCGACGGCCTCGATCCTGCCGCAGGGTTTCACGCGGGGGCTGAGCACCTATCTTGAACATTATGAATACGGCTGCACCGAGCAACTGATCAGCAAGGCCTTCCCCTCGCTCGTTTCGCTGCAGACCATGTCGCAAGGACAGGGCGAGGCGGAAGTGGCGCGGAAACTTCAGGACATCTATGGCGTGATGGCGAGCCGCCAGAATGACCAGGGCGCCTTCGGTTTGTGGCAGGCCGATCCTGATCTGCACTTCGATTTGCCTTCCATCTGGGTGGTACAATTTCTGACCGAGGCAAAAGAGCGTGGATACGATGTCCCGGACGACATGCTAACCCGCGGGCTCGCCCATTTGCAGCAGATGGCGGAGGAAAATCCCAACAGCTTCGGGCAGGCCCGCAACCAGGCCGAGGCCATTTATCTCCTCACCCGCAACGGCACGGTGACAACCAATTTCCTGGAGCGCAATCGTCAGTGGTTCGAAACCAACGCGAAGGACACGTGGGGCGAGGACGTGGCCGATGTCTATCTCGCGGCCAGCTACGCGCTGATGAAAAATCAGAGCCAGGCGGATGATCTGATCGGACGCTTTCATCTGGTCGGCGCGAAGATGCAGGCGGAGGACGATTTCTATAATGAACTCGGGCGCGATTCGCAGTATGTCGACATCTTGGCGCTGCATTTCCCCGAGCGGTTGCATCGTCTGGGCGAGCAGGATTTGATGGCGCTCGTCCGGCCGATCATGGATGGCGAGTACAATACGATCTCGGCGGCCCAGGCGATCCTCGCGCTCGATACTTACGCGCGGACGGTCGGCAAGGGCAACAACGCGTTGGCGGATTTGAAGATCGATGAGGTAATCGGGCAGGCGACCAAGCCGTTGGCATTGAGCGCAGGCCTTTATCAGGAAGGAACCTTCGATGTCGATGCCGACGCTCTTCTCTTCCACAAGCCGGACAGCAATCAACTCGGACTCAAGGGCCTCTTCTATCAAGTGGCGGAATCGGGTTTCGATCACGAGCCGGTGACCGTGGCGCTGAGCGATGGTATTGAGGTCTCCCGCGAATATCGGGACAAGGACGGCCATGTCACAACGACCGCCAAGTTGGGAGAGGAACTGAACGTCGTCGTGCGCGTGCGCGGGACCGGAGACCAGTACATCTTCAATGTCGCCGTGCTGGATCTGTTGCCCGGTGGATTCGAAGTCGTGCCTGAGTCGATCCAAACCGGCACGTGCCACTTTAGTGGGATCGATTATGCCGATGTACGCGAAGATCGCGTGCTGGCCTTTGGCGATATTTCGAACGCGGTGACGGAGGTCACCTACCGCATCAAGGCGACCAACAAGGGAACCTATGCCGTGCCGCCACCCCAGGCTGAGGCGATGTATCATCTTAAGATCCGCGCGCGCGGCGTGACGGGCCAGCTTACCGTGACCGATTGAAATGAAGTTGCGCCTTCCGCCACAATTGCTGCCGTTCCTGCGCCTCGGGTTGACCGGGATCGCCGGAACGGTCGCCATTCTCACGCTTCTGCCCAAGCCTCACCTCCTCGATGAGACGAGCTTCTCGTCCTGCTACGTGGATCGCGACGGAAAGCTGCTGCGCTTAAGTCTGGCGGCGGACGACCGGTATCGCGTTTACGTGCCGTTGGAGAAAATCTCGCCGCAGCTGATCGAGATGACGCTGTTGCATGAGGACCGTTTTTTTCACGAGCATCTCGGCGTGAACGCGGTATCCCTCGCGCGCGCGGCGTGGTCGGCGCTGGCTGGCTCGGGACCGCGCATCGGCGCATCGACCATCACAATGCAGCTCGTGCGTCTTCATTATCATCTCAACACCCGCACGCCTTGGGGGAAGTTTTGCCAGATCCTGGCCGCGATGCAGATGGAGTGGCATTGCTCCAAGCACGAGATCCTGGAGGCCTACCTCAACACCGCGCCCTATGGCCGGAATATCGAGGGCGTGGGCGCAGCCAGTCTGATCTATTTTGGGAAGGAACCGGCCGACCTAAGTCCGGTCGAGGCGATGACCTTGACCGTGATTCCGCAAAGCCCCGCCCGCCGTGCTCCGGGTCGTCCGGCTCACGATGCCGCGCTTTGCCTCGCGCGTGAGGTGCTCCTGCGGCAATGGCTGGTGGATCACCCGGAGGACGCGCGCCTGCGCGGTGTGCTGGCCATGCCACTTCAGATGATGCTGCCGAAGGATCTGCCCTTTCGCACGCCGCATCTCGTGGATGAAATGATGCGCCGCGAAACATCTCCGCGCGCGGAGATCCGGCTCACCATCGAGGCCCAATATCAGGACATCCTGGAGCGCGAGATCGCGCAATACGTGGCCGCGCGCGAGCAGACCGGGCTCAAGAATGCGTGCGCACTCCTGATCGATTATCGCACGATGGAAATCAAGGCGGCGGTCGGCTCGGCAAACTACCATCGCCGCGACATCGACGGCCAGGTGGACGGCCTGCATATGCAGCGTTCCCCCGGCTCCGCGTTGAAGCCTTTCGTCTATGCACTCGCGCTCGACCAGGGGCTTATCCATCCCAACTCGCTGTTGCGCGACGCGCCCGTGAGCTTCAACGGATATGACCCGGAAAACTTCGACCACGAATTTGCGGGACCGATTCGGGCCCGCGATGCCTTGATCCAAAGCCGTAACATTGCCGCGGTCGATCTCGAGTCGCGCCTCGCCCCGGGCCACGATCTCTACGCCCTGTTGCACGAAGCGGGCGTGCGCCATCTGCAACCCGAAGCGCGTTACGGGCTCAGCATCGCGCTTGGATCGGCGGAAATTTCGCCGGAGGAAATCGGCACGCTTTACGCGATGCTGGCCAATCGTGGTCAATGGAAGCCGTTGCGTTTTGAGGTCGGCGAAGCGGATCAGCCGGGAACGTCGTTGCTCTCGCCCGAGGCTTCCTGGCTGACGCTCGACATGTTGAAGGATGCGGTGCCGCCGGGCATGGCGAATCTCTCGCCTCTGACTCGTGACGCGCAGCCTGTCGCTTGGAAAACCGGCACGTCGTTTTCCTATCGGGACGCCTGGAGCGCGGGGGTCTTCGACCATGATGTGCTCGTCGTCTGGGTGGGTAATTTCGATGGCAGCGCCGATGCGCAATTCGTTGGGCGCACGGCGGCGGCCCCGCTTTTCTTTTCCATTGTTGATGCGCTTCGCGCGCGCGAAGCCCCGCCCGCGACGACCTGCTTTACGCTGACGTCCGATCTCAATCTTAAGCAGGTCGGGCTCTGCGCCGTGTCGGGTGCTCTAGCTGGGCCGAATTGTCCTCACGTGGTGCCGGGCTGGTTCATTCCGGGCAAGTCGCCTATCGCAAGTTGCGATATTCACCGCCGGGTCTGGATTGATAATCGAACCGGGTTGCGTCTTGCCGGTTTCCCGGATGATGCGAGACCCGCGCATAGCGCCGTCTATGAATTCTGGCCCTCCGACATGGCCAAATTATTTCGCGAAGCGGGCCTGCCTCGGGCTGAGCCACCGCCGCTCGCGGAAGGCCGGTCCATCATGGAAACAGCGGCCCATGCGCGCGGGCCCCGTATCATGTCGCCCAAGGCGAACCGCATTTATCATGTGCGCTTGAATGTGGCCAACGATGAGGTGCTCAATCTTGAAGCCGCGACGGATGGCGCGCATGAGGCGGTCCACTGGTTTGTCGATTCCGCTTACCTGGGCGAGGCCCCCGCCAGCACGCCGCTTTTCTGGAAGCCGGTGGCGGGACGTCATACCATTCGCGCGGTGGATGAACTGGGCAGAGCCGATTCGAGGACGGTTACGGTCACCGCGGTGGAATAGCATTTTCGATGGACGCGAGAAGACTTGCGTCCCTACCTGAGAAGCGCGCGTACTTCGCCGGCGGTATGACAGGCGAGGGCCTTCTCCGCCAGTTGCTGCACGTCGCCCAGCTTGTGCTGCCGTAGGACGGACTTGATGCGGGCGATCTTCGTGCGGGTCATGCTGAGTTCATGCACGCCCAGCCCGACAAAAATCAAAGCGGCGAGTTCGTCGGAAGCCGCCTCGCCGCAGATGGCCACCGGCCGATTGAATCGCGCCGCTCCCTTCACGACATGCTGGATCAAGTGAAGCACGGCGGGATGAAGCGAATCCTGGTAGGGAAGCAGGGCGGGGTTTCCGCGATCCGCCGCCAGGGCATATTGGGTCAGGTCATTCGTTCCGATGCTGAAGAAATCGACCTGCTCGGCCAGGGCCTCCGCCGCGATGGCGGCGGAAGGTATTTCCACCATGATGCCGGTCTTGATCGGCCAGAGATGTGGAATCTTTTCGTGCTCGAGTTGGAGATGGACCTTTTCCAGCACGGCCTTGGCTCGGCGAAGATCGGAGAGGTCGGCGATCATGGGAAACATGATCTGAAATTCGTGTTGATGACCGGCGCGGAGAATGGCGCGCAATTGAGTGGCGAATAAATCCTCCTGCTGAAAGCAAAGGCGGATCGCCCGCACGCCGAGGAAGGGATTTTCTTCGGGCGCGAGTTGAACGTAGGGGAGTTTCTTGTCACCGCCGACATCGAGCGTGCGGACGGTGAGAGGCTTTTCCTTCAACTCCACGCCGATTGAACGCAACGCTTCCATTTGCTCCTCTTCGGTCGGGGCGGAATCGCGCTCGAGAAAAAGAAATTCGGTGCGGAGAAGCCCCACGCCCTCCGCTCCCGCCTGTAGAGCTTCCCTGGCCTCGGAAGCGTGGCCGATGTTCGCGAGAATCTCCACGCGGTGGCCGTCGAGAGTCGCGCCTGGCTGGAGGCAGGATTCCTTATCCTCGGCGGCGCGCTGACGCTGATCGACTTGGCGGGCGCGCAAGTCAGCGAGCACTTCTGCAGCGGGGTCCAGCCATACTTTTCCGGTGGAACCATCGAGCGCGAGGGTTTGCACCGAGTCGGGTGAACGGCCCGCGAAGACTTCACGGGCCTGCACGACGGTGGGAATATTCAGGGCGCGAAGAAGTATCGAACTGTGGGCGGTGGGACCACCATCGAGGAGAATAACGCCCAGGACAAACTTCCTTTCCAGCGACGCGATCTGGGACGGTGCGAAATCGGGGGCGACGAGAATGCGCGGCTCGCTCAGAGGTTTCGCCGGTGCCCTCTTCACGCCAAGCGCCTCGAGAACCTGCCGCCCGATATCTTTCATGTCGGCGCCGCGGGCCCGGAAATACGGATCCTGAAGCGATTCGTAGCGGCGCGCGATTTCCTCATTGGCGCGGGACCAGGCAAGGGCGGTGTTATCGTGGTCCGCGCGGATGAAACTAATCGCCCGGTCGATCAATTCGGGATCTTGCAAGGCCAGCGCCTGGGCTTCGTAAATTTCGGCGTGTGCGGCGCCGACGGTGGCGCGCATTTGTGCCTGCCGGGTGGCCAGGGCCTCTCGTGCGTCGGCGACCGCCTTTTGCAGACGCGCGATTTCCGGCGCATCGTTTTCGATTTTATTTTGAGGAATCTCGAAGTCGGCTTCTTCAAGATGAGTGCCTGGACCGATCGCAATGCCCTCCGCGACCGGCACGCCGCGATCGGTTTGCTTTGGAGTCACGGGTGGTTCCGCTTGGGCGGCGGCTGGAGCTTTTCCATTCCGGGGCGGGAGAGGATCACCCAGGCCGCCCTTGACCAGTCCGCTGATTTTCTCGAGCGCGCTGGAAGCATCGTCGCCTGTGGCGGCTACCTCGATTTCGTTGTCCTGCAAAATTTCAAGCGAAGCCAGGCTACTCAAGCTGCGCACGGAAACCGGGCCACGCTGATTTGTCAGATTGCGAACAGTGATCTCGGCGTGAAAAGGCCGCGTTTCGCTGATCAAGCGGGCCGCGGGGCGGGCATGAAGACCGTGAAGATTGGGAACAGTCAGCCGGATGGTCTGGCCGGCGGCGTCGGCTTTTTGGAGGGCTTCGGAGGGTGCGGGCGTGGACGACTTCTCCGCCAGTGCATGGTTCTTTTGTTGCAGGCTGGCGAGGGCTTCCCGGCAGACTTCCTCCCGGGGCGCGCCCAGATTGGCCGTGACCCCGGCGGCGACCGCCCCTTCGACAAAGGGCGCGGGACAAAACGTGATATTGGCGCGTGCCGATTCATCGAGCAGGTCAAGCGCGGTCTCCGAACTGAGCACGGCACTCCCCATGTCCATCAGCACCACCACGCCCTCGGGACCCTGGACGGAAAGAATGGCCTCCGAAATTTCCACGGCGTCGGTACCGAGTTCGCGGTGCTCTTCGCCGACCCCGGCGGCGATGGCCAAGGGGAGCGCGGGGCCGGTCATCGAGCGAACGAGCTCCTGCGTGGCGAGCGCCAAGGCGCGACTATGTGAAACGAGAACAAGACCGACCATGAAGGTCTCTCCTTAACCGGACGGGAGCGCCTGCTTCAACGCTTCCAACAACAAAACGGAGGAGAGGCAGCCGGGATCCATGTGCCCGGCGCTTCGCTCTCCCAGATAACTGGCCCGTCCTTTTTTGGCGACCATCGGCACGGTGGAGTCGGCCCCTTTGCGGGCGGCGGCGATGGCGCGGTCGAGCGCAGCGGCGAGGGTGTCATTGGCGACGGGCTTGAGCGCGTCCAGGGCGGGAACGAGCGCATCGACCATGGTTTTTTCTCCCACGACGGCCTTGCCCCGGCTCATCAGCCCCTTGAGTCCGGCGGCGAAATCGGCGGCGACTTCCTCCTGCGTGAGGGAAGTCTTGCCATTGGCCCCGCTCGCGGCCTGCAAAAAGAACGTGCCGTAAAGAGGCCCGCTGGCGCCGCCCACAGTCGAAATCAACGTCATGGCGACGCCCTTGAAAATCGCGCCAATGTCCTTGTCCTTGAGACCATCCAGTTTGCCCTGCACGGCGGTAAAACCCCGGGCCATGTTCGCGCCATGATCCGCGTCGCCGATGGCCGCATCCAGCGCGGTCAACTCGTCCTTGTGCTGCTGATAAGTCTCCGCGCAGTGCTGCATCCAGCGCACCACCGTGGCGGAGTCGAGTGAGTTGACGGTCATGGTTTCCATTTTCTAAAGACCCCAGCGAAGGGCAGACGTCAAGACGGGCGCATCCCAAAGCGGGGTCAGTTGATGGTCGAGTTTCAAGAGGGTGATCGAGGTCCCCGCCATTTCCAGGCTGGTGATGTAAGAGCCCACCAAATTCCGGGTGACTTTCAATCCCGCCCGCTTGGCGACCTCGAGTGCCTTTCTATAGATAATATACAGCTCGATTTGCGGTGTGCCACCCAGGCCGTTGACAAAAAGGAGCACCTCGTCGCCCGACTTGTAGGGAAGGTCGGAAATGATCGGCTCCATCAGCATCTCGACGATCTCATCCGCCGGTTTCAGTTTCATGCGTGTCCGACCTGGCTCGCCGTGAATACCGACGCCGAATTCGATCTCGTCTTCCGGCAGATCGAACGTCGGCTTGCCCACGTGGGGCACGGTGCAGGAAGTCAGCGCCATGCCCATGCTGCGGCCCTGCGCGTTGACCTTCTGGCAAAGATCGCGCACCTCGGCGAGCGATTGGCCCGCCTCCGCCGCCGCGCCGCAGATCTTCTCGGCCAGGATGGTCGCGCCCACGCCGCGCCGCCCGGCCGTCCAGGTGCTGTCCTTCACGGCGACGTCGTCGTCGATGATCACGCTTTCCACCTGCCCGCCATCCGCGCGGACGAGGTCGGCGGCCAGTTCGAAGTTCATCACGTCCCCCGTGTAGTTTTTCACGATGAGCAGCGTGCCCTTGCCGCTATCCACCGCCTTCGTCGCGGCCTGCATCTGGTCGGGCGTGGGGCTGGTGAAGACGGCGCCGGGACAGGCCGCATCCAGCATGCCGCGCCCGACGAAGCCGCCATGCATCGGCTCATGCCCACTCCCGCCACCCGAAATGATGGCCACCTTGTTCTTCACGGGTGCATCGGCGCGCATGATGAAGGTGGGATCGAACTGGACCTTGATCAGATCGGCGTGGGCGGCAACCATGCCTTCCAGCGCTTCGTGGACGACGTTTTCAGGAGAGTTGATGAGCTTTTTCATAAGAGGCGCCGCGAGGGCGGAGTGGAGTTGGTCGAATCAGAAGTGAACGATGGTGCGCAGGCCGAGCACGAGGATGTCGTCCCGGCTCGAATTGCCGGCCGGATCAATGATGTACTGCATGTCGGGCTGGATGGAGAGCCAGGGCGCGGGGTTGTATTGGTAGTCGAGTTCGAGGGTTGTCTCACCGCCGAGACCCTGGCCGCTTACGGTCTGCGAAGCCGAACTGAAGGCGTCCCCGTTGTCCGAATAGATCACGCCGAAGCCGACCTTGTCTTCCGGACGGCCCGGGAAGAGGCCGGTGTAACGACCGCCGGTCGTGAATTCATACTGGAGGGCATTGCGGTCGCCTGGTTCGCCCACGAATTCGAAGAGGAGGTCGAGGCCCTTCTTCGTGTCGAGCTTTCCATCGGCTCCCACCGGATGATAGACCGTCTTTTCCACGATGCCGTAGATGTTGTAATCGCCGCGGTAACCCTGGCCCGTGGAGGGATTGGTGTAGACGGCAAGTTCGTTGCCGTTCGCGCCGATCTTGTACGTCCCGTCGTAGCTGGTGTTCTGCTCTTTGTAACCGATCTCGGCCGCGACCGTCGCGCCGTGGTTGAAGTCGTTCGAGTAGTAGACACCGTTGGAGTCGGGCCGGTAGGGATTGTTGATCGCCGTGAAGGCGCCCGTCTTGACGTAGAGCCCCGGTGTGATCGAGGAGAGATCGCCCCAGAGAATCACGCCCGGCTTACCCGAGGGACTAAAGGGCTGGTTGGTGGAGAACAGGGCATTCGGCGCATAACCCAGTTCGTCATTCATGAGAATATCGAAGAAATCGGTCGCTCCGAATTCATTCACCGCCGCGACTTGTCCGAGGGTGATCGCGAACTGGTGATCGAAGAGGTATTGCTTGTAATAGATCTGGTCGATGCGCTCGCTTTCCTCGCCCGCGATGCTGCTGGTCAGCGTGTTGGTGTGGAGATAATCCCCGGAGAGATTGCGTCCGTATTGGTAGATGCCGCTCGCGAAGAATTCCGCATCGATGTCGGCTAGCTTTTTCAGGTCGAGATCGACGGAGGCGCGGAATCGGCCGAAATAGGTCGCGTGATGGGTCTGGCTGCCGGTGACGTCGGTGAGGAAATCGCCGATGTCGTTGAAGTCGAATTTGACGCCTTCCTGTTCCAGCTTCGTTCTCTCGCCGCCCCAATCGCCCAGAAGGTATTGCTGAGTCCAGATGGAATTTTGCGATTTTTCCGTCACGGGCGTGATTTCCTTGTCATCGGTTCCGGCGTGGCCGATCGCAGTGGAGGCGAGCAGGCCAAGGACGATGCCGGGTACGACGTAGGCAATCTTTGGGATGTAAGGGGGACGTTGAGTAGCTGGTTTCATTCGGGGTATCTCTCGGTTGGGTGTTTGGTCTATCTGAGAATGTAATTTTCCGCCAATTGCCGGAACTGTTCGACCTGGGCCTGCTGCCAGGCCACGTCGCGGCCCAGTTCGCGGGCGAGGAGCCGGGCGACTTCGGGCGCGGCTTCCTGGCTGGCGCGGGCATCAAGGAGAAGGGCGCGCGTGCGACGGGAGAGAACGTCCTCGACCGTCCGCGCCATCTCATGCCGCGCGGCCCAGACGACTTCCGCCGCCTGATAGGGCAGCCGCTTGTGCAGGAGCTGCCCCAACTCGGGACTTTCCTGCGCCAGTTGCGCGATCTGGGGGTAATCGGAACCGTAAACGCTGTGGGGATCCTCGGCGGACGCGCCTTCCAGATAACCGTGGAGGCGCAGCTTTTCCGTCTTGGAGGGACGGGGCTCCAGACCGAAGATTTCAGTGAGATGGTTGATGGCGTCCTCGCCCATCCGGCGATAGGTGGTCCACTTGCCGCCGGTGATCGTGACCAGGTTCGACTTGCTGGTAATGACGGTATGGTCCCGCGACAGAGCCGAGGTCTTTTCGCCATGCCCCGCCTTGATGAGCGGACGTTGGCCGGCGTAGATGCTTTGTACATCGGCCCGCGTGACGGGACGGGCAAGGTAGCGAGTCGCGTTGCGCAGGAGGAAGTCGATTTCCTCCTGCATCGCCTTGGGTTCGAGCGAAATATTGGGAGTGGGAATGTCGGTTGTGCCGACGATCACGTGCTGGTGCCATGGCACGGCAAAGAGCACGCGGCCATCCTCGGTATGGGGAATCATCAGCGCGGCATGCCCCGGCAGGAAAGAGCGGTCGAGCATGATGTGGGCGCCCTGGCTGACCGAGAGCATCTGCTTCGCCTCGGGGTCGTCCATCTGCCGGACGCTGTCGGTGAAAATGCCGGTCGCATTGAGCACGGCCCGCGCCTGGATTTTGTAATCGCGGCCGGTCTCCGCATCGGTGGCAATGGCCCCGGCGACCTGGCCCTGCTGCTTGAGCAGGCCCTTGACCGGAAAGTAATTGAGCAGGACGGCGCCCTGATCGGTCGCGGTGAGGGCCAGGGTTGCGGCGAGCCGCGAGTCGTCGAATTGACCGTCGGTATAGAGAATGCCCCCGCGCAGCCCTGCTTGATTCACGGTGGGAATCATCTCCAGGGTCGTGGCCAGGCTCAGCACGCGCGAATGTCCCAGACCGAGCCGCCCGGAGAGAAGATCGTAGACGGTCAGGCCAATGCCATAAAACGCCTTCTCCCACCAACGATAGGCCGGGATGACGAATTCCAAAACGTGAGCGAGATGCGGCGCGTTGCGGATCATCAGCCCGCGTTCATGGAGGGCATGGCGGACCATCTTGATATCGCCCTGCTGAAGATAGCGGACCCCGCCATGCGCAAGCTTGGTCGCGCGACTGGAAGTGCCTTTGGCGAAATCGGCCTGCTCCAGCAGCAGCGTGCTGTAGCCGCGGGAGGCCGACTCGACAGCGGCCCCGAGGCCGGTCGCCCCGCCGCCGATGATGAGGACGTCCCAGACCTTGCCTGGCTCCGAAATCCGTTGCAGTCCTTCGTCGCGGTTCATTCCGGCTCCTCCCATTCCTTGGCCCGTTCCAGGGCCTTGGTCCAGCGAGAGCGCATCTTGTCCCGCACATCGGAATTCATGGCGGGCTCAAAGCGACGATCGACCTTCCACTGGCTCGAAATCTCCGCCACGTTGCGCCAATAACCGACGGCAAGCCCCGCCAGGTAAGCGGCGCCGAGCGCGGTGGTTTCCTGCACCGCCGGACGGACCACGGGCACGCCAAGAATGTCGGCCTGGAATTGCATCAGCATATTGTTCGCCGCGGCGCCGCCATCGACGCGCAGCTCCTTGAGCTTGATCTTGGAATCGGCTTCCATGGCGGTCAAGACGTCCGCCACCTGAAAGGCGATGCCCTCCAGCGCCGCGCGGGCGATATGCCCGGCGGTCGATCCGCGGGTCAGGCCGGTGATGGTGCCGCGCGCGTACTGGTCCCAGTGTGGAGCGCCGAGCCCCGCGAAGGCGGGCACCAGGAAGACGCCGCCGTTGTCGCTCTCGGTGGCGGCCAGCTTTTCGACATCGGAGGAGTGCTTGATGATGCCGAGTCCATCGCGCAACCACTGCACCACAGCGCCGGCAATGAAGACGCCGCCTTCGAGCGCGTACTCCATCTTGTCACTGATCTTCCACGCCACGGTCGTAAGAAGATTATTATGCGAAGGCATCGCCTTCGTGCCGGTGTACATGAGCATGAAACAGCCGGTGCCGTAGGTGTTCTTGACCATGCCGGGAGTGTGACAGGCCTGGCCGAAGAGCGCGGCCTGCTGGTCACCGCCGATGCCCGCGATCGGGATGTCGAGGTGCTCGGACGAGCCGTAGACCTCGCTCGAGGCGGCGACCCGGGGCAGCACGGACTCGGGAATTTTGAAGACCTCCAGCAGCTCCTTGTCCCATTCGCCGGTGTGGATATTGAAGAGCATCGTGCGGCTGGCGTTGGTCACGTCGGTGAGATGCTGTTTGCCGCCGGTCAATTTCCAGACCAGCCACGAGTCGATGGTGCCGAAGGCGAGCTTATCCTGGTCGGCCAGCTTGCGCGCTTCGGGAACGTTATCGAGGATCCAGCGCAGTTTGCTGCCGGAGAAATAGGCGTCGATGATCAGTCCCGACTTTTTCTGGATGAGCCCCTGCAGGCCGTCGCGCTTCAACTGGTCGCAAAAACCGGCGGTGCGGCGGTCCTGCCAGACGATGGCGTGGCCGACCGGCTTGCTGGTCTCCCGGTTCCAGACCATCGTCGTCTCGCGCTGGTTGGTAATGCCGATGGCCGCGATGTCCTTCGCGGACAGCCCCGCCTTGCTCATCGCCTCGGCCGCCACGCCGATCTGGGTGGCCCAGATTTCATCGGCATCATGCTCGACCCAACCCGGCTGGGGGAAGTACTGCTTGAATTCCTTTTGCGCAACGGAGCGGATTTCGCCGGCGTTGTCGAAAACGATGGCGCGGGAACTGGTCGTGCCTTGATCAAAAGCCAGGATGTATTTCATAGGGATGCGGGGTTAAGGGTCGATGCGGTCGTGGGTTGAGCGATGCGGAATGAAGTTGGGAAAAGAGCGCAGGAGAGCGACTCGAAAAGGAGCGAGGCTGACAGGGCGCCGGGGTCCAAGTGTCCCGCACTACGCTCGCCGAGGTAGCTGGCGCGACCCTTGCGGGCGACCATCGGAATGGTCGAGCGTGCCGCTTCGAGCGTCGTCTTGGCGCAGGTTTCCAATGCTTCCTGCAGCGACAGATGCCGAGAGGCGGAACGGCGGAGGGAACTCACCGCGGCCAGTAGGGTGTCCACCATGGTCTTGTCGCCACCCGCGGCCTTGCCGAGGTGCATAACGCCCCGGCAACCGCCATCGACCGCCGCGGTGAAATCAGCCAGCGAGAGCTCGGATTTATGCGGCGCGAAGTGGGAGCACTGCAGGAAGAAGGTCCCATAAAGCGGCCCACTCGCGCCGCCAACCGAGGAAAGAAGGGTGGTGGAAATAACCCGGAACGGTCCGCAAATGTCGGGCACTTCCGTGCCATCGAGGGCTTGGTTAACCGCATAAAGGCCGCGCCGCATGTTGACGCCGTGGTCGCCGTCGCCGATCGCGGAATCGAGCGCGGTCAGTTCGGATTCGAAACTGGCGATCTGGGAGCCAAAGAAAGCCATCCAACGTTGCACCATCTGCCGGTCGATCCGGGTTGGCGGTTCCAGATTGAGGCTCGGCGGCTCCTGTTTAAACTGTTTCATGAAAAAACCTAGATTAGGGCTGGGGAGTAAATGGGTAGGGTTAAGTGCTTGCCAAGATCGGCGTCGTCCCTAGCCGAAGTCCATTTGCCGCAAATTAGGAGTGAAATGCGAGCCATCCTCCTATTACTTAAGCTTCTATCGACTTTTTAGCAACCTATGTGCTTGCAAAAATACAGAGAATTTTTATAAAATTCTTAGGTATGCGGCGATCCAAGGCTCCTCCTTCGCCCAAAATAGACCTCGGGGCCTTTAGCGAAGGCGTTCTGATGGAGCAAATTCGGCGCGCCGATGAGAGGCGCACCGTGCTTCATGTCCCGAGCCTAAGGGACCACGTCATGGAGCATCCGGGCCTTCATTTTCATTTTAATCCGGACCTCATTATCGGCGTCGAGGGAGCCACCCGCTTTGAATTCATCCACGATCAGTTCGTCGTGGAGGCGGGCGCACTGGCCGTGATTCCCGGCGGTATTCCGCACCGGGAGATTTTCCCGCAGGGAAAATCAGCAGCCTTCAAGAATCTGGTCGTCAGCGTTTATAACGAAACGGTCAGCATCCAACTCCAGACCGCCACGGAGGCGAATACGAAGGTCGAAATGAAGACCGAGTATTTCGACACTAATAAGCACCAGTCCCTGGCCCATTACCTGGAGGAAATCGCCGAACTCGCCCATGGCCACGGGGAGGAGCAACGCCTCGGGATCAAGGGATTGCTCCTCATCTATCTCAGCACACTGGAATCGGTTGTCCGGCAGGGGCGTCATTCCGCCCCGGTGGAAAAGCTGAAGATTTCCCAGACGAAGCGGCTCGTTCAGGAGCATCTGGGGCAGAGCACGCTGGGCGTGAGGTTCCTCTCCGGCATGCTCCATTGCTCGAGCGATTACCTCTCCAATTTGTTCCATCGCGAAACGGGCCAGCGCCTGACGAGTTATATCAACGTCGAGCGGATCAAGGCCGCCACGACCATGTTGCGGAGCACGCCTCTGACCGTGGCCGAGGTGGCTTATGCCGTCGGTTTTGAATCCCAGGGCTATTTCAGCCGGGTTTTTAAGCAGATCGCACTGAAGAGTCCCATGGACTACCGGCGTTCCATCGAACACGCCGTCGTCGAATTGGAAGGGCGGCCACGGACGATCTACGCTCCACCCGGCAGGTAAAGGGGTTCTCCCGGCATTGCTCCCTATCTGCCCCCTGACGATGGGCCTGGGGGGGAGAGCGATTCGACTTCCCCCCTGGGGCGCCTGGATGTCAAAGTGTCTTCCCGCCGGTCTACCGGTGCATTTTATGACGAGAATACAATTTTGGGTGCTGACCATCACCAGTTCGCTGGTGGGGCTTCTTCTTTTGGCCCAGATCGTTCTGACCCAAATGGCGCGGTCCGCCGGCCGGGAATTTCACGGCATGGAAATCCTCATTCAGGAGGGCCAGCAGAGCC
>JAMFSY010000080.1 GCA_026225555.1 Methylacidiphilales bacterium
AAAACGCAATCGGCCGCGCCCACGGAAATCAACTCGGCGGCATGGCCGATGGAATTGGCGCCGCTCGCGCAGGCATTGGCCATGATGACCGACGGCCCCGCGAAACCAAGCGCCTGCTGGAGATCGAGGACCTGCTGCTGCGGCAGGTAACGGCCGACTTTACTCAGCAAATGCGCCCGCCGGTGGGCCAGGAGATCACGGACAAAGTTTTCGCCAAAGGCCATGCCGCCCGCCGTCGTGGAAACGGAAAGGGAGAGTTCCGGCAAAAGACTTTTCCCCTCCGCATCGAGCAGGCCCGCATGGGCCAGCGCCTCGCGGGCGGCGGGCAGGGCGAGCCGGGTGGCGCGGGAAAATCGGCGGGTGACGCGCTCGGAGAAATAGGGCAGTTCCGGCAGCGTCACCGTCGCCGCGCGATGACAGCGGCATCCGGCGGTATCGAACAACTCGAGTGACGCTTCGGCGTCCCGTCCCTCCAATAGCGCCTGCCACGAGGAAGGAAAATCCCCGCCGAGCGGAGTGACCGCGCCGAAACCTGTGACGACTACCTGGCGACTCATGGAAGAATAATAAACAGCGTGGGTTGACCGAGTTTTACTGCACGACTCCCCGATAAATCGCGCGGGCGGTGACCTGGCCGCCTTTGAAATAAAACGTGGGCTGGTAGGAAAAGACGCGCGAGCCCGCGTCGAACTCCAGCTTCTTCGGCGCGTCGGAATAATTCGGATCGTAGACCGTATAATGAAAATGATCACCCTCCCGCGCACCCTTGAAGATCACCACGACGTGATTGATTTTCAGGCTCGGAAAATTGTAGAGCCACACGATGGTCGGCACGTCGTTTTGCAGATCGCGCCACACTTCACCGTTCAGCTGCGCCTCGGTCGCGTGGCTGACCGGGACCACAATCGGCATGTTCCCCGCCCGGAAATAAACCGGCCAGCCGAGGCCAATATTCGACTGGAAGACTCCGGCCTCGGCGTGGCTGATCTCGCGCAGGTTGGCGTAACCGGGAAACACAATGCGCTGCTCACGGTTCAGCGCGGGCAGCCAGACGGAACGTTCCGTCACTTCGCGAATGCGACGGGCCAGTTCGTCGCGCGCGAGCGGCGGGGCCGCCGGATCGAAGCGCGCGAATTTCCAGAACTGCACCGCCGCGCGCGTGACCACGAAACAATGCCGCGTGTACTCGCGCTTCTTCGCGGCGGATGACTCGGCCTGCACGGTGCCGCCGACATAATTCCAGACCGTCTCATTGGCGAAGGCGAACGTGTCCGTGTCATAACGGAACGGGCGCGGAGCCGAGGGCGCGTCGGCGCGCAAGAGAGGCGCAGCGAAAAGAAAAATCAGGCACGCGCGGAGGACTTGAGTTCGAGCAAACATAGCGTATCGGGACAGGAGCGGGTTCGGGGATGAAAAATAAATTCGTGAAAACCTTCAGGCTGCGCGTCGATGGCGGCGCGGACTTCCGGCGCCCTCATCGCGAAGAGCCGATCGAGGCCCCACAAGGTATCGGTGGCTCGCCACGGTGACAATCTTCGCCGCCGCTTTTGGAAAAATTCCATGAGCGCGGCGACAGCATCCGAGCACGGCCGAGGATCGAAAGAGCACGATCGGCCCAGCCGGATCCACCCGGGAAAACCGGGGCCGATTACCTCCCGCAGCGCGCGATAAACGAAGGGATGTGCATGCAAGTGATGATGCGACGTGATGAAGCGGCACTCGAGCCCGGTGGCCCGCATCAATTCCCATTGCCGCGCAACCTCATGCCGCATTAGGAAGTAGGCGGAGGGCCGTAGTCCGATGCTCCATCCTGCCCGCGCGGGCGACGCGCCCCAGGGCCAGCGCTCGATTGTGGTCGGAAGCGAATCGGTGAGGTGCAAATGCCACCCGACCTCCAGACCGGGTTGCGCCCGCGCCCGCTTCACGGCATCCTCCGTGGCGGACTGGCCGACCATCAGGGCGGCGCCGGTTAACTGCCCAAACTCATGCGCATACTGAATCGCATCGTTGATCTGGGGCGTCATCCCAAAGTCGTCCGCGACAAAAACAACCTCCTTGGCCATAGTGTGGTAACTCTTTAGATTGCCCCTGCTTCCATGTCCTCGCAAATCCTCATTACCGGCGCCACCGGATTTATCGGGCGACAGTTGACCCGCGATCTTGCCGGGCAGGGACAAGCGGTTCGCATCCTGGCCCGGCATCGCCGTAAGGCCAAGACCCTCTTTGGCGACGACGTGGAAATCAGCGCGGGCGATCTCGAGGATCCATCCTCCGTCGCGCGGGCTTGCCGGGGCGCGGACATTGTTTATCACATCGCAGGCAGTTATCGCTTCGGCCTGCGGCATCGCCGCGAACTGTGGCGCACCAATGTCGAGGGAACAGAAACGCTCCTGCGCACCGCCGCCGATGAAGGCGTGGGCAAGGTCGTGCATCTCAGTTCTGCCGGCGTACTGATGCAGGCCGATCCCGATCTGCCTGCCGATACGCCGCTCGATGAAACCGATTTTCCAGTCAAAGCTCCGCGCTTCTCCGCCTACAAAGCTTCCAAATGGCACGCGGAGCAACGGGCCCTCGCGTGGGCGAAGCGGGGACTGCCCGTCGTGATCGCCAGCACGACCTGCCCCATCGGCCGCGGCGACGAAGCGCCCACGCCGACGGGCCGGATGATTCTCGATTTCCTCCAGGGCCGTTTCCCTTTCTACTGCCGCACGGGTCTGAATTTCATCGGCATCGGCGACCTCAGCCGCGGCCTGCAGCACGTCGCCGCGGCGGGCCGCGTGGGCGAGCGTTACCTGCTCAGCGATGAAAATCTGTGGCTGAAAGAATTCCTCGATTTGCTCGCGCTCGAAACCGGCCGCACCGCGCCTGAGACCTGTCTGCCCGGAGCCCTGATCCGCCTGATCGGATGCGGCGGCGAGTTGATGAATTTACTCGCACCGCGTAGCGGCAATGCGCGGGTCTGCCTGGAGACCGCGCTGCAATCGGATCGCGTCCAGTTCTTCAGCAATGCCAAGGCGCGCGCCGAACTGGGTTGGATCCCGCAAACGTCGCTGCCCAAAAGCATCCGGGACGCGGTCGCCTGGTTCCGTCACGAACCGGAATTGGCCACCGCCCGGCCCGCGTCGCTGGAATCGCATGTACGGTGAGTGGGCTCTCGGCATCTGGACCGGCGCGGGAATCGCGTGGTGGCTGCTCTCCTGGTGGCTGGTAGCGGATGCGGCCCGCCGGGAAAAACGCCAAGCGGTTCCCGCGACAAATCCCCTCCCCGGCACGCTCTCGATTTTCAAACCACTCGCTCCCTTGGGCTCGCGCGGCTGGCGGGGCGAACCGGCGGGACTGGAATCCTTCCTCGCGCAGCTCGATGCGGAGAGCGAGTTGCTCCTCGGCATCCATGAGGCCGACCGCGCGATCACCGCGCCTTTTCTCGAGCAGATGCGGCAGCGTTATCCGCAGGCCCGGCTTCAGGTCATTTATCGCGCGGAACCCGACGACGCGGCGAATCCCAAGATCGCCTGGCAAAAGCGACTCGCGCCCCGCGCGCAAGGCGAGCTCTGGTTGTGGAGCGATGCGGACATCATCGCGCCGCCCGGATTTCTCCACGGCTTGCGCAATGAATTCGCGGCGAGCGGCGCGGGCATGCTGACTTTTCCCTACGTCGTGCGGGAGATCGCATCGCGCCCGGCCCTCTTCGACGCGCTTTATGTAAACGCGGAATTTTATCCCGGCGTGCTCTTGTTGCGAAAGCTCGGCCCGGTCGATTTCGGCTTGGGCGCGGGCATGCTTTTTCGCCGGGACGATTTTTTGAGGCGAGTCGAGTGGGCCGAACTCGGGGCGTCTCTCGCGGATGACTTTGTGCTCGGGCAAAGATTAAAACCGGTGCGATTGAGCGCCACGACGCTGGTTACCGCCGCCGATGTTCCCACGTGGAAGGAGGCGCTGTTGCATCATTTGCGGTGGAGCAAGACCGTCTGGTGGAATCGGCCCGCCGGTTCCGCGGCACGTATTATCGTGCTTCCTGCCTTGGGGTGGTTAGCGGCCATCGCATTTCACCCGAATCATGCAACGCCGTGGCTGGGGCTGGCGTGCATAATGCAAGCAGACGTTCTTTTCGCGTGGATTCTCTCCTCCCAAGCGGGTTGTAGATGGGAGGTACGAGACCTGCTATCGACCGAAGCGTGGAGTCTTTGGCGCGTCGGCGTCTGGCTCGCCTGCTGGTTTCCCTGGCCCGTGACCTGGAGCGGAAGGAAATGGTGGGGACCACAGGGAAAATGAAATAAGCAATGAACCATCAAGCATTGACAAGAATTGCCGGGCTATGGATGGTTTAAAGACTGAGGGGTTCGTGGGCACATCTATTCAACTTTTTGATCAACGGCATGAGCGGAGGACGTCATGACGTCTCTTCCTCCCGCCGGCTCCGCCTTTGCCTCCTTCGACCAAGGAGGGGAAACGCGTGAGGAAAAAGCGGGCTCCTTGCGCGATGAAGTTTTTGGCCGCCAGGTTTTCGTGCGCGGCGTGATCGAAGTCTCCAATTATTGCCGGCAGAACTGCAACTACTGCGGGATGCGGCGCGACAACCGCGACCTCAAGCGTTTCCGGTTGGAATTGGAAACGTTGCGCGAGACCATCCGGCGCGGACTTCCCTCCGTCATCACCGATCTCAATTTGCAGACCGGCGAAGACACCGTTGGCGTGCGCGAATTGATTTTGCCGCTGATCGAGACCATCCGGAAAGAGACGAATCTCGGCATCAGCGTTTGCCTCGGGACGCTCGACCACAAACTTTACGACGAACTTCGCCAGGCGGGCGCCTCGTACTACATCATCAAGTTGGAGACGGGCAACCGCGACCATTACCGGCAGGTGCAGGCCCCCGGAAATTTCGACCAGCGCCTGGAGGCGATCCGTTACCTGGCCTCGACAGGCTGGGCGGTCTCCTCCGGTTTCATCCTCGGACTGCCGGGCCAGACACCGGAACATATCGAGGAATCGCTGGATCTGCTCGGCGAACTTCCCCTCGCCGGGGCGAGCGTGAGTCCCTTCATCGCGGGCGAACAAACGCCCTTCGCCGGAAAGCCCTCGGCCGATTTCGAGACGACGATCGACTGCATCGCGCGACTCCGCCTGCGCAATCCCTCCTATATTATTCCGGCCATCAGCGCGCTGAATATTGTCCACGAGGACGGTTATGTGCGGGCCCTCCGGGCGGGGGCGAACCTGGCCACGATCAACCTGACGCCGTCGGCCAAGCGGGATGATTACCTGCTCTACAAACGCAGCCGCTTCATCATGCACGAGCAGCGGGTGACGAGCGCAATCGAGGCCGCCGATTGCACCATCAGCACCGTGAGCATCGCGGAGACCATGAAGCAACGCCGGGCGCTGGATGCCACGATGGCCAAATCGGCTTAGGCAACTCTTACTTAGATAGCCGTTCCAAAGAGCTTGTCATCCTGAGCTTGTCGAAGGATCAGCCTCCAGCACGTACCCGAATTCTGTGCTAGCTGCCATTCCGGACAGCGGAAGTCAACGGAGGCTGATCCTTCGACAAGCTCAGGATGACGGAGAAAAAGGCGCAACTAATGCCCCGCCGGAAGCGCCTGGCGGATATCGGCCTCAAAAACACTCTTCTTCGTCACGTCCTCGTGCCGGGCGACGATCTTTCCCTCGGGATTGATGACGAACGTGGTCGGAATACCTTCGACTCCGTAAAGGGTCATCGTCGTTTCATCCCCCATCACAATGGGATAGTTGATCCCTTGGGCCTTGACGAATTTGACCACCGGCGCGGGGCTCTGCTCCATCGACGACATCCCGATGACCACGACTCCCTGTTTCTGATACTCCTTCTGCAATTCGATGAAGGTCGGAATTTCCACGCGGCAGGGCGGACACCATGTTGCCCAGAAATCGAGCACGACCACCTTGCCCTTGAAATCGGAAAGCTGGACGGTTTTCCCATCCAGATCCTGGAGTTTCCAGGCGGGCGCCTGAGTCGGCCCAGCGTGAAGAGCATCCGCGCCAAGGAAGGCAAAGCCCAGGAGAAAAAGAGCAACGAAAGCCGGAAAACGAAAGCGGAAGCGCATGTCAGTAGGATACCGCAGGCATGACAATATTCTGTTACAACGCTGTCATCCCCGCCTGCGGAAATTTGGAGCGATTTCCCATTAGATGGTCGCCCCAAAATCAGTCATCCTGAGCTTGTCGAAGGATCAGCTTCCGGCACGCACCCGAATTAGCGAGACCTCCCTTGTGGAGAGTGGATGTCAACGGAAGCTGATCCTTCGACAAGCTCAGGATGACCGAATTTTTTGAGAGCGAGCCTCTTTCGGCAGGCTCCTAGATAAACGGCGCAAGCGGCATGAAGCTCGCCAGCGCATGGAAGCTCTCCTGCCGCGGCGTGCTGAGCGCGCTCGGCGTGCGCTCCGCCCAATCGATGAGGAAGCGGCAGAGCGCGGCTTTGTCCGGCAGATGCACCTGCTCGCCGGCGCGGGAAATCATGCCGAAACCGGGGCCATAGGCCTCGCCATTCAGGACGCACGCATCGGTCAGGCAATCGTCGATCTGGCGGCGGCCCTTCTCGATGACATCCTTCAGCGTACCGTCCATTTCATACTTCCAGCCAACCAGGATGCTGGAGGGAAACAGGCGGCGCAACGTGTCGATTAACTTCGGCACCGGTTCCAGGGTGAGATGCAACGCGCCGTCACGGCTCGAGATTTTTCCGTCATGCACCGCTTCATCCTTCTCGTTCCGGATCTCGCTCACCCGAAAATCGCAAAGGGCCGCGGCATGAAAAACCAAGTTCACTTCCTCGCGTCCGATCAGGCGGTGCAGGCTCGAGGCCAGGTCGTCGTTCGTGTTGAAGGGAACGACCTCCACGGGATAAAGCGGCGGCGGGAAAGTCGAGGCGGTCCCGCGAAAACAAAGCACCCCATGCCCGGCCTGCGCGAAGCCCTCGGCCAGAAGCGTGCCCAGTTCCCCAGTCGAGAAATTGCTGAGACGGCGCACTTTATCGAGTGGCTCGTAGCTGGGACCGGACGTGATGACGATTCTCATGGGACTCTTCTTTAATGTACCAGCGCTTTGCAGCAGGGAAAGTGCCGAAGACGGCTTCCCTTCTACCCTAAGACGCCCGACGGGCGCCTAAGGTTCGAGAATTCGTTCCAGCCGCAAAAGTTCACCCAGCGACCAGGCCTGGAAGGGGCAGCCCCGCGCGGTGTGGGGCGGCTCGGCATCGGCGATTTCCGGCACATGGTTGAGACCGGGAAGATCCAGCCGCCCGAGTTGCGAGGCGCGCAGGAAATCCCGCGCCTGCGCCCGAGCCTCCGGCGTTCCGCCGCGCACGCGCACCATGGCCTCGAGAAAGGCCCCGGTGAGCCAGGGCCAGACCGTCCCCTGGTGGTACGCGCCATCGCGATGAAGCTGGTCGCCCCGGTAATAAGGGGCGTAATCCTTCTCTCCCGGCGCGAGCGACCGCGGCCCCATCGGCGTCCAAAGGCAATCCTGCGCGAGCTGCACAACCCGCGCCGCCCGCTCTCCCTGAAAAAAAGCGAGCGGCAAACCACCCACCGCGAAAAGCTGGTTTGGCCGCACGCGATCGTCCACCACGCCGGGCCGATGATCGACATCGACCACATCATAGAGACACCCGCGCGACTCATTCCAAAAACGCTGATCGAAGCTCGCGCAACCTTCCTCATAGGCCGCCGTCCAGCCGGGCAAATGGCGCGAAGCGAGACCGAGGGCATTCAGCCACAGCGCCTGCACTTCCACCGGCTTCCCGATGCGCGGCGTCACGACCCAATCGCCAATTTTCGCGTCCATCCAGGTGAGCTGCACGCCCGGAACGCCACAGGCCAGCAGGCCGTCCTCATCCGCGCGAATGCCGTAACGGGTGCCGTGGAAATAACCGGTCAGAATGGCCTCGACCGCGCCTAACAGCGCGGCTTTTTCCGCCCCTAATTTTGGATCATTTCCCACCGCCGCCAAAAACTCGACAACCACGATGACATACCAGAGCGAGGCATCGACCGAGTTGTACTCGGGTTGATCGCCCGTGTCGGGAAAGCGATTGGGCAGCATGCCTTGCGAAACCGTGGCGGCCCACGCAGCCAGGATTTGCCGGGCCTCTTCCAGCCGTCCGGTCGCCAGGCAAAGCCCGCGCATCGAGATAAAAGTATCGCGCCCCCAATCGCCGAACCACGGATAACCCGCGATGATCGTGAGACCTTTCCCGCGCTTGACGAGATACGCCTCAGCCGCGCGTCGTCTCGGCGAGGTCAAAGCCGCCCGGCGCACACGCTCTCCCTCCGCCAATTGATCGGCGAGTGCCTCGGCGGGCAGCGCAGGCAGTGTCGCGCCGAGTCCTTCCGCCGAGAAAATCAAAACAGCGGGCCCGTTGGCGAGATCGAAGACAAAGCGTCCCGGCGCGGCGAGGTCTTCCGTCGCGGGAAGACCGCGCTCGAGTTCCTCATCGTAAAGAAAATTCCGGTACCACTCGGGCTCGTGCTGATAGGCGCCATTACTCCGCGCCAGCACGGAAGGAACGCCCGGGTAAAAATGCCAGAGCTGACCCGCCGCCGTGCTTTCCGGCGCGAAGGCGAAGGCCGGATTTTCATGATGCGTCCCATGAAAATCGCGACCGGAAAAGAAGGGCCGCACTCGCAACTGCTTCACCGCACCGCCCACATTCACCGCGCGCCAGCGCAGCACAACCACGGCGCGATCGCGCGGGACAAAAATCTCCTGCACGATTTGCCCGCCCTCCGGTAACGCAAAAATCGAAGTCGGCCACGGCTCAGTCGTGAAACTTTCCAGCCGCGAAGCGCCATCGGGCGCGTCCACGCCGGGCGCATAGCGTTGGGTGGAAAGCGCCCACGGGCCGCGTCCCGTTTCCAGCTCCGCGTCGAAGCCGTTGACCAGCACCATTCGTCCCGCCGGGGGCGTGGTCGCGGCCAGCAGCAAAGCGTGGTAGACTCGTGTACGGACACCGCAGACCGTGCCGCTCGCGAAGCCGCCGAGGCCGTCGGCCTCCAGCCATTCGGAGCGGTTCTGCGACGGGACCGCGAGAGTCATGCCTCAGCTAAACACATCCCCGGCCCGCGGCGAGCGGCAACCCTTCCATGACAGAACGTTAATGTA
Source organism: Methylacidiphilales bacterium (assembly GCA_026225555.1). GTDB lineage: Bacteria > Verrucomicrobiota > Verrucomicrobiia > Methylacidiphilales > UBA1321 > JABDGH01. The sequence goes on from JAMFSY010000080.1 coordinate 9,145, forward strand.
ATTTCCGCAAAGAGTTCTCGAGCTTTCCCATCCGGCGGGTGCATGCTGATGGAGAGTCCCGTGGTGATTCGATTTTTGAGCCAGGGCCCTTTGTTTTAAGATCGAACTTCCAACCCTTTTTTGGCGTCTAAAAGCTACCCATGTCCGCGCCCAAGACCAAAGTTGCCCCGTGGGAGGATTTTGTCCTGCGGCTGATTGCGATTTATAAATTGGCCCATGCCGTCTTCTTCATCGCCGTCGGTCTCGGTCTCCTCCGGCTCCGGCATCACGACGTGGTGCAGATCCTGAACACCTACATCATCGTCCCGTATCACCTTCCGCCGGAAAACCACATCGTCGATTGGCTGCTCGACGAGGCCTCGAAGCTCACGTCATATAAGCTGTCCCTTCTCGGCTATACCGCCTTTATCTACGCCGCTCTCTTCGCGGCGGAAGGCGTGGGCCTTTACCTGCGCAAGCACTGGGCGGAGTACCTCGTGTTGATCGTCACCGGCTCTCTCCTCCCCTTCGAGATCTACGAAATCTACATCTACTCCACGTGGTGGAAATTTCTCCTCGTCCTCGGCAATCTCCTGATCCTCGTCTACCTGATCCACCGCTTGTTGCTTGATTCCCGGAACGGTCCCGGCACGGGCGGCGACAACGACGATCCTTCCAAGGGTCCCACCGGCTCCGGGCGGGCGTCGAAATTACTGGAATCCCCCGCCTCGGCCTCGCCCACGAATGATTCCGGGCAGGTTGTCAGCGAGGTTCCGTAAGCAGGCAACTCTCGCCTATTCTTCAGATCGATCCTAAGATCGTTCTCCCCGCGAGTTCCCTGTCATGAGCAAATCCCCCCCTGCCCTTCCCGCGCGGCCCCGCGCCAAACGGGGTCGAAAAAAGAGCGGCATCTTCACCTGGATGCTGGCCGGGCCGCTCATCGCCGTCATCGGCGTCTTCGGGCTCTTCTACGTCTACTACAGCACGCGCGCCGGGCTGATTAATCTCAATGTCGTCAAGGAGATGCCCAAGGCGTCCCTCCTCTACGATTACCAGGGCCGCGCCTTCAGCCGCTTCTTCGAGGAAAATCGCATCGCCATGCCCAGCAACAAGCCGGTGCCGAAGCTCCTCGGCGAGGCGGTCGTGGCGACGGAAGACCGCCGCTTCTATTCCCACGGCGCGATCGATCTCTGGGGCATGGGCCGCGCGGCCGTCTCGAATTTCACCGGCCACGGCGGGCGGCAGGGCGGCAGCTCCATCACGCAACAACTCGCCCGCAACAGCATCGGCCGACTGGAACGTACCTACGACCGCAAGTTCCTCGAAATCTTCCTCGCCCATCGCATCGAGCAGGCTTACACCAAGGAACAAATCCTCCGCTATTACCTCGACCGGATTTATTTCGGCCAGGGCCTCTACGGCGCGGAGACGACCGCCTACGCCTTCTTTGGCGTCTCCGCCTCGCAGCTCAATCTCGCCCAAAGCGCGCTGCTCGCGGGCATGATCTCCAGCCCGAACGCCTCCTCGCCGTGGAAGGACATCAAGGCCGCCAAGGCCGCGCGCGACCGGGCGCTCGACCGCATGGTCCGCGCCAATTACATCACCGAAGAGGAAGCGGAGAAGGCCTCCAAGGCGCCGCTCTCCCTGCGGCCCCGCCCCGATTTCGGCGGCGGATTCGCCACCAGCGAAGTGCGGCGGCAACTCGAAATGATCCTCGATCCCACCACGATTCAGCAAGGCGGCTTGAAGATCTTCACCACCGTGGACGCCCATTTGCAGAACGTGGCCGAGAACGCTCTCGCCGCCCGCATCATCGAGATCGAAAATTCCAAGGGTGAATCGCATGCCAATGGTTACGCCGATCCCAACACCGGCCTGCCCGACGAGGACGTGCTTCAGGGCGCTTTCTTCGCCATGGACCCGGCCACCGGCGCGATCCGCGCCGTGGTCGGCTCGCGTGATTTCGCGCTCAGTCAATACAACCGCGCGATGCAGGCGCGCCGCCAGGTCGGCTCGACGATCAAGCCGCTGATCTATGCCACCGCCTTCGCGGAAAAAGGTTACTGCCCCGCCAGCACGATCGACGCGACGCCGTTCGATCTCAAGGCGCAGGGGCCGATTCCGACCTCGGATGAAGGCTCCCGGATCATCATGCGCGTGAACGATGCGCTGGTGAAATCGGACGATTACGCCGCGCCGCGCATGGGCGAGATCATCGGCTACGACCTGCTCAATAACTACGCCCATTCCTGCGGCGTCACCACGCTCATCCCGCCGTATCGCTCCAGCTTTCTCGGCGCGTGCGATCTGAGCCTGAACGAATTGACCGGCATCTACGCGACCTTCGCGAATCAAGGCGTCTGGGTGCGCCAGCACATCGTCGTGCAGGTGCGCGACGACAAGGACCGCGTGATCTATCAATTCCAGCCGGAAGGCCGTCGCGTCTTCACCCCGCAGGTCGCGCGACAGGTCACCGGCATGATGGAGAACGTGCTCGATTTCGGCACCGGCACCTCGGTCCGCCAGGAGTTCGGCTTCAACGCGCCCGCCGCGGGCAAGACGGGCACGACCAACGATTACAAGGACGCCTGGTTTGAAGGCTTCACCACCCATCTCGCCGCCGGAGCCTGGATCGGCTACGACAGGCCGCGCACCGTGATGCCCGGCGGTTACGCCGCGAAGGTCGCCCTGCCCGTCTGGGCCAACGTGATGAAGCAGATGCCCGCCAGTTATCCGATGCAGGAATTTCCCGTGCCGGAGGGACTGGAGATGGTGAATGTCGGCGGCGGCATGTTCGGCCACGGCGAACGTTACTACCTCACCGAAGACCAGCGCAGCCTGCTCGACCAAAACGTCAGCGAGCCCGGTGACAACAACGGAAACCAAGGCTCAAACGTCTTGCAACGCTTTTTCAATCTCTTCCGATGAACCTGCCTGACACACTGAACGAACCACTCGCCGCCGTGATCGTGGGCCTGCTGCTGAGTTTCTCGGCGGGCGTCCGCATCACCGTTCCGCTGCTGGCGATCAACCTGCTCGCATTCGAGCATGTCATCGGGTTGCCTAAAAACCTGGCGTGGCTCGACACCGAAACCACGCTGATCATCCTCGCGGTCGCCTGCGTGGTGGAAACGCTGGTCCACTTCATCCCCGCCGCCGGCACTGTGGTCAAGGCGGCGGCCACTCCGCTCGCCTTTGTCGCGGGCACGCTGCTCATGGCCGTCCCGCTCGGCGATCACAACCCGCTTTATCAATGGGCGCTCGCCGGAGTCGTGGGCGGTGGCGCGGCGACGATGACTCACCTCGGCTTCACCGGTCTGCGCGCTTTTACCGGCCCGGCCAATCTCATGTCGGGCGGCATGTTCGGCGTGGGCTGGAACATCCTCGAAGTCCTCGCCTCCGTTTTCTTCATCGCGCTCAGCGGCATCTGCGTGATGACCGGCTGGATCGTGGGGGCGTTGATTCTCTTCACGCTGGCGCTGATCGTTTTTGTCGTCGTCCGAAAGTCGATCCGGCGCTGGTCGCAATGGACCCGGGAGCGGCACGCCGCGTCTTTGCCCTCCGACTAAATTCCCCAAATCAGGACGACGCGCTGCCGTATCGCCGCAGCCCCGCCCGGAAAACCAGCGTGCTCAAGGTCAGCAGCAAGAACGTCGCGCAACCCATCCCGACGAGATCGGACCAGTCGATGCCATGCAGCAGCGTGCTCGCCGGAACATTGGCGATAAGCAGGAGCGGCACCGCCCAGGTGAACGCGATCCGGGCCACGCCGTTAAAGGCCTCGCGCGGAAGCCGGGCGATCTGGAAGAAATTATAATAGGCATTGATGAACCCCTGCGCGCGCGTCATCCAGAACGCGAGCGACATGAGCATGAGCAGGAGCGCGTAATGGATCAGCACGCCAAAGGCGACCAGCGCGGGAAAGAGAATCAACCCCGGCACGCTGAACTGCATCCCGAGGTGCATGATCGCCACCACACAGACGATGAGGGCCAGGAGGGTATTGATAACCGACGCCAGTTCGAAGTAGCGCGTGCTGACCAAAAACTGCACCGATCCCGGCTGTGCGAGGAAGAAATCGAGCTTTCCGCTGCGAATCAGTTCGGGAAGCTTGGTCAGATTGATCATCAGGAAGGTCTGGAAAATCTGCTGCACGAGGAAATTCGTGCTCACGAGCAGCACCATGCCCCACTTGGTCCAGCCTGCGACCGTATTGACCTGCAGATAGAGGAATTGAATGAAACTTAGGTTCAGTCCAAACCAGCAAATATCCACGATGATCCAGAGAATGAAGTTCGACTTGAACATCATCTCCCGCACCGAGGAGTAACGGATTTGCGCCAGCCAGATGCGGGCGTAGAGAGCGAACGGGAACATGGGGGATTATATCACAGCCTGGAAGGTTGCCGAAAAAGACTCACTCTCAAAAACGTCTGTCATCCTGAGCTTGTCGAAGGATCAGTTCTGTCTCGGTAAATGGGCTTCCAAAAAAGGCAACTGAACTGATCCTTCGACAAGCTCAGGATGACTGCCCTTTTTTCGCAACCTCTTGGGCCACCGCTGGGCTGATTTTCAGCGTATGAAGAACACGCCCCAGAGCGCCACGAAAACGCCCACCACCGCGATGGTCACGCCCATGCGCACAAAGAGATTTTGTTCCGTGATGATCGAGATGGAGCAAAGCACCACCGCGATCTGCAACGCAATTTCGGCCAGGTCGAGCACGCCGGCTTTCTTCGCCAGCTTTTGCGACTCGGCGGTAAGCTCGTCGCCCTTCGCCTTGATCTCCTTGCCATCCTTCTCGAGGTGCTGGATTTCCGTCGCATAACCGGCCAGCAACGGAGCCGCCTTCGCCTGGCTGGCGGGGGAAAAGTGATCCAATTGCAGGTTCACGCTATCGGTCATCAGGTCGAGTTGTGCGTGCCGCTGCTTTTTCGCCTGATAGAAGGCGTATTGGTCCGACGCATCGACGTGGGCCAAGATCTCCTCGTTCTGCGTCTCGTGGCCAAAGGCGGACACGACCGCCAGCACCACCGCAATGGACGCAATGATCAACCCAACGATCCGCTCTTTCTGATTCTTCGCTTTCTCCGGCAATTCAAAATCGTCGCTCATAGGCGCAGGTTTATCGCGCATCCATGGGCGCGTTGTAAAGTCCCGCGCTTGGAGGGTAGTCTGAGGAGCTTGCTGAAAAAGGCTCACTCTCAAAAATTTATGTCATCCTGAGCTTGTCGAAGGATCAGTTCGGATGCCTTTTGTTTTTGCCGAGGCAGAACTGATCCTTCGACAAGCTCAGGATGACCGAAGTTTTTCAGCAGTCTCCTAGACAAGCCTTCCGCGTCAGAAGTCCCGAAAAGCGAAATCAAACTGCCATCCCCCGGAGGGCGCACTTGTCTCCACCGCTAATCACCCCTAAAAAGAACCTCACCCCCCGACGATGAATCTTTCCTGGCTATGGTCGAATTGGCGCGAATTCATTCCCGCGCCATGGACCGACATCCTCCTCTCGGTCATCGCTGTGCTTTGCGGCCTGCTCGTGGGCTCGGAGCGCCAGCGCCGCGAGAAACCGGCGGGCCTACGCACCCTCACCCTGGTCTGCCTCGGCTCGGCGGTCTTCACGATGCTCTCGTTCGCGTTCACCACCACGACCGGCGACTCGGGCCGCGTGGCGGCGCAGATCGTTACCGGCATCGGCTTCCTCGGCGCGGGCGTCATCCTGCATGGACGCCGCACGATCAGCGGCATGACCACCGCCGCGACGATCTGGATGACCGCGGCCATCGGCATGGCAGTCGGCGCGGGTTATGGCATGGCGGCGCTGCTCCTCAGCCTTTTCGTCAACCGGCTGCTCATCCTTTTCTTCGTTTACGAAACCCAGTGGCATCCCGATCTCCAGCACATCTCGATGATCCTGGAATTCACCCCCAAAGGCGGCCTTACCCGCATCCGTCTGGAACGCGTGCTGGTCGATTACAACCTCGCCGGGGCCGCCGTGGAATGGTCCATCCCGGAACCGGAGCGCGGGCGCCTCTCCATGCGGGTGAAGCTGGCCCGCATGCACATGTACGAACTCCTCGCCGAACTAGTCGACGTGCCCGACGTACTCTCCATCCAGGAAAAGCAGGAACCGGCGGTTAAATCTTCATGAAAATCGATCGAAAAATCCTGCATAAACTCGCCGATCCCTATCGCATCTCTCATGGCGAAAAATTCCACCTGAAGGACATCGATCCTGGCGACGAAGGCAAGGGCAAGATGTCCGATCACGCCGACGAATTGCTCGCGAGCAGCCTGCAAATCATGAGCGATCTCCAGGAGAAACTTTACGCGCAGAACCGCTGGTCGCTCCTCCTCATTTTTCAGGCGATGGACGCCGCCGGCAAGGACGGCACGATCAAGCACGTCATGTCCGGCATCAATCCGCAGGGCTGCCAGGTGACCTCGTTCAAGTCGCCCTCGACGCTGGAATTGAGCCACGATTACCTCTGGCGCTCCACCGTTGCGCTGCCGGAACGGGGCCGCATTGGCATTTTCAACCGTAGTTACTACGAGGAGGTGCTGGTCGTGCGCGTCCACAAACAGATGCTCCACGCCGAGAACATTCCGCCGGAGCTATTGGGCAAGCATCTCTGGAAGGAACGCTTCGAGGACATCAACGCCTATGAGAAGCACCTGGCCCGGAACGGCACCGTGATCCGCAAATTTTTTCTGCACATCTCCAAAGGCGAACAGAAACGCCGCTTCCTGGCGCGGCTGGATGAACCGGCGAAGAACTGGAAGTTCTCCGACGGCGACCTGAAAGAACGCGCCTACTGGGATGATTATCAGGACGCCTACGAGGACATGATCCGCCAGACCTCGACGAAACACGCGCCTTGGTACATCGTCCCCGCAAACCACAAGAAATATGCCCATCTCGTCGTCGCCAGCGCGGTGATCGAGACGCTGGAATCGCTCAACCCCGGCTTTCCTCCGGTCACAGCGGCGCAGAAAGAAATCCTGCAGCAGGCGCGGAAGCTCCTGAATGATTAGCCCACTAACCGTTCTTCGCTTTCGAGTGGACACCTCTCCCTTCCTGGCTGACCAGGAATTGCCACGAAATTTAAGCGTCTACTCGACGTAACGGGTCAACGGCGCCGCCATGGGGTGGCGGATGATCTCGTCGACGTCGATGAACAGACGCATGGTTTCGGTGGCCCCTTTCCGACTCTTGCGGACAGGCTTTTCAGGGCTCGTCTTGGAGTTGTTATTTTGATCGGGTTTGGAGGACATATGGGATCGGGCTCATTTAGCAGTGGGTGTGCCAAATAAACGGGGCTAATAAGCCACACTATTTTCGCTGTGCAAGTTACCAATTCTTAATTCGTTCCCAAACAACGTAATTTTCTATTTCTTACGCAAAAGCCTTAAAAAGGTTAGCCCCGTTTCACCGTAGTTTCGCTGGCGAATGACCTCCCAATTGGAGGCATTTCCCAAGGTTCGTTCGGCATAATGTTCCCACACGAAAAGACCATCTGGCTCCAGAAAGCCACTGATTTTCTCGAGTAAAGGGTCCTCTTCCAGCGTCCCCCGACTCTTCACATAAGGCGGATCGGCAAAGATTAAGTCGAAGGATTCAGCGGGTGGCACCTTCAAAAAGTTCAACACGTCGTCTTGCCGGACCTCGCCCTTCAATTTGCAATGAGCAAGATTGGCACGAATGCATTGTACCGCCTCCGCCTCCTGCTCCACAAACGTCGCGGAAGCCGCGCCACGGCTTAGCGCCTCGATTCCCAGCGAGCCGGTCCCGGCATAGAGATCCAACACCCGCGCCCCGGGAATCCGCTCCGCGAGACTGGAAAAAATCACCTGCCGGATCCGGTCCTGCGTGGGACGCAACGCATGCCGCTTGGGCGATTGAAGATGGAGACCCCCGGCAGAGCCGGAAATGACGCGGAGTGGCATGCGAAAAAGAATAGCGGCGGGCGGGGATTGCCGCACTTTAAAATTCGAAATCCTACGACCAGACCAGCGTCTCGCACGCGCGATCCGGCGCGGTATCGTGCAGCCGGACAAAGGAGCGGCCCCGGGCCTCCAGCCGTCCCCCGACGGTCGCCCGGGCATGGGCCGGGCTGTTGCAATCGGAGCTGAGATGGCCGAGGTAGAGATCCTCCATCGCGTCGGTCACCACCTCCGCCGCGACCTCTGCCGCCGCGTCGTTGGAAAGATGGCCATGCCGCGAAAGGATGCGCTGCTTCACCGCCCAGGGCCGGCGCACATCCTCCTGCAACAGGCGCAGGTCGTGGTTCGCCTCCAGCACCAGCGCGCGCGCCGCGCGGACCCGCTCGATGACCAGCTTCGTGGCGTAACCGAGATCGGTCAGGAAACCGATGTTGCCCAGCGCGTGGTAAAACATGAATCCCACCGGATCGTAAGCATCATGCGGCACGGAAAAGCTGTTGATCTTGAGATCGCCCAACTCGATCGTCCCGCCCGACTCGAACAGCCGCCAGGAAGTGAACTCCGGCATCTGCGGATGCAGGCACTCCGCCGTCAGCCGGTTGCAATAGATCGGGATTTTGAACCGCTTCGCCACCACCGGCAACCCGCAGGTATGATCCCCATGCTCGTGGGTCAGAAAAATCGCCTGCACATCGCTGAGCGAACGGCCCAGCGCGCCGAGCCGCAATTCGATCTGCTTCGCGCTAAACCCGGCATCCACGAGAATCCTCGTGTCGTCGGTCTCCAGGTAGGCGCAGTTGCCACTGCTGCCGCTGCCCAGAATGGTGAATCGCAGCATGGATTTCTATGCGGCTATTTCGTCGAAAAAGCAAGCTTTCTCAGGTAGGGACGGCGGTCCCTCGCCGTCCGACTTCAAGACCCTCACCGGAAGATCAAAATCGGACGGCGAGGGACCGCCGTCCCTACCTGTAAAAGGAAATGGCACGTCAGGTGCTTGCGTCGGCAAGACATCATCAGTAAGATACTCGTGTGGCAGGAATAGGACTTCATCAAAATCTCTCGCTGGGGCAGACCTTGTCGCCCCAGATGCAGCAGTCTCTCCAATTCCTGCAGGCGCCCGCCATGGAATTGCAGTCGCTCGTCCAGCAGGAGATCGAGATCAACCCGGTCCTGGAAGAGGCCGTCTCCGAGGAGCCCAAGGAAACCGAGGCGGACGACTGGGACAAGCAGCTCGAGGAATTGCGCCAGAAGGACGAGGAATGGCGCGAGTATTTCTCGCAAAGCAACACCCCCACCGCCAGCTATAACCCGGAGGCCGCCGAGCGCCGCCAGTTCCTCTTCGATTCCCAGGTCGAGGCGCCTCATCTTTCCGACCACCTCCTCCGCCAGCTCACCCTCGCCACCAGCCATCCCGACATGCTGCGGATCGGCGAGGAAATCATCGGCAACCTTGATGACGCCGGGTTCCTTAAAATCCCACTCGTCGAAGTCGCCCAATCGGCCCAGGTCGACTACCCGGTCGCCCAGGCCACGCTCGCCCTGATCCAGACCTTCGACCCCGTCGGCGTCGCCGCGCAGGACTTGCGCGAGTGCCTTCTCATCCAGATCGATCGCCTCGGCAAAAGCGAGGAACTCGAGGCCACCATGGTCTCGCAATACCTCAGCGAACTCGGCCGCAAGAAATACCAGGACATCGCGCGCGGGTTGAAAGTGCCGCTCGACCGCGTCCAGACCGCCGCCCAATTCATCGCCACGCTCCAGCCCCGGCCCGGCTCCAGCTTCAGCTCGGACGACAAGCAGAACATCGTGCAGGCCGAGTTGGCCGTGCAGAAAAGCGGCGACGACTGGATCGTGGTCATGAACGACGATCCCGTTCCCCGCCTCCGCATCAGCGACACGTACAAGGACCTGCTGGTCAACAACGGCCACGACCCGAGCCTGCGCGAGTATCTCAAGGAAAAGATCCGGGCCGGCAAGTTTCTCATCAAGTGCCTGCATCAGCGGCAACAGACCATCTTCAACATCGCCACGGAAATCGTGAAGCGCCAACGCGGCTTCTTCGACGAGGGCGTCACCCAACTCAAACCGCTGACCATGAACCAGGTCGCGGAAGTCGTCGGCGTGCATGAGACCACCGTCAGCCGCGCCATCGCCAACAAGTACGTGCAGACCCCCTACGGCCTGTTCGACCTGAAATATTTCTTCACGCCCGGCTACCAGACCGCGACCGGCGAAGTGATGTCCAACACCAGCGTCAAGGACGCCATCGCCGACCTCATCGCCCGCGAAAGCACGACCAAGCCGCTCTCCGACCAGGAGATCGTCAAGATCCTCAGCGAGCGCGGCATCCCGCTCGCCCGCCGCACCGTCGCCAAGTATCGCGCCGAGCTCGGCCTGCTTCCCTCGAATCTTCGCCGCAGCATGTAGGCGGGCGGCGCCTTCCCGCATCCTGAGCTTGTCCGGGGCCTCATTTCGTTCAGGGTAACTCGCAATCGGCGACCGGAAGGTCCGGCCATCCCTGAATCGAATCCCGTGACAAAATCGCCTCGACCTTCGCGATGGACGGCCCTGCGTCCCGACCTCCTTCGCGCCGTCGCACTGGCCCTTGTCACGGTCCTCCTCTGGTGCACCTTCTACCAGCGTTGGTCGGTGGAAAGCTGGCAGACGCCGCTGACCTATCTCTCTCAACCGGAAAAGGGAGATGTCCTCACGTTGTTCGCCGGAGTGAAAGCCGCCAAGGAGGGCCATCTTCATCCCTTCCTCTTCACCAACGTCCCGGAATTGGGCGCTCCCTACATCGCCAACTGGGATGACTTTCCCGTCACCGAAAAACCGCTCATCTACCTGACCGGATTCCTGGCCCGGTTCATCGGCCTTTTCGCCGCAGCCAATTTTGCCGTGATGCTCGCCCAAGTGCTGGCCGCCCTTTCCTTCTACGCCGCTTGCCGGATGCTCGACTCCGCCTGGCATTGGTCGCTGGCGGGTGCGTTGGTTTTTGCCTTCTCCCGCTTTGCCTTCGCCCACGGCCTGCATCACCTCACCGTCACCTGGTACTGGCATGTGCCGCTGGACCTTGTCGTCTGCGCCTGGATTTTTCGAGGGGAAGAAATCAGGCCCGGCGGGCCGCGCTTTTTTTTCGCTCTCGCCGTGGCCTTCCTCACCGGCATCCAGAACGTCTATTACACGAGCCTCTTCCTGCAATTCATCCTGATCGGCGGCCTCGTCCAGGCGTGGCGCCGGGGCTGGCGCGCTTCGCTTCCGGCGGCGGCCATCATCGCCACCACGGTCGCGGCGTTCCTGTTGATGAATCTCAACACCCTTTTCTACCATCTCCTGCAGGGCGGGAACGCCGGGGCCATCGTCCGCAATTATCAGTGGCTCGAAATCTACGGCCTCAAGCTCGTCGACCTGGTCGTGCCGCCGCCGGACCATCCCTTTCCCCTCTTCGCCTGGTGGGGCGCGAACCATGTGAAGGAAGTCCTGCTCTCCCCCGGCGAAGCGCCCCCTTCCGCCTATCTCGGACTCATCGGCCTGGCCGCGCTCGGCTGGCTCGCCCTCGTCTCCGTGCGCAACGTGGCGGAAAACAAAAGAGTGCCGCTCGAAGCCTGGCTCATTCTCTGGATTTTTCTCTACGCGGAAGTGGGCGGACTCAACGGCATCATCGGTGCGCTCGGCTGGCAATTATTCCGCGCCACCACCCGGTATAGCATCGTCATTCTTGGCGTGGCCCTGATGTATGCGGTGGGGCGTCTTTCCCTGAAGGTGAAGCCATCCGTCGCGAGTTATGCCGCCGCTTTTCTGCTGGCGTTGATCGCTCTCTGGGATCAGACCCCGCCCATCGCCACCGCGCGGGACCTGGCGGAAACCGCGCAGGCGGTCGCCTCCGATCGCGCATTCACCGAAAAGCTCGAAGCCCGGTTGCCGCCGCACGCCATGGTCTTCCAGCTTCCCATCATGGCCTTCCCGGAAGGGCCCGTCTCCGGCGTCGGTTCGTACGATCATTTCCGGCCCTATCTCTATTCCCACACGCTCCGTTTTTCCTTCGGCTCGGACAAGGGCCGCCCCCAGGCCGATTGGCAGCGCGACCTGCCGCGAATGCCCTTCCTCGACGCGGTGCATCAACTCGAGGATGAAGGATTCTCCGCCCTTTACGTCAACCGAAACGGCTTCGCCGACAAGGGCGAATTCCTGATCAAGACGCTCCAGTCCGCCGGTCTCAACGACCTGATCGAGAACGATCGTGGCACGCTTTTCTGCGTTTTGCTCAAGCCTTCGGCGCAACCGGTTTTGCCGGTTACGAGGTAGCTGAAAGAGAACTCCTCTTCGGGAACTTCCTAAACTCTCTTGGCCGGCTTCTTCCCGTAGGATCTCGGCTCCTCCCGAAGGGAGAGCGGCTTTCGATCCTGCAAATCGGCCCGGATCAATTGGTTGATGTACGCAGAAAAGGTGAGGCCAAGATTTTGAGCGCGTTGTTTGGCGAGTGCTTCAAAGTCAGGATCCATGGAGACTCCCGCCGATTTTCTTTTAGCCATCAGCCAACAATATAAATCCTTTAGTCGGGCTCAAGGTTTATAATATATCGAAACTTTTTACAACTTCGATTTCTGTCGAAATTAATCGTTATATCGGGAAAGGCCTCGAAAGAAACCCGACCGGCTTTTCGCTACTTTTTATGGGCCACCAACAACGAGGAATTGGCCGCGATATATTTGTATCCGCTGCCAAAGGAAAGCGCCGAATGCGCGTTGGCGGCATAGAACTGGGTCATGTCGGGTTGGTACCGATCCTTGAAGAGATTGATCGGGCCCGTGTAATTTCCGTAGGGAATCACCTCCCAGATGCTGGGCTTGAAAGCCTTGAGAGGAATGCCGGAATCATCTTCCACCACGCCCAGGCTGTTGTCCAAAATCGCATTCCGGATCGTGGAAAAATAATCTTCATAGAGCAGATAGGAAGCGGCCTTGAGATAAGTGATGCCCGGCCCCAGGTGTTCCATCAGGTGGATGAAACCGGGATTTTCCTTCATGCCGTCATTGCCGAGATCCATGCGAAAATAAAGCAGCGCGCGGGCATCGCTCCGGTCACCCTTGAAGTAGGTCAGTTGCACGCCATTGGCGCCCTCGACCCCGGCATGCGGGCGCAACACCCCGTCGCGACCGAGCGTCACATAGTGCAGGCTGTCGATCGAATAACCCTCGCGCCCGAGGAACACCGCGATGGCGGGCAGCAGGCCATCCACGTACTGGTTATTGAAGTCGCTCTGCATGTCCTTCGTCTTGAAAAAGCTCGCGGCCAGGATGGTGAAGAGCGAAGTCTTCACCTGTTGCAGGTAATTGCCCAGGCGACCGCTTTGCTGCAGCGCGCCGAAATCGGGAATGGTGCCGACCGGCTCGAGCCCCGCCATGACCAGCACTTTTGAATTCGGAAAAAAGGCGTTCGCGTAGAGGAAGTCGGGCCCGCTGAAAGGATAGAAAACCGTCCGCGTCCGGTCCCGCAGGGAACCGAGCTCGCTATTGCCCCAGGCCCGCATGGCGTTCAACCGCACGCGGTCGATGTAGGTCCAGCGCCCGTCGATCCATTGCTCGTACTCATGCCATTCGTTCGAGCTATCCCAACTGCCGCCCGACAGGCCCGCGAGCCCCCGCACGGACGTGTTCACGCGGGCATAGTCGTCCGGCGACAACGGTGTGGTGTCGACGAGGGAGATGTTTCCCTCCCCCCGGGCCGGAAGCAAGAGAACCGGAATAAGCGCCAGAACGAAAGCGGTGAAGGTCAGCAGGGAGAGGCGCAGGCCGCGAGGGGGAGCAATCATGGAAGAACGAACGATTCTGTTTAGGTGGAACTTTCCGGCAGGACTCCGCGCAACTGTTCCGAGGGAACGTTGCGGCAGGCCCACAGGTAAATGGGAATCCCGATCAGCACGGTAACCGCGCCGACGGCGGATTCCAGGGGATGTAACTGGTAGGTCTGGATCAGGCAAAAGAGCGCGATGATCGCAAAAACAATCGGGGTGAACGGGTAACCCCAGGTGCGGTAGGGCCTGGGCAGATTCGGCTCGCGCACGCGCAGGACGATGACGCCCAGGACGGCCAGCAGCGACCAGAAGATCAGGACCGACTCCACATAGTTGATGATGTTCTTGGGATCGAAAAAGAGGAGGACGAACGTGATGGCATATTGGTAGCCCAGCGAGATGTAGGGCACCCGCGTCTTGCTCGTGCGCCCCAGCACGCCGAGCACCGGATAGGTCGCGCCGATGGCCTGACTGACCCGCGAGCCGACCCACATCATGCCGCTGACATTCGCGATGAGCCCCACGCAAATCAACGCGCTGCTGATCCGCGCGCCGACAGGGCCGAAGACTTCCGTACCCGCCAGATGCGCGACCTCGGGCTGGCCGGAGAGACGCGCCAGCGGCGTGGTGTAAAGGAAGACGCTGTTCACCGCGACATATAGAGTGAGCACAAACACCGTGCCCAAAATCAGCGCGCGCGGCAGGGCCTTGCCCGGATTGCGCACCTCCTCGACGATATACGAGGCGGCGTTCCAGCCCGAGTAGGAGTACATCACCCAGATCAGCGAACCGCCAAAGGCGCCCAGCACCGGCCAGTTCCAATCCGCCACATGCGGCGCGAAGGTCACGGGCTGCCCCGGCGTGGCGCCGAAACCGACCACGACGAAGGAGAGAATTAGCAAGACCGTCAGTCCCGTCACCGTCGCCTGAAACCAGCCGGTAAAACGGAGGCTGCGCAAATGGCAAAGCGTGACGATGGTCACCAGGAGGAACCCGAGCACATGCACCGTATGATTCGGCACGACCCGGGCGTAACCGGGAAAGGCCCGGCAGAAGTAATCGCCAAAAACCAACGCGCTGGCCGCAATCGGCGCGGCGAATCCGATGCTGGCGGAACAAAGCCCCGTGCAAAACCCGACCATCGGATGGTAGATGCGGGAAAGGAAATTATATTCGCCGCCCGACCGGGGCAGCGCGGTGGCCAACTCCGCGTAACAAAGCGCGCCGCAAAGCGCGAGTACACCGCCGACGACCCAAAGCATGATGATCGGAAAGACGCTGCCGGTCAAAAGCGAGGTGCCATCCGGACGCGAGAAGCCCATGACCTGCCAGCCCAGGCTCATGAAGACACCCGTCCCGATCATGTTGGAAATCACCAGCGCCGCAGCGGGCCAGGTGGACACAGATTGTTTTGGGGAGGTAGTGCTCACAGGACGGGAGGAAAGAAGATGCCGGGGAGAGAGGCGCGCCGCAAATCTAATCTCTCGTAAGCGTTAAGGTCATGAATGAAAGGAAAAGGCGCCCATTCTTGGGACGCGCCGACAACCCCTTAGCTTCAGGATAATTCCGGCGGCCTTATATGCAAGTATAACGGTTTAGGATGCACCGTCTAACTCCTCTTAGGAAACCGCAGTCAAAGTTATTTTTCCAAAATTCTCGGGAGGCTCAAGTGGGGGCATCTGGGAGAGCAGGCCAATAAGTCCAAATGTATTTGGAGAGGGGCGATTGAAGACCCTCTGTTGCCGGACATATCCACTCAATGATCCAGACAAGGACAGCTTCGCTTCCTTCGTGTCTTCTTTCCCAAGTCCTTTTAGTATTTCAGAAATGTGTAAAGGGTGTCCGGCTTCCCGTATAAGATCACGGGTCTTCGCCATATCCGAGCCCTCTCTGAGCTGGTGATTGCCACCAGAGGTATCGCCAGATTCCTTAGGAAGCCATTTTAACGTGTCCTGCAACGCTTGGAGGTAAGAACGTGCCCCATCAATAGACCGTTCTAGCGCTTCTATCTCTTCCTGCTTCTTCAGGATTTTCTTTTCCAGTTCGCTCCGGATGGACATATTTCTTATCTACCTCGAAACAGGAAAAAGACAAGAGAAATGACCATATTATGAAAATTATGAACTTGATTCGTTTTCGTTTCATTGCTTAATGTAACTTATGGCAACCATACAACAGCTAGACGCCGTCAAAAAAATTAGCACTACCGGCGGTGAGTATTGGATGGCTCGGGATATTTTATCTGTTTTGGGTTATTCATCTTGGGAGAGGTTGATGGAAGCTGTTTCCCGCGCTCACAACTCTTGCAAGGAAACTAACGTGGATCCTTCCGACCATTTTCACATTACCGTGAAGATGGTGGAAATTGGAAGTGGCGCAAAGAGAGAGGTGGAAGATTGGTTCCTTACGCGATATGCCTGCTATTTGATCGCGATGAATGGGGAATCGTCAAAGCCCGAGATAGCTGATGCCCAAAGATATTTTGCCATTCAGACTCGAAACCAGGAACTGAGCACTCAGATTGCTGACGAGAATCGCCGTCTGCTTTTAAGGGATAGGGTCAAAGATGGAAATAAGAAGCTTGGAAGTGCAGCCAAAAGAGCTGGGGTTCAAAGGTACGCTGTTTTCCATGATGCGGGTTATCAGGGCTTGTATGGGATGGGCATCGTCAAATTAAAACAGCGGAAGGGCATCGCTCCGAAGGAAGACCTTTACGACACCGCTGGAAGCTCGGAGCTTGCCGCTAACGAATTTCGCATCACGCAAACCGAAGAATCTCTTCGCAAGAAGAATATCCGTGGAGAATTTCAGGCCACAGAGGAGCACCGAAAGATAGGGGCTAAAGTGCGTCAGACGATTTCAGAGTTGGGTAATACGCTTCCGGAAAATCTTCCTCTGGCTCCAAGCATCAAAAAGCTGCAATCCGCTCGACGCAAAGCCCTTAAATCAAAATCGTAAAAAAGGCATCTCCGTTAAAAATCGACATGTCCTTTGACGAGGCTATGCGTCGAGTTGTGCGCGAGCCCAACAAGCCAATAACGAAGAAGGCTAGGCCCAAACTAAAGAAGAAGAAATGAAGGAAGCTGCCGGTAGTATTCCATCGGATGGAAGAGGGCGTCAGTATGTCGAGGACCTTCTTCGTAAGTACAAAGACGACGGATTAACCGATCAAGAAGCTATGACCGAAGTTCGAGATCTACTCGAAAAGTCCTGGGAAAAACAATCACTCGGCGGATTGCTTCTAATGTCTTATCTCCGAGAATGGGCTACCGAAAAGGGCTTGTCGCAAGACATTTGTTAAGTGCACAACTTCAGGAAGGATCAATTCTGCCTCGATAAAAGCGAAAGGCAACCGAACTGATCCTTCGACAAGCTCAGGATGACTGAGTGGTTAAGAGTGAGCCTTTTTGAGTAAATTCGTTCTAACTCAGTCAGCCAGCGTTCCATCCAAGACCTTGCGCTGCAACGCTGCGATCAAGGTCTGGTCGAGCACGGATATCTCCACCGGCTTAAGCAGGTGCGCGTCGAATCCTGCCTTGGCCGCCGCCTCGATGTCCCGTTCCCGGCCCAACCCGCTCAGGGCAATGGCGATCAGTCCCGCCAGTTCGGGCGAGGCCCGCACCTGCGTCATGAACTCGAGTCCCGAAATGCCGGGCAGCCCGATGTCGGAGATCACGATTTCCGGCGCCTCCCGGCGCGCCATTTCCAGCGCCTCCTCCCCCGTCGCGGCGGTGCGCACCCGGCACCCGCGCCGCTCGAAGATGCGCTGCAGCGCCTCGCGCGTGTCGGTCGCGTCCTCCACGAGCAGAATGCGCCGGTCGCGCAAAAGGGTCCGGTCGATGATGACGACGGGCGGGGCCAGGTTGCTCGTCGCGGTAGGATCGACCGCGGCCACTCCCTTCGCCGGAAGCCACAAGGTAAACGTCGCGCCCTTGCCCAGGCCGGAGCTCTCCGCGAGCAGGCCGCCGCCGTGCAATTCCGCCAGCGACCGCGCCACCGTCAGGCCCACGCCCAGCCCGCCCACGCCCTGCGTGCGCCGGGTGCGCGTCTGGTGGAACATCTCGAAAATCCGGTCGATCTCGTTTCGGTTCAGGCCCGCGCCATTGTCCGTCACCGCGATGCGCACTTCCTTTTTGAGTGCGGATAACTTCACGCTGATCTTCCCTCCCGCGTCGCTGAACTTGATCGCGTTATTGATCATGTTCGTCAGCACCTGGGCCAGCCGTGTCGGGTCGATCTCGAGCTCCACCGGCTCATCGGCCGGAATGAAGCGTAACGTCTGCCCCTTCTTTTCCCACGCCGGACGCATCGTCTCGATGGTCGCGCGGGTCCACTCGTTCATCTCCGTCGTCTCGCGCATCAAGAGCAGCTTGCGGTTCATCACTGCGGAGAGATCGAGCAACTCGTCGATCATCCGCGAAAGAGCGCGCGCGTTACGCTCGATCACCTGCACGCTTTTCAGGTGGTCGGAACCGAGCGCCGCGTCGCTGCCGAGCAGATGGGCGCACGTGATCACCGGCGTCAAGGGCGTGCGCAATTCGTGGCTCAACGTCGCTAGGAATTCGTCCTTCAACCGCGCGGCCTCGCTTAGCTTCTGGTTCTTCTCCTCGAGTTCCTGGCGCAAGGCCAATTCCACGCCCAGGGTTTTTTGCAATTGCTCCGTCTTCTCCGAAACCCGCTCCTCCAGGTTCGCGTTGGAGTGGCGCAGGGCCTCCTGCTGGAGCAGGAGTGTCCCGTTTTTCTGCTGCAACTGCCGCTGGCTTTGCAGGATATTCTCGGCCATCCCGTTGAAAGTCTCACCCAGGCTTTGGATCTCATCGCCCGAATTCAATTGCGCGCGCGCCGTGTAATCGCCCGCCTGCAAACGCCGCACCGCCGTCTGCAGCGCCTGGATCGGACCCACGATCGAGATGGTCAGCAGATACTGGATGATCAACGTGAAGACCATCACCGACCCCACCAAAATCCACATCAATGTGACTCGTCCGTTGGTCTCGTTGGCCTCCTCCTGTTGCAAAGCCGTGAGGATATTGCGCACCTGGTCGCGGACCTCATTGGTGAGCACGTTCAGCCGCTCCAGCAACGCCTGGCTCTGGGTATTGACCGCCTCGGGTGCCACCCCCTTGACCACGGGATGCGCCGCCAGATCCGCCCCATAAGTGGAAAGCCATTGTCCAATGATCGCGCGCCGCTGGGTCTCTTCCGCGCTGGGCACCAGCAGCGGACTTTGCAGCGCCTGGAGATTCGCCTCGATCTTCTGGCGGATCTCCTGAAAAGAAGCCGTATCCTGCCCATTGCCCGTCTTCTGGTAAGCGCGGCGATCCGCGTCCATCGACGCGAGCAGCGCGGGCACCGTATCGAGGCTCTCCAACTGAAGCGCCTCCGCATTCGCCACCGGCGTGTAGTTCCGCACGCTGATCAGCGATTGCTCCAGATAAATCGCCAGGATGAGCAGCAACGTGAGATGCCCGCAAAGGCAAAGCACCAACCGCCAGACGAGCCGCACGCGAATCTTCGAGTTCATTTCAGGGCCATGGACTTGTAAAAGCCGAAGCTATCAGGCCCATGCGCCTGCGTCCATGGGTAGGGTAGGGACTCGCGTCCCTACCTTATTACTGATTTCTGCATAACAGACTGACATATTGGTGCGTTTCCTGCTTCAAGGAGGAATGAGCAAGAGACGAGATTATGAGCAGATGGAAGAACGCCGATTGCAGGGTGCTCGGCTTTTGGAAGA
>JAMFSY010000008.1 GCA_026225555.1 Methylacidiphilales bacterium
CCATCCAAAGAAAAGAAAAAATGAGCGTAAAACTCTATGTGGGCAATCTGCCCTTCAGCATGACGGAAAATGACCTGACCGACCTTTTTGCCCAAGCGGGTAATGTCGCCCGGGTGCAAATGATCAACGATCGCGTGACCGGTCGCCCCCGTGGCTTCGGTTTCGTCGAAATGGGTACTGCTGAAGAAGCCCAGGCGGCGATTGCCAAGTTCCATGGCCAGGAAATCAATGGCCGTGCCCTGACCGTCAATGAAGCGCGTCCGATGGAACAGCGCGAAGGCGGCGGTGGTGGTGGTGGCGGCGGCGGATACCGTGGCGGTGGCGGTGGCGGCGGTGGAGATCGTCGTGGCGGTGGCGGCGGTGGTGAACGTCGCGGCGGAGACCGTGGCGATCGCGGTCGCGGCGGCCGTTACTAACCGTAACTAATTTTCAAAAAAGCGGCTCGAGCGATTGGGCCGCTTTTTTTGTGCCCATTTTAAATCGGACGGCAGAGGATTGCCGTCCCGACCTGTTAGCTGGCGTGGATCCGATCCGATAGGAACGAGACCAGTGCCGGAGCGGGCTTTATTTTCCGCAGGAGGCGCACCGTCCGGCTCGGCGTTTCCAGCGCCCAGCGCATCAGCGTGTTCACCCAGACCCGTCGGCGATAAAGCCGTCCATGCCGGTGCGCGTAGGTTTGAAAAGCCGCTTTGAAATCGTTTTGGGCAAATCCGGCCAGCGCGGCATCCGCAGCCAGAAGGGCCGTGGAAAGGCCGAAGTAAATGCCTTCGCCAGTGAAGGGTTCCACCACGCGGGCGGAGTCGCCCACCAGCCAGACCCGGCCTGCCTTCAGGCGAGCTGGAGCGCGCGTGATGGGATTCATCCGCAGCCAATCTTGCTCGGGCAAGTCGGGGAAGAAGCGCCGGGCAAGCCAGAGCGGATTTTGCGTCCGTCGCGCGTCGAGCACCATGCTGATCACTGCCTCGGTCGGGCTGTACCGGCAATAGCCGAAGTAGCCTTCCTCGAAGAGGTGCATGTGGATCGCGTCATCCAGATCGGCTGGCGCGGGAATCGTCGCCTGCCACGCCACACGGTGGCAGCGTCGCGGCGGCGGCATCAAGCCACATTGTCGCGCCACGAGGGAATTACGTCCGTCCGCGCCGAGAATCAATTCCCCGGAAAAAGCGCCCGCGGAAGTCTGGACCGTCCCCGCGGCGGGATCGATTCCGGTAACCGTCGTCTCCGGGAAGAATTCAGCGCCCGCGCTTTCCGCTTCGCGCCGCAGCCAGTCGTCCAGCACATCGCGGGCAACCGCGCGCGGGCCGCGTCGTGGCGGCCGAAAAGTATGGCGATAGAGCAGTCGGCCCTCGGAACGAAGGGTAAAGCCGGTCATCTCTCGGTGAGGCAGCGCGGAGAAGGCCTCGGTCAGGCCCAGATGCTCCCAGATTTTCCAAGCCGACGGATTGATGCAATTGCCGCAGACCTTGGCCCGGGGAAACGCCGCGCGATCCAGCAGTGCCACCCGGCGTCCCGCTCGCGCCAGAACCAGCGCGGCCATTGAGCCGGACGGCCCGGCGCCGACGATGATGACGTCATGAGAAGACATGAGTCCGATACGTTACACCATTTTCTGGAATGCCAACGCGTCATGTCGCCGCGCCGTGGAGCGGCGGGCCTTGGAGAGAAGTCTCTCCGCCGGAGTTAATCCACCCGGCCGAGGACGATCGAGGCGTTGATGCCGCCGAAGCCGAAGGAATTGCTCAGCGCGTACTTGATCGGTTGGGGACGACCCTTGAGCCGGACGAGATCGAACCCGGGCGTGATCTCGGCGCAGGGATCGGAGCAATTCAGCGTGGGCGGAATGTGGCTATTCTCGATGCCGAGGCAACAGAGAGCGACTTCGATTGCGCCGGAAGCGCCGAGCGGGTGGCCGTAGTAGGCCTTGGTGCCGCTGACGGCGGGAGTCTTATTGCCGAAAACCTTGGTGATGGCGCGCGCCTCGATGCCGTCATTCATCGGCGTGCTGCTGGCGTGCGCATTGATGTAGTCGATCTGGTCGGGACGCAGTTGCGCCTCGTCGAGGACGTATTTCATCGCCGCCACCGCCGCTTCGCCCTCGGGCAGGGAGGAGGTCATGTGGTAGGCGTCGTTGTTCAGCGTGTAGCCGAGCACTTCCGCGTAGATATGGGCGCCGCGGGCCTGGGCATGTTCCAGCGATTCAAGGACGACGCTGCCGCCGCCTTCAGACATGACGAAGCCGGAGCGATTCGCATCGAAGGGACGCACCGCGCGTTGCGGGTCCTTGAGTTCCTTCGACATCGACTTGATCGTATCGAAAGCGCCAAAGGTCAGTGCGGCCAGCGGCGCTTCCGCAGCCCCGGCCACCATGACGTTGGCGCGGCCCTCGCGGATGACCCGGTAGGCCTCGCCGACCGCGACCGTGCCGGAGGCGCAGCTATTGGAATTGGTCGTGCCGTAACCGCGCAGGCCGTGGGCGATGGCGATGTTGCTGTGACCCGAGCCGCCGAAGACCTGCAAGGCCAGCGCGGCGGGAATGCTGTGATTCTCGCGGATGAATTTCTCGTGGGTGATTTCGGCCGTGGTGATGCCGCCCAGCGCGGTGCCAAAGCTGACGCCGACATCGTCGCGCGGATTTTCCGGAGTAAAATTCAAACCGGCGTCCTCCAACGCCTGACGGGTCAGCACCAGTGCGAATTGCGCGTAGCGGTCGATGCGCTTCAGCTTGTGGGGCGGAAAGTAATCGGAAGGCTGGTAGTCGTTGATCTCCCCCGCGTTCTTCGCGTCATAGTGGCTGGTGTCGAAGCGGGTGAGGTGGCTGATGCCGGAACGTTCCCGGAGGATGCCCTCCCAAAGGCCCTGACGGCCATGCCCCACACAAGTGACTGCACCAATTCCAGTAATGACGACGCGTGAACTCATGAAGGCATGCTTTCGACTTTGCGCTTAAGCCCCGCGAGAGTGAGGGTAGCGATATGATGAATAAAAAATAGACCCACGATGTACTTGGCTACAAAGCCACCAATCAGAGGCCAGTGCAATTCTAAATCGTGGACGATCTCGACCCGCACGCCTTCCGGGGTCTGGGTAAAGTGCCATTCGACGATCATGCCGCGGGTGGCATTGAAGGCCGAACGGAGATGCTTGAAGTAGAGCTGCGGCTTCTCCGGCTCGATGCGATACTCGGAGACCCAGGTCGTCGGGATGAAGGTCCGCACCGCCGACATCTTGACGATGCCGCCCCAGGGCATGGGCGAAAGAAAGCGGTTGTAGCGGTAGTGGGAAAGGAAATCGGGCCAGCGGGCCAGGTCGGAAGCCACGTTGAAAATGCGCTCGAGCGGGGCCTGGATGACGATGACGTTGGTGGTGCGCATAGGGACTAGCGGGAATCTCTCCGGCCGGTAACGGCCTGTTGAAACCAAAAGAATTTAATTTGCCGGATACTAGGCCAACCGGCGCGTTGGGCCAGCGTTTTCATCTCGTCGAAGGTAAACGCCCTCCGGATGGAGAGACGCGCATCGTGCCGGACCATGGGGTCGCGCACGATGAAAGTGGTCAGCAGCCAGATGCCGATGGCGGCCAGACGACCGCGCACCAAGTCCACGCAGGCGGAGCCCAGCCGGCCCACCCGGGTCATCTCGCGAAGAACGGCCAGCGCGTCCTTCTCGGAGAAGTGATGCAAGGCGAGGCTGCAAAAGACGAGATCGGCTTCCTTTGTCCGCAGGGGAAGCTGGCGCGCGTCGGCCTGGATGAAAAACATTTTGTGGTCCCTCGGCGTGGCGTCGCGGGCGATCTGCAGCGTCTTGAATTGGAAATCGAGGGCCAGGATCGTCACGTCCTGTTTCCGGGCCTTGCCCTTGGCGATCAGGTTACGGCCGTGATCACTGTAACCCGAGGCGAGATCGACCAGCACCACGCGGCGCAATTGGGCGGTCAGTTGGTGGAACAGGGCGCCCACGGCCCGACGTGCGCCAAACGTCTTGTTGAGCCCAGCAAGGTGTTCCAGGTCCTTTTGCAGAGCATCCTTGTCCTGATGAGGGAGATCCATCAGCTCGGGTTCTGCTTCGGAGTATTCACGGCGCACGTTGCGAGAATGCCGATAGTAGGTCTTGCGTCACCGCTTTTTTACAAAAAAAAGGCGGTTTGGTGTCATTTGGGCTTTGCACTTCCCATCAAAGCGCGTTAGCCATATTTCGTGCATCGTTTTCGTATAGGTGTTTTGACGAGCGGCGGTGATTGTCCCGGACTGAACGCGGTTATTCGGGCAACGGTCGCGTCGGCCCATACCCTTGGTTGGGAAGTGCTTGGCTTTATCGATGGTTATGAGGGCCTGCTCTCCCCGGTCAATTACAAGGTCCTGACGCTCGAGAACACACAGGGCATCATGGCCATCGGAGGCACGATCATCGGCACGACGAATAAAGGTCGCTTTGTGGCCAAGTCGGGCCATGGCGAGAAGGCCCTCATTCCTCAGCCGATCATCGACGAGGCGAAGAAGACCCTGGAGGACCTCGGTGTGCGCGCGCTGATTTGTATCGGCGGCGACGGCTCGCTGACCACGGCGGACCAGCTTTTCGAAAACGATGTGCCCGTCGTCGGCGTGCCCAAGACCATCGACAACGATCTTTCCGCCACGGCGATGACCTTCGGCTTCGATTCCGCGGTGCAATGCGTGGCCGATGCGCTGGACCGCCTGCATACCACGGCGGCAAGTCACAAGCGGGTCATGGTCCTCGAAGTGATGGGCCGTTACGCCGGCTGGATTGCGCTGCATGGCGGGCTCTCCGGCGGGGCGGACGCGATCTTGATTCCAGAAATTCCTTTTTCCTACGAACGCCTGGCCGCCCACGTGGAGAGGCGGATGTCCGGGGGCGCCGATTCAACGCTCATCGTCGTCGCCGAGGGTGCGCTGGCAGAAGGCGGAGAATACACCACTTTGGATGGAGTCACGCAGGGCGAGAAGCGCCTGGGCGGGATCGGCAGTCAGGTCGCCCATGAGATCATGGAGCGGACCGGTCGCGAAACCCGCACCGTGGTGCTGGGGCATCTACAGCGCGGCGGCGCGCCGACCACGCTCGACCGCATCCTGGGCACGCGCTTTGGCGTCGGCGCGGTCAAGTTGATCGAGGAAAAGAAATTCGGCTTCATGGTCAGTTACCTCAACTACCAGATTTCCGGGGTGCCGATCAAGGAAGCCGTGAACCAGCTCAAGCGTGTGCCGCCCGATGGCCAGATGGTGGAGACGGCGAAGGCCATCGGCATCAGTTTCGGGACCTAATTAGATTGCCGCTCTTTTTTTCTGTCATCCTGAGCTTGTCGAAGGATCAGTTCTGCCTCGGTAAAAGGAAGAGGCAACAGAACTGATCCTTCGACAAGCTCAGGATGACGGACTTGGGAGTCGGCTATTTAACTGGAAATCGCTTTAGATTCTTCTTCCGGCTATCTCATTTGGCATCGGAAGGCTCGAAGGTGCCGGGCACCACCGGCTCGAGCTCCTTGTCGACCACCCAGCCCGACTGCTTGCTGGCGTCATCGACCCAAAAGTAATTGTCGTGCCGCTGTTCCACGGTGACCAACTCGCCTTCGGGGAGAGTGCCGGTTTTCTCGGCGCTATCGAACGGGGAAAGCCGCAGGGTTGCCGGTTTTCCCATCACCACGCCCTCAATCCGGTCGTTGAAGCCAACCGTGCTTAACTCGACAAACCCGAAGAAGAGAAACAACGGAACGCAGAAGAACGAGAGGCCCTTGAAAAACCGGCGAATGGAAGCGGCGGATGCTCCGGTCTTTCCCGACAGCGCCTGCGCACTGGCGGTCCCGATCACGGCGATGAGCAACAGGACGAGGCAGGTCACGATGACCGCGAGCCACACCGTCCAATTGATGCTGCGCATCACCACTTGCCACCAGCGGTAGGGATTTGGGTCCAGCCCGGCCTGCTTGCGGGTCACCTGCAGGTTGTGATTGATCCCGGAATCGCCCGGCGCGAGGTAACGGGCACGCTCGTAATTAAGCAGTGCCTGGCCGAGATGCCCGGCCTTGGCCTCCGCGTTGCCGAGATTGAAGCAGAGCGGCGCGGAGTAGCCGTGCGTTTCGATCAACTGGCGAAAGAGCTTGGCGGATTCGTCATAATGGCCGTCTTGGTAAGCACGATTCGCCGCGTCGAGATCGGCGTCCGGGGTTTCGGCGCGAGCGCCGACCTGGGTGGCCAGCAGCGTGATGAGGCTTAGCGCAAAAAGACGAAAATAGTTCATGAAATCGATGCGCATCAGGCCGCCTGAAGTTGGAGTAATTCCTCACGCACGTGAAGCTCCCATTCGGCGAGATTGAGGTTGCCCGCATTGAGGCCGGAGTAGATCACCTCATCGGCCTGGGCGAAAAGCGGGCCGAGCGTTTCCGCCGCCTGCGGATCGCGCGCGGCGATGAGGGGCAGGGTGACGGCCTCCGGGGGAAGGTTCCAGCGCGCGCCCCACTGCAACTGCACGGCCTGTCGTGCGGCAAAGAAAAAGGCGGGGGCATCCTGGCGGTTGACGGCGTCGCTCATGGCTTCCTCCAGTTCGCGCAGGGTCCGCTGGCGAAGTGCCCGCTCGGTTCCTGTCCGGTCCTGTCCGCGGCGAGAGGAAATCCAGACCCCCAGCGCGCCGATGACCAGAAGCAGGAGAGCGCCACCTTGAACCAGCCAGAACCAGGGTTGCCGGTAGGCCGGAACAAAATCGGCCTGGAGCGAGCCGAGCTCGAGCCGGTTGGGATTGAGATCCGTAGTGGATGAAGCGGTGGCGGGCGTGGAGTTATCTGCACCCGCCGGGGCCGTCGCCGCCGTGGGAACCGAGGTGCCGCTGACCGTCACCAGGGGCAGGGGGATGGGAATGGTGACATACTTTTTCTGGGTCGAATCGAAGTAGCTGAAGCTCGCATTCGGCAGCGGCAGGTTGCCGTTTTTCTGGGGAATGATGGCTTGGTGGAAGGTCTTGTTGCCCTGGGTGCGGGACTCGTCGGCGTACTCGACCTTGGAGGAAGCCACATAGCTTTTCCACGCCGGGTCGGGGGTCAAGGCGGGGGAGCGGACGTGATCGAAATTCCCTTCACCGCTGACGCTGAAATCGAGGTAAACCGGGTCGCCGACATTGACCGCCGTGGGCGTCGCGTTGCCCGATGCCTTGAATTGTCCGATGGCGCCGGTGAAGTCTGCCGGGCGGCCCTCATCCGGCAACGCGTGGACATGCATCGTCAGTTGATTGCTGGGAATATTCCCATGCGCAAGTTGTGGGCGCGGGCCGAAGAAATTGCCGAGCGGGTCCGTAAACACACCGTTGGAGCCTTTTGTCCAATAGGTGTCGCGGACCATTTGCAGCGGGAAATCCCCGTTGCGTGGCGCAGAGAGAGCCGTGATCCACGTCTCGCGATGGTAAGGCTCATTCATCAATGTCAGGTCGTCTTCGCCGGGCCGGACGGAGAGATCGTTCATCAGGAAGTCACTACCCTTCATCGTGGGCAGGGAATCCTGCTGGGCGATCACGTCCATGCGGATGAAGAACTCGATTCGCAGGGGAACCGTTTCCCCCACGTAGGCATCGGTCGTCTTCGGCGTGATGAGCATGAAGACCCGCGCCGGACGTCCATCGCTTTCCACCGGCGGCGTGATGTTTGGGTTGGAAAGATCCGCCGCGTTACCGTTGGACGGATTGGCCATGGCAGGCGGCATCATGACGGGGCCCAGGCCGGAGGGCGCACTGCCGTTGGGTGAGGAGGGGGCGCCCCCGGCAACGACCTTCAGCGTCATCGGCTGGGAATGGAGCACGCCGCCGTCCTGGAGCGGGACGTCGAAGGCGGGAATGGTGAAAGTTCCTGTCCGCGTGGGGACGATGGTGAAGACCTGCGACACAGCGCTCGACATCGATCCGTTGATGATCGTGAAGTTCGTCTGGGTGCTGGTGCCGGCGAGTTGCAGGCCATCGACGTTGGGCAGGCGGATGTTGGCACCCGAGCCGTTCTGCACCGAAAAGGTCACGGTGACTTCATCGCCGACGTTCGCCTCGGGCGGATCGATATGCTGGGTCAAGGTCGCGGCGGCCTGGGCGGAAACGACACCGAGAACCAGCAGAAGTCCCAGGCCCAGGCCGGCCACGAGAAAGCGGGAAAGCGGCCTCATCTTCTACCAATCCTTTCCGGAGAGCGTCGGGGGAACTTCCTGATTCCCGTTGAGATTGCGCGAGGTGAGATGGTGCTCGTCGTCCTTGAGCGAATCGAGCAGCGCCTTCGCCTCATCACGGCTCTTGATGCCGGGGTCCTGCTGGTCCTGCTCGCGCGCGCTAGAACGGGCTTGCTGCTGCGTCGGCGCGTTTTTATCGGACGGAGTTGGCGACTGGTCTTTCTTCTGGTCGGATTGCTCCTGTTTATTCTCCTCACCCGGCTTCTGTTGCTGGCCCTGGTCGCCCTTTTGGGGATTGCTTTGACCGGATTGATTTTGTTGATCCTGACCCTGGCCGGACTGCTGATTTTTGTCCGATTGCCCCTGGTTGTCTTTCTGCTGGTTATTCTGGCCTTGCTGTTGCTGCTGTTGTTGTTGCTGCTGCTGTTTTTTCAGCTCTTCCAGCTTCTTTTTAGCGATCTCGTAGTTATGGCGGGTGTCGGCGGCTTCCTTGAGTTTCAGGGCCGATTCGTAAGAGTGGACCGATTGTTCCCAGAGTTCCCGGGCCCGCTTTGAATCGACTTTTTCCATGGCTTCACCGTGCTTGAATTGAGTGTTGCCGAGATTGTAGTAGCTGTTTTCCTGCAGGTCCAAGTTGGGAGTTTCCAGCGCTTTCCGAAATGCTTCCTCCGCCTCGTTGAACTCGCCCGCCTTGTAGGCTGCGTCGCCCCGATCGTACTGCAAATCGTGACGGGCCGGCTGATTTTCCAGGGCCTCCCGGTATTTTTGCTCGGCATCCGCGTACTGGCCGGACTTGTAATCCCGCTCTGCCGTGTCGGTCGAGGCAGCGCGGGTGACGGCCATGCCGCCGCCGAGAACCAGGCCGAAAAGAAGCAGCCGCGCGACCGTCGCGGGTGTGCCTCGCGGATGACGGCGCGCCAAACGGGGAATACCCAGTACGGGCAAAGTATTTGCCGAGGCCGCGCGTTCCCGCACCAGGAATTCCCAGAGAAGGCAAAGGATGGCCGCCGCGAGGGGCCACTCAAAACGTTCATAACGGATTTTCTCGCGCCGCTCCTCCAGGTGTTGTTTTGGCAGGGTCGCGATGTAGCGATTGTAGATCGTCTCGAGACCTTCGCCGCGCTGGCCAAGTTCCTCGTACGCGCCGCCGGTGATTTGGGCAATCTGCCGGAGGGTGGATTCGTCGAGCTTGGATTGGACGATCTGCCCATTCGCATCGTGGTGATAGGCCACGCTGCCGGAGTCATCGCGTTCGGGAATGACGCCGCCTTCGGGTGTCCCCACGCCGATGGTGTAAATTTTCAGTCCCGCCTGCGCGGCGCTTTTGGCGGCGGCCAGCACGTGGCCTTCGAGATCCTCGCCATCCGTGATCAGGATGAGGAATTTCAGGTTGTTGGGCTGGCTCTTGAGCGCCGAGACCGCCTGGTCGATCGCGGTGGCGATGTCGGTCCCGGGACGGGGAATCGTATCGGTGTCGAGCTCGCGCACCGCGGTTTGGAAGGCGTCGTGATCGAGCGTCAGCGGGCACTGCAGGAACGCGTCCCCGGCAAAGGCAATCAGGCCGAGACGATTGTCCGGGAGATGATCGGAAAAGTCCTGCACCGCCAGCTTCGCGCGTTCGAGGCGGTTCGGTTTCACGTCCTCGGTCAGCATGCTTTTGGAGCAATCGATGGCGAGGAGAATGTCGAGGCCGCTGCGGGTCTCCTCGCTCCATTTGAAGAGAAGATGCGGCCGCGCCATGGCGATGAATAGCAATCCGACCGCGAGCAAAAGCAGGATCCGTTTCAGCAACCGATTGCCGAGGGAGATGCTGCCGGTCAACGCCTGGACCAGATGCGAGGCGGCAAAGAGCCGGATCGCCTGGTTGCGCCGCCGCTGCGCGCCGATCTCCAGCAGGAGCACCGCCACGACGGCAAGCGCGCCCACCCCGAGCCAGATCGGCGCGAAGAAGCCGAAGTCGAGTTTTTCCCATAAGCTGCTCATGGGACCCTCCGCCAGCGGGTGTGGGTCAGCAGGATTTCCATGCCCAGGAAGAGCAGGCCCGGGTAAAGCGCCCAGGTGAAGTACTCCTTCACATGCTCGAAGTGTTTCACGGCCACCTTGCTTACCTCGAGTTGATTGATCTCCTTATAGACATTCTTGAGTGAATCGTAATCGGCGGCGCGGAAAAACTTCCCGCCTCCGACTTCGGCGATTTTCTTGAGCGCCCCCTCGTCGATATCGACCGGGATCGTCGTGTAGACGCGGCGACCGAACATATCGGTGGTGGGAAATTTAGCCACGTCGGCCGAGCCCGCGCCGATGGTGTAAATCTTGATGCCAAGCGCGTGGGCCGCTTCGGCGGCGGCGAGCGGGGTGATCTTGCCCGCGTTGTTGGCGCCATCAGTCAGCAGCACGATGATCTTCGACTTGCCCGGTTCGTCACGCAGACGATTGGCGCAGGCGGCCAGGGCGGAACCGATGGCTGTGGCGTCCCCGGCCAGTCCGACTTGCAGGCGGTCGACGTTCTGGAGCAGCCAGTCGTGATCGAGGGTCAGCGGGCTCATCAGGTAAGCGGCGCCCGCGAAGACGACCATGCCGATGCGATCATTGGGGCGATCCTGGATGAACTGGCCCACCGTTTCGCGCACCACCTGGACGCGGCTCAGGTCCTGCCCATCCTTATGATAATCGAGCGCCTCCATCGAGGGAGAAAGATCGATGGCGAGCATCATGTCGATGCCGCTCTCCTGTACCTGCGAACTGGTATCGACTTTCTGCGGCCGCGCCAGCGCGACGAGGAAGCAGAAGAGCGCGAAGTAACGTATCGCCGAAAGCCACGCGCCCGCCTGGACCCGGCGTCCGCGCACCAGCGGCCCGAAGAGGCTCAGACCGGAATATTGAATGGCGGCTTCCTTGCCGCGATGGCCGCGCAGGAAGGCAAGCACCGGCAAAAGCAGCAGCAGGACGATGGCCCACGGATGGGCGAATTGATAACCGGCGAAACTCATGGACGCGCTCCATTCTGACGGCCCGTCACGGGAACCGGCTTGGTGGCCGTCACGAAGGTGACGGCGCTTTGCTGGACCTGTTCCAGCTCGGAGAGCCGCGGCTGGTATTTCGCAAACTTCACGAGATCGCAGGCCTGGAGAAAGTCGCCGAGCAGATCGCGATATTCGGCCAGCGGCGTAGCCGTATCGCTTTGCATGTCGCGCAGGAATTCCTGCGTGGTGAGGCGGCTGGAGCGGGCTTGAAAGCGTTGGCCCAAATAAGTGCGGAGAATTTCCGAGACGGCCACGGCGTAGGGCTCGGGTGCGCTTTCATTCATCAGCGCGCGTGCGTTTTCGAGCTTCTCCAGCGCGAGTTCATAGGCCGTCCGGACCTTGGCTTCCGCATGCGTGCGGAACCAACTCCAGAGCAGCACGACCAGCGCGACCAGGCCCACAATCGCCAGCGCGATCCACAGCCAGAACCAGGAACGGAGATAGAAGAGAGGCGGGCGGATATCGTAAATTTCCTCCTGCTGCTGCGGCGTCGCGCTGGTCGCGCCGGGAGGCGTGGGAATCTGGACCGACGGTGAGGGCGGACCCGGCTGCGGAGCAGGAGTAGTTTCCGGCGCGGTGGGCGCGGGCGCGGGCGGCGAGGCCTCGGGAACGGGTGTCGCTTCCGGCGCGGGCGGAGCCTGATCCGCCGGAGGCATGATCACGGGGCCACCCGAGGCGTTGTGAGGAATCTCCGTCATCGGCCTGGGAGCCTTCTCGGTCTCATCCGGCGCATTCGTCTGCGCCGAGACGAGGGACGCGGTGGCGAAGACCAGACCGCAAAGAAAAAGACGCACCGTCGTCATCCCAACCTCCGGCTCACGCGATTTTTGAAGAAACTGTAAAGCGCCTGGCTGTACGATTCGCCCGTGCGCAATTCCAGCGTATCGACGTTCGCCTGACGCGCGGCGCGGCGGAACTGCTCCATCCGCTGCTTGGCCAGCGTGGCGAAGGTGTCGCGCACGACCTTGCTGTCGGTGTCGATCTCCATCACCTCGCCCGTTTCGGGATCCTCCAGTGTGACCAAGCCGATGGCGGGAAGCTGGTCCTCATACCGATCGCGCAGATGAAGCAGGACGAGATCGTGCCGCTTGTTGGTCAGGCGCAGTTGACGGCGCAGACGCTCGAACGCTTCCGGTGATTCGATGAAATCGGAGATGACGAACACGACCGCGCGGCGGCGCAGCACGTCGTTGATGAAATCAAGCGCCGAGGCGATGGCTGTTCCGCGGCGTTGCGGCGTGTGAAAGAGAATCTCGCGGATGAGGCGCAGCACATGGGTGCGGCCCTTGGTTGGCGGGATATATTGCTCCACTTCGTCGGTGAAGAGGAGCAGGCCGACCTTGTCGCGGTTGCGAATGGCCGAAAAGGCGAGCACGCTGGCGACCTCCGCCGCCAATTCGCGCTTGCTTTGCACCTGCGAGCCGAATTTGCCGGAGGCACTGACATCGACCGCGAGCAGGATGGTCAACTCGCGTTCCTCGCGCAGCTTCTTGATGAAGGGCGTGCCGGTACGCGCGGTCACGTTCCAGTCGATCAACCGCACTTCGTCGCCGGGCGAATATTCGCGGACCTCGTCGAAATCCATGCCCCGGCCCTTGAAGACCGAGTGATATTCGCCCGCGAGCGCATCCGTGACGAGGCGGCGCGTGCGCAGCTCGACCTGACGGACTTTCTTCAGGATTTCACGAGTGACGAAGGAATCCATTTTTCAAGAATTTTCGGCTGTCTTCAGTCCTGCCTGAAATCTCCTCAAGGCACGCGCAGGGTATCGAGAATCTTCTGCACGATGGCCCGCGAATCGAGGTTCTCCGCCTCGGCCTCGTAAGTGACGGTCACGCGATGCTGCAACACATCGTGCGCGACATCCTTTACGTCCTGCGGCGTGACATAGGCGCGGCCGTTGAGGAAGGCCAGCGCGCGCGCGGCCAGCGTCAGGGCGATGGTCGCGCGGGGCGAGGCGCCGTATTGGATCCAACCGGGGAAATCGAGCTTGTAGGCCTTGGGATCACGCGTCGCGATCACGATATCGACGATGTAATCGCGCACCTTCTCATCGACATAGATCGTGTTCACCACTTCGCGGGCGCGAAGAATCTGCTCCGGGCCGACGATGGGCTGGACGGTGAAATTGGGGCTGGTCGTGGCCATCGAATCGAGAATGCTCCGCTCCTCCGCGCGGGAGGGATAAGTCACCACGATCTTGAGCATGAAGCGGTCGACCTGCGCCTCGGGGAGGGGATAGGTGCCTTCCTGCTCGACCGGATTTTGCGTGGCCATGACCATGAACGGCTCAGGCAGCGTGTAGGTGTTTTCGCCGAGCGTGACCTGTCGTTCCTGCATCGCTTCGAGCAGGGCGCTCTGGACTTTGGCCGGGGCGCGATTGATTTCATCCGCGAGGACGAAATTCGCGAAGATGGGGCCGAGCTTCGGGTTGAAGGTGCCATCGCGCGGGTTATAAATCAACGTGCCGACGATATCGGCGGGCAGCATGTCGGGGGTGAACTGGATACGCTGGAAGCGGGTCTGGATGGCGGCGGAAAGGGTGCGCAGGGCCAGGGTCTTGGCCAACCCGGGCACGCCTTCGAGCAGCACGTGGCCATTGGCGATCAACGCGATCAGGAGCCGGTCGATCAGATATTTCTGGCCGACGATGACCCGCCCGATTTCCTGGCGCAGCGGGTAAACCCAGGCGCTGGCCTCCTTCACCGCTTCGGTGGTCGAGGCGAGGCTGGCGTGGCCGTAGTTAATCGCCCGGGCCTGGTCGGTTCCGGGAACCGGGGGCAGCCCGGAGTTCAGCGTGTTAGAGGCAAAGACAGGTGCGGCTTCCATAGATTTTTTGGTGATTTAGCGTTCGTTATGGGCGCAAGATAACATTGCTGCGAGGCAAAAGCTTGCGCATTACCAACACTTAAGGTTGGAGTAATTAAGGAGTTGCG
This sequence comes from Methylacidiphilales bacterium, assembly GCA_026225555.1. GTDB lineage: Bacteria > Verrucomicrobiota > Verrucomicrobiia > Methylacidiphilales > UBA1321 > JABDGH01. The sequence goes on from JAMFSY010000008.1 coordinate 14,103, forward strand.
TTGCCGGAGAGGCGGCATGCTCCATCAAAAAGATTTCACAAGTTAAGCTTGATTGGTGCCAGCTTTCCGCCCACAATCAAACTTTTCCCCTTGACTCTATTTCCGTCCCCTCGCTAAACCGCTCCCTCCTTTTATGAAACATACGCTCGTCCAGGACGCCCTCAAAGTTGTGCAAAGCCCGCAAATTCTTGTGAACATCATCTCCAAGCGTGTGCGTCAGCTCGGCCAGGGCTTTCGTCCGCTGGTCGCCTTCGACCCGAAGTATACCTTCATGGATGTGGCGCTGAAAGAAGTCGCCGAAGGCAAGCTCGGTTTCGAGATGCTCGAAGTCACGCCCGTGACGCCCCCCGTGACGCATAAGAAGGCGCGCAAGGCGGCTGCTTCCGCGGCCTAGCCCGGTAGCCGTCGCACGCCGTGCGATGGGCCTTTTAGGGTAGGGACGCGAGTCCCTTCGCGTCCCCTCATACAGTCATCCTGAGCTTGTCGAAGGATCAATTCTGTCTTCCCCAAAAGGCGGCGCGAAATGATCCTTCGACAAGCTCAGGATGACTGAAATTTTTTGGAGTCAGCCTTTTTCAGCAAACGCCTAGTCACTCCCCGGCTCCTCAAAAACATCTTCAATCCGCAGACGAAACTGCCGGGCAATCTTGAAGGCCAAAGGCAGACTGGGATCGTAGCGATCATTCTCGATCGCATTGATGGTCTGGCGGCTCACGTCGAGAATCTCGCCGAGTTGTTGCTGGGAAAGTCCTCGCTGCTCGCGCAAGGATTTGAGCTGATTTTTCAACTGCGACTCCGTATCGCCCAGATCGCTCTTAGCGCATAAAAGAGCCAAAAGATTTCGAAGCCCCACTCAGGTTTGACCACTGAGCCCAAGTCCCGAACAAATCCCCAGCTCAGGCAGGTAAACGCCGTCGCCAATCCGGCAAAGGCCATGCTTTCGGTCAGAATCTTGCGCCACATTTCGTCCAATGCGAACAGGCGGCGGAGTATCAGTTGAACCATGCAGACCATCGGAATGGTGGGAAGCAGTGCGATGACAAATTGAGGTATCGCCACATGGTGCGATTCGTAACTTCTCACGGCTAGGACCCCAAGGGCATATCCCAAAAAGCAAAGAATCACGAGCCAGATATAGCGATTGTTTTTCATGCGAGATGGAAAGTATGCTTTACATATCGGATGTCAAGCAAGCTTTACATTTTAAAGAAAAGGGAAAGGATGCTCGTGTCCAAATTTTAATTTACCTCCTGCAAGCAGCTATAACTGGAAAGCTCAAGGAACAAGCCAGGAACTAACCGCCATTGCGGCACATGGAAAAATAGATGAAACCTCCAAAATTATCCCTAATCGTAGCCTGCATTGTTTCAATCATCGCGTGGCTATGGCAAATGGCACTCGCAGGCCAAAAAATTATAACTTACGACACAGTCACAGAACATTCTCCCAATCTGGCTCCAATCATGCTTGGGCTCATTTTTCAGCACTTAGTACAAGGGGCGCTTAACTTCACAGTTACAGGCCTTATTCTTTTTGCTCTCTATCGTCTCAGAAAATTAAATTAGGACACTACCCAAAAACATGCCCGTCTTGACATTCCCGCCCTCTCCTGCAAAATAACTTCACTTATCAAGAGCGGTGGAGGGGCTGGCCCTGTGAAACCGCGGCAACCGGGTGGGAACTTTCCTTGGAAACTTCTTACCGTCCAGGTGCCAAACCCAGCTCGGTGCAGCCCGCCCAATGCGGTCCGTATCGGGGAGGATAAGGAGCGAGTGCCCACTCGTATTCAGGGCGCTTGTACCTTCGTCCTCAAAGCGTGTGGAAGGCCGATCCTTGATAAGCGCTAGAACTATGGGCAAGGAATTTTTCAGCTATCTCAAATGTCGCGAATGCGGCCGTCAGTATCCGAAAAAAGCCGTTCACGTCTGTGAATTCGACTTCGGCCCGCTCGAGGCCGATTACAATTACGAGCACATCAAGCATTCCATTTCCCGCTCGGTCATCGAGTCGCGCAAGCAGAACATGTGGCGCTACCGGGAACTCCTCCCGATCGATGGCGAACCCACCGTCGGACTCGAAACCGGCTTCACGCCTTTGGTGAAAGCCGACCGCCTGGCCAAAGCCCTCGGCATCCGCGAACTTTACGTCAAGAACGACGCCTTCAATCATCCCACGCTTTCCTTCAAGGACCGCGTCGTCTCCGTCGCCCTGTCGCGCGCGAAGGAACTCGGCTTCAAGATCGTCGCCTGCGCTTCCACCGGCAATCTCGCCAACAGCGTCGCCGCCCATGCAGCGGGCGCGGGGCTGAAGAGCTACGTGCTCATTCCCGCCGATCTCGAGCAAAGCAAGGTGCTCAACAGTCTCGTCTACGGCACGGAAGTCATCGGCATCCACGGCGCGTATGACCAGGTCAACCGCCTTTGTTCGGAGATCGCGGGCAAGTACGGCTGGGGTTTTGTGAACGTGAACCTGCGGCCCTATTACGCCGAGGGCTCGAAGACCATGGGCTTCGAGATCGCCGAGCAACTCGGCTGGAAACTGCCGCGCCATACCGTCGTCCCGATGGCTAGCGGCTCGCTGCTAACCAAGATCGCGAAGTCCTACCAGGAAGCGATCAAGGTCGGCCTCATCGAGGAGCAGCCCTTCACCGTCCACGGCGCGCAGGCCACGGGTTGCAATCCGATCTCCGCCGCCTTCAAGGCCGGGACCGATTTGATCCGCCCCGTGCCGAAGCCGAAGACCATCGCGAAATCGCTCGCCATTGGCACGCCCGCCGACGGGTATTACGCCGTGCACGCGGTTAAATCCAGCGGCGGCTCCTGTGAGGATGTCACCGATGAGGAAATCATCGAAGGCATCCGGCTCCTCGCGGAAACCGAAGGCATCTTCGCCGAAACGGCTGGCGGCGTGACCGTCGCCTGCGCGAAGAAGCTGATCGCCAGCGGCAAGATTCCCGCAGGCGAATCGGCCGTGCTCTGCATCACCGGCCACGGCCTGAAAACCGCTGAAGCCGTCGCACCTCATCTGCCCTTGCCGCGTTTGATCAATCCGAGCCTGCGCGAGTTTGATGCGTTGGTGGCGAATGACACGGCGGTGCATGCGGCGGCGGTTTAGCCCCGATGAAAACTTCGCGATCAGGAAAGGACCCCATTCTCCCAGGAGAGTTGATCATCCTACTGATACTCGGGGCCGTCGCACTTCTCGCCGGTCTGCTGCTGAATCCCATCATGTATCTGATCCATTATTTTCGTTCATGACTCTGTTGAATCCAGCCTTTCCCCCCGCCTGTAATCTTGTTAATCCCGTCTAAAGCATATGCCCATCCCCGTCTCCATCCCCACTCCCCTCCGCCCCCTGACCGATAACCTCGACACCGTCGAAGTCGAGGGCGCTTCCGTCAGCGAACTGCTCATCGCGCTCGACCAGAAATATCCCGGCATCGGCGAACGCCTCCTCGACGCGCAGGGCAACGTCCGCCGCTTCGTGAATATCTACGTCAACGGCGAGGACATCCGCTTCCTCCAGGATAAGGAGACCCCCGTGAAGCCAGGCGAAGAAGTCAGCATCGTTCCCGCAATTGCGGGAGGTTGATGGTGCCGCTTGAGCTTTTGTCTCGATTCGTTATAATTACCATATGAGCGCCGATCAATTGATCGCAGAGTTTAAGGCCTTATCCTCGGAAGACCGTCAGCAGGTGGCGGAAGCTATTCTGCTTGAAAGCGAATCTTGGATTCCAGAATCGTTTCGCCAAGGGATGGATGACATCCAAAAGGGACGGGTTATTCCCTTGGAAACCGCGCTAACTGAAAAGCCTCCGCGACTGGAGGCATGAAGTACGTTTATCGGGCTTCGGAAAACTTTTGGAAAAAGTTTTATTCTCTTTCCTCCGCCCAAAAGGAAAGCGTTCGGCTGGCGTGGATGGCTTTTAGAGAAAATCCCTTCGATGCAAAACTTGGAACGCATCGGATCAGTAGTCTTTCCGCTTATTATAAAAAGACGATTTATTCGGTCGTGATAGAAGGCGATTTGCGCATTGTTTTTTATTTGGAAAAGGAAATCGTTTACACCATCGATATTGGTACCCATGCCATTTACCGACGGTAAGTCGGCACTGGCACGCCACTAGCTTCAGAGCCTCGCCGATTCAACCCTAATCCCCAGCCTCGACATTTTCACTTAACCCGCAAAACTCCCACCCCATGATTGTCACCACCGCGCAGCTCTTCAAAGTCGCCTACGGCAAATACGCCATCGGCGCTTACAACATCAACAACGCCGAGCAGACCATGGGTCTGTTCAAGGGTTGCATGCAGGCCAAGGCGCCTTTCATCATCCAGCTCTCCAAGGGTGCGCGCAATTACACCGACAAGCGCATGCTCGAGGCGATCATCCGCGCGGCGGAGGAAATCTTCCCCGAGGCCATCTACGCGGTCCATCTCGATCACGGCGACGAGCAGACCTGTTACGATTGCATCGACAGCGGTTTCTACAGCTCGGTCATGATCGATGCCTCGCATGATCCGCTCCAGGAGAACATCGCCATCACCCGCCGGGTGGTCGATCGCGCGCACGCCAAGGGCCTCAGCGTCGAAGCCGAACTCGGCATGCTCGGCGGCGTCGAGGAAGACATCAGCGTGGACGAGGGCAACGCCTGCCTCACCAATCCCGAGGAAGCGGTCGAGTTCGTGACCAAGAGCGGTTGCGACTCACTCGCCGCCGCCATCGGCACGAGCCACGGCGCGTATAAATTCAAGGGCCAGCAGTCGCTCCACTTCGAGGTGATTGAGGCGATCCAGAAGAAGCTCCCCGGCCTGCCCATCGTCATGCACGGCAGCTCCAGCGTACCCAAGGACGAAGTCGCGCGCATCAACAAGGCGGGCGGCACGCTCGACCCGACTGCTTGTGGCGTGAACGAGGACGAATATCTCCCCGCCGCCAAGCTCGGCGTGACCAAGGTCAACATCGATACCGATGGCCGCCTCGTCTGGACCCGTGTTCATCGCGAGTTCTTCCGCGACAAGCCGGACGCCTTCGATTTCCGCCCCCCCGGCAAGACCTTCATTGAGGAATACGCCAAGTTCATCGCTCACAAGAGCGAGAAGCTCGGCTCCGCCGGCAAGCTCGACGAAGTGCGCGCGGCGGTTTCGAAGAAATAGCCGCTCGACCATGAAGCCATGGAAGCCGCGCATTTGTGCGCTGGCTTCCCTTCCTCTGTCATCCTGAGCTTGTCGCACACACGTGTGGCAGGGGTCAGTTCAGTTGCCTTACCGAGGCGAAACTGATCCTTCGACAAGCTCAGGATGACTCCTTTTAAGGCGACTATTTAACTGTAAATCGCTTAACCGCGCAGGAGAATGGCCGCATTTTTCCCAATCCCCGAGCCTGCTTTGCTGACTAAGGAGACTCTCCTGCACGAAGATTCCTTGATCGCTTTCATGGGTCATTTTAAAGCGGGATAACTATCGGCAATTGCGGGGAAACCCTGTTTAAAACCTAGGCTTCGTTCTCCAATTCGGGTAATCTTCTCTAACCTGCTCGAAATCAACCTGTAGGCGATGAAATGCGGCGACACCACAACTAATGGTGGTATTTCCTTGTCAGGCGTACAAGGCCCAGAGTACAAAGCGACATGTACCTGAAGTCGCTTAACGTGGTCGGTTTTAAGTCCTTTGCGGACCGCACGACCCTCGAATTTCACCGCGGCATCACGGCCATCGTTGGGCCCAACGGCTGCGGCAAAAGCAACGTGCTCGACAGTATCCGCTGGGTGCTCGGCGAGCAATCCGCCAAGGCCCTGCGCGGCGGCGAAATGAAGGACGTCATCTTTTCGGGCACGGAAACGCGCCCCCCACTCGGCATGGCCGAAGTCTCGCTGACTTTCGGCGATTGCGAGGAACAACTCGGCGTCGCCTACAATGAAGTCACGATCACCCGCCGCGTTTTCCGCGATGGCGCCAGCGAGTATGAGATCAACAAAACGCCCTGCCGTTTGCGCGATATTCACAGCCTTTTCATGGATACCGGCATTGGCCGCACCGCCTATTCGATCATGGAGCAGGGCAAGATCGACCAGATCCTGTCGTCGCGCCCCGAGGATCGCCGCGCCATTTTCGAGGAAGCCGCGGGCATCACGAAGTACAAGAGCCAGAAAAAGGAAGCGCTCCGGAAGTTGGAGAACACCGAGGCGAATCTCGTCCGCCTGGCCGACATCATCCGCGAAGTAAAGCGCCAGATCGGCTCGCTCCAGCGCCAAGCGGGCAAGGCGCGCCGCTACCAGGCGAGCTTTGAAGAACTTTCCACGCTAGAGACGAAGTTTGGGCGTCATCAATTCGAAACCTATTCCGGCACGATTGGCAAACTTCAGGCGGAGCTCGACGGCACCCGCCAGCGCCAGGAGGAACTCGACCTCGGCGTGGCCGACCAGGAACAGCGGGTCGTTCGTGAGCGCGAGGAAATTCGCGTGATCGAGGCGGAACTCGTCCGGCTCCGCGACGAGCAGAATTCCCTGCGCAATGCGCTCGAGCGCGCCGATCAGCGGGCCGCGACCAATCGCCTTCGCGTGGAGGAATTCACCAACATGCGCGACCAGGCCCAGTTGGAAATCGCGGGGACGGAGGAGAAGGTCCGCGTGGGCGAGGAACAACTCGCGCAGCTTAACGCGCAGGTGGAGAATTTCTCGCGCCTGCGGAGCGAGACCCAGCAGCGCTTCGACGGCGCGCAGGAAGAACTGCAGATGCTCTCCGCGCACATCGGCACGGTCGAGGCGGAACGGGCCGAGATCGAGGAGCGGAAAGTGCAGCAGGAGCGGCTCTTCCAGCGGCAGGAACAGGAGCTTGCCGCGCTGGAACTTCAGCAGCGGAATTTCCAATTGCGGATCGAAGCGCTTCAGGCCGAGCAATCGTCACTGGCCGTCCGCCGCGAGGAAGCGGAAGCCGCCGTCGCGCTGCATGCGGAACAACTTGCCGCCGCCGCAACCCTGCTCAACGAGCGTCGCGAGGCGCTGCAACAGGCGCAGCAGGCTCGGCGCGATGCCGAGGAAAAGCTCCGCGAAGCGGAACGCGCCCGCACCGAATCAGGCAAGGCGCATCAACAATTGCAGGCCCGCCGTGACGCGCTGGCGCAATTGGAAGACCAGCACGCGAGCGCGCCGCAGGCCACCCAGCGCCTGCTCAAGGCCGAGGCGGCGGGCGAGCTCAACGGCACCTTGTCCCAGCATATTTCCGTTCAGGCCGGTTACGAAGCGCCGCTGGCGTTGCTCCTCGGCGATGCCGTCAATGCGCTCGTGCTCCGCGACGACGCGAGCGCCCAGGAATGGCGTGCGAAGCTGGCGGGCAAGGAACAATGCGCCTTCGCCCCGCTCCGCACCGCGCGGCCCACGCCGCTCTCCTCCAGTGCGGCCACGCATGCCACCCGGTTTCTCACCGCGCAACCGATCGTGAACGAACTGGTCGGAGCGTTGCTTGAAGATGCACACGTAGTCGAAGATCTCGCGGCGGGTTGGAAGCTCAAGGCGGCCCAGCCGCAGAGCACCATCGCCACGCGCAATGGCGAGCTCATCAGCCGGAGCGGTTTGCTTTTGGTGGGACAGGATACCGGCGCCTCGCTGGCTGTTCTCACACGGCAATCCGAATTGCGCAAGCTGGAGGCGGAACTCGCCGGCTCGAACGAAAAGGTCACCGAGGCGCAGACCCTCGCCGACGATGCGCGGGCCGCGATTGAGGAACAGACCAGTGCGGTGGAGCAGGCCCGCGCCGCCGTCCAGGAGACCGAGATCGCCCTGGCCACGCAACGTCAGGAAGAGCGTTCGGCCCAATCCAACGTGGCGCAGATCATCCGCCAGGTGGAGGACGCCGCCCGCGAGATGACGCGCCTGAACACCCAGGAGCAGATCGATCACGACCGGCATGAGCGCCTTCGCGAGACGATGGCCGCGGCCAATATCGCGCGCGAGGAAGCCGAGACGCAGATGGCTGATCTGAAGGCTCAACTCGATGAATTGGCCAACAAAGAGACCGACCAGACCGCCGCAGTTACCGAAATTCGCATTGAGCTCGCCACCCAGTCGCAGCAGTGCGAGGCCTGGCAACAGCAGCGTGAACCGGTTGCGGAGCGCCTGCAGGAATTGCGCGAACTCGTCCGCATCCGCACCCGCGAATCGGCCGAGCACGAGCAACGCGTCTCGCAGGCCGAAGCCGAGATCATCGCCGCCGAGGAGGAACGCCTCCAGAAAAGCGAAGCCCAGACGCGCGTCGGCGCGGAGCTTGAACAGACCCAGGCCCAGCGTGCCGAGGCCCAGGGCCGGATCGATGAACAGGAAAATGCCCTGCGCGCGCTACGCCGCGAGCATGGGGAAATCCAGACCGCCCGTTCCGAGAACGAAGTGAAGCTGGCCGAGCAGAAGATGTTTCTCGCCAATCTGCGCGAGCGCTTCCATCGCGATTACCAGAAGGAACTCGAGGACCTGCCCGCGCTGGAAGAAGCCGACGCCGAGCTTGATTGGGCCGCGCTCGAAATCGATGTCGCGAGCAAGCGCGCCGCCCTCGACGCGATCGGGCCGGTGAATCTCGAGGCGATCAACGAGTACGACGAACTGGAGCAGCGCCACACCTTCCTCACCGGGCAGGAAAACGATTTGCTCACCGCCAAGGACCAGATCCTCAAGGCGATCCAGGAGATTAATCGCACCACGCAGAAGTTGTTCTCGGAGACCTTCGAGCAGGTCAAAATCAACTTCCAGGAAATGTTCACCGAGCTCTTCGGCGGTGGCAAGGCGACCATCGCGCTGATGGACGAAAGCGATCCGCTCGAGTGCGGCATCGATATCGTGGCCCGTCCTCCGGGCAAGCAGAACCAGAACGTCACGCTGCTTTCCGGCGGCGAGCGCACCATGACGGCGGTGGCGCTGCTCTTCGCCATCTACATGGTGAAGCCGAGTCCGTTCTGCGTGCTCGACGAACTCGACGCGCCGCTGGATGAATCGAACATCAACCGCTTCATCAAGATCGTGCAGCGTTTCGTGAAGCACTCCCAGTTCGTGGTCATCACCCACAACAAGCGCACGATCAGTATCGCGGACGTCCTCTATGGCGTCACCATGCAGGAACGGGGCGTCTCGCGTTTCGTCTCCATGCGCCTGCAACGCCGGGAAGGGGATGCGCCGCCCGCGGCGGAGGAAAAGATCCTCTCCATCGCGGAGTCGGTGGCCGGTTAACGGACGATTTTTTTCGTACGTGCCCTGGCGCGTTCCATGCGCTAGGAATAGGAGCTGTCGCCGGTGGCCGGTACGCAGAGGCGTCCCGGCCACCTCCGTCATCAAGCCAAGATTCAATGGATGCGCCTAAACGTAAATAATTGCGTTTTGATGCTTTCGAAGGATAATTTGAATGATCGGAAGGATTTTGTGTCCAATATGCGGTGCCGTTTATTTGTGCACGGATTCCGCCAACCCCATTTTGCTTAACGAGACCTTTTTTTGGAAGTAACCAGTCGCAAATGACCGCGTATAATTACCTGTATCTCATCACTATTTTTCTGGTGATGATCGGATGGGGCGCAAAAGTTTATGCCGAGGGCGATGTGACGATTTACAACGCGTCCACCTCCTCGGGCACCATAACGCCGGTGAACCTGACGGCGGCGACGGATGGAACTCCGGTCGTTCATAAGTCGCTTCATCGGCATAAAAAGAAAACTCCGGCGGCAGATACCGCTCCCCAAGATGGTTCCACCACGACAGGAACCGTCGCCACCACCTCGACCTCTTCCGCGGCGAAAAAGAAAACAACTTCCACGGCCAAGAAGGCGGCGACCGTGCCTTCCATTACGATGTCGGCTCCGGCGCCTTCACCGGCCGCCTCCTCCGCACCCGTCACGGTGAAGTCATCACCCGATTCCACCACCCAGATCACCATTTCGGCTCCGGTGGTTTCCCCATCCAGCCACTCGAACTCCTCCGTGCCCGAGGTGGAGACGGGACTTCCGATCGCCCGGCACGATCTCGGCAATCATACGATGACGGTGAATCCCAGCAGCGTTCCGAACAGCACGACCCTGCCCCACTCGAGCTACCAGATGGCGAGCACCTTTCCACTCACGCCGGGGATTCCGGCCGCCTCCACTCTCGGAAGTTATCGGGCGCAAAATCCACTGGATAATTTCACCTTCACGAATTTCGACAAGCGGGCGAAGAACACCTATCCGTGGAAGCTGAATATCATCACCACGATTTTCTGGATCGGTGAGGGCGACACTCCGATCAGCTCGACCGACAACATCGCCAGCGCCTGGGATCAGGACTGGACCTCCAACAACGGCGGTGCTGATTCACCCAATAATCGGGATATGAACGGCTACGCGCCGGCGCGTCACGCCGCCATGGTGAACCCCTTTTACGTGGCACTTCCCTTCAATGATCTCGCTTTTCCCGACAAGGCGCGGCGCTGGTTGCCCACGGGCTGGTACCGGTCACCAAGGAATGGCAAGCAGGTTTCCGCCTGCAAGGATCGCTGGGTTGAAATCAAGAATGCGCAGGGCGACGTTTGCTATGCCCAGTGGGAGGATGTTGGACCGCTCCGTTACGACCATGCGGAGTATGTCTTCGGCAATGAACGGCCCGATACCCTTACGCGCGCCGGTCTCGATGTCTCGCCTGCCGTGGCCAAATATCTGAATATCAATGAAAAGAATCGGATCACTCGCTGGCGCTTCGTGGATGACGCCGATGTGCCGCCCGGTTACTGGCTAAAATACGACGAGGAAGCGCTGCTCTTCAAGGCGATGAAGAACGATCCTGGACAGATCAAGTCGATCGATCAGGCGCGCGCGCCGATCGATGACCAGACGGATATCGATTCGAACAAGAAACGGGTTGGCGCGGCGAAGGGCTAACGATCCTGGCTTCGTTGGGATTTCCGCCGCTTACGCGTGGAGATTCACCTCATTACCCGAGTGGGTATCACCGGTCGATATCGGGCCGTTCCTCGCCGTTGAGGGCGCTCAGGAAACGGGTCGTCTGACGGCGCAAGCCTTGGAAAAGGAGCGTCTTGCTTTTGGCGAAACCGTAACGGTCTTCCAGCAAGCTGCAACGTTGGGCGGCGGAAAGGATGATCATTTTCAGCTGCAACTCGAGTTTGAGATGTTTGCGGGTCTGGGCCGAGGCGAGGCAGACGTGCAACTGATGGTCGAAGCGATCTTCTGTCTGAAAAGCTTTCCGGACTGTCTCGAAAACGGACTTACTCATGTCAGAAGGTTCCAAATCGGGCAGGACGCCATGCGAAGAATGGACACCTACAGCTCCACTCTGGGTAAAAGGTGCCGTCTCCGTGACCGTTTTAGACCCTCCCGAACTCGAGGTGGAACGTGTCATGGAGAGGATCATTTCCAGCTGCTGGGCGACCAGCGAAATGTCCTGATAAAGCTGTTCCCGACAGGTGGTGAACAGATCGAGCGAACGAGGAGAGCCTTGTACCCTCGGATGACTCTCGAGCGCACTGTAAATCCGGTGCAACTCGTTTGCGCTGAGCAGAAGGTCATCAAGTTCCGTGAGCTGTTGCGGCGTCGGCAACATCGGCAAAGCAGAAGAGTCAAACTTCATGGCGCAACTTGATAAGCGCAGATGATGTGCCACTTCGACCGCCTTGTCCATGACCTTTAGGACTTTTTAGGGGGTTAAGTGATATCTTTAAGCCGGACCGCATTCCATTCCCCGGAAAAGGAAGCCTGAAGCGAAATGGAACCGCCTACCAAGCACCCCCATCGAGAACCAAAGCGGCGACTTCCGTTTGGCCCGAAGCCACGTGGCGCAGGCCTTCCCCGTGATGGATCGCGTTGGGCAGGCCCAGCCACGGCTCGATGCAGTAGAAATCGGAATCGGGCTTTTCCGTCCAGGTCACCACGGCGTACCAAGGCGCCGACCCCGGGTTTTGCAGATCAAAAATCAGGCGTTGCTGGGTTTTCGAATGGAGCAAAACCGCCTCGCGCGGTTCGATCTGGAATCGGTCCACCAGGGCCGGATCGTCCAGGTGAAACAACTCGGCCGCCACCGTTTCGCGTTGAATGGATCCATCGGGCGACTGCCGGCCCCAGGAGGCGCAGGGAAGGCGCAGGGTCCAGTCCGCGCGTTCTCCATGCGGTACGGCCAGGTAGAAATGGTGCCCGGCGTAATAGGGCAGAGGGCGCTCGCTCCGGTTCGTCGTCTCGAAACGGATTTCGAGGCGGGATTGTGGCTGAAGCGTGATGACGACATCGAATTGAAAGGCGAACGGATAGAGGGCTCGCGTCGCTTCCGAGTCGTTCAGGCGCATGCGCAGGGAATTTTCGATCCCATCCTCAATGACGGTGAATTTCGCATCGCGCGCGAAACCATGCATGGGCATCGGCCGGACCACGCCATTTTCGTCCTTCCAGAAATCCTGTTGGCCATCGACGAAATGGCGTGCGGGAAAGGGGAACAGAACCGGATCTCCCCCGCGCACCTTGGGCACCCGGCTCCAATCGGCCTCCTTTGGCCAGGTGATGATGGCGCGCCCCTGCCGTTCCCAGAGCAAAAGACGGGCGCCATGTTCAGGGCAGACGACGATGCGGTTTTCGCCGTCGCTGATTTCGATCGCAGGTTGGTTCTGGAAAAGGATGGGGCTTTTCATGTTAGGATGTTGTATGCCTGTCGAAACCATGTCGCACGAGCCCAAAGTCAGTCCCGATGCCGCTGCCATTGCCGCCGCCTACGAGGCCTGCACCCAGATGGCCCGTGAGCATTACGAAAATTTTCCCGTTGGCCAACTCGTGCCCCGCGCCATGCGGCCTCACGTTCACGCCGTTTACGCCTTTGCCCGCTATGCGGATGATCTGGCCGATGAGGGTTATGCGGGCAGCGCGAAGGCCCAGGGCGCGCGCGATGTCATGACGCCGGAGGAACGTCTCGCCGCGTTGGAGGATTGGGAACGGCAACTGCGCTCGCCCGTGGGCACGCCGGGGCTTCACTTTATTTTCGTCGCGCTGCACGAGACCATCCGCGAGCTCGACCTGCCCTTCGATCTCTTCACCGATCTCCTCTCGGCGTTCAAGCAGGATGTGGTGAAGCGTCGTTACGCCGATTTCGCCGAGGTGCTCGATTACTGCCGTCGCAGCGCCAATCCGGTCGGACGCCTGGTCTTGCTGCTGCATGGCATCCGCGCGGAGGAATTACATGTCCTCGCCGATCACATTTGCACCGCGCTGCAACTGGCCAATTTCTGGCAGGATGTCAGCGTGGATCTCGAGAAGGACCGGATTTATCTGCCCGCCGACGAGCGGGCTCTTCATGGTGTGACCGAGGAGGCGCTTTTCGCCCATCGCGCCGATGCCGCCTATCGGGAGCTCCTAAAATTTCAGGTCAATCGCACGCAGGAGATTTTTGATCAGGGCAAACCGCTCACGAAAAAATTGCGCGGCCTCCTGAGGCTTGAGATTCGCCTGACGTGGCTGGGCGGCGCCAGGATTCTCCGCAAGATCGAGGCGCTCGATTACGACACGCTGCATCAGCGTCCCAAGGTCGGCAAATGGGACATGGGCCTCCTCTTCTTCCAGGCGCTGGTCTCATGAGCACGCTGCCCGCCTCATCCGATTCCGCGACGGAGACGAAGCCCGCGCCCGAAGCCATGCCAGTGTTGCCCGGCAGCGAGGCGATCACGCAATCGAGCGGGTCGAATCTCGCCCTTTCCTTTGCCGCGCTGCCGCCGGCGGAACGGCGCGCCATGTCGGTCTTCTACGCCTTCTGCCGCGTGGTGGATGACGTCGCCGACTCGACCGAATTGCCGCTCGACGAAAAGAAGCGTCAACTCGGCCAATGGCGCGAGGAAATTCGACGCGCCTATCTCGACAAGCCGCTGACGCCGCTGGGCCAGGAGCTCGCGCAGATCATCCGCACTTACCTTATTGCGCCAACGCCGCTGGAGGAAATCCTCAACGGCGTGGAGATGGATCTCGCGATTACGCGCTATCCCAACTACGCGCTGCTCGATCAATATTGTTACCGCGTGGCCAGCGCCGTCGGGTTGGTCAGCATCGATATTTTTGGCTGCCGCCATCCGCAATCGCGGGAATACGCGGTGGCCCTCGGCATGGCGTTTCAGCTCACGAACATTCTCCGCGACGTGAAGAAGGACGCCTCCTTTGGCCGGATTTATCTGCCGCTCGATGAGCTCGAGGCCTTTGGCGTGACGGAGAGCGATATCATGGAAAGCCGCTGGTCGGGAAAGATGCGGCAGCTCTTCCGCTTCCAGCACCATCGCGCCCGCCATTATTACGCCAAGGCGCACCGGCTCATGGTGCCCTCGGACCGGCCCAAGTTGGTCGCGGCGGAAATCATGCGCGGGGTTTACGAAGGACTGCTCAACGAGATCGAGCGGCGGAATTTTGACGTGATGACCGCCCCGGTCAAACTCAGCAAGCTGGCCAAGGCGCGGCTCGTTTTTCGCACCAAGGCCGAGGAAAAGCGCGCCCCGGCCCGGCCTCCGGCCCCGAAGAAAGTGGTCGTGTTGGGCGCGGGCTACGCCGGATTGGCGGCGGCCACGGAATTGCTCATGCACGGGCATGATGTCACGCTGGTCGAGTCGCGCGCGCTGCTCGGCGGACGGGCGCACAGCTTCATCGATCAGAAGACAGGCCAGACGCTCGATAACGGCCAGCACATCCTGATGGGCTGTTACCATGGAACACTTGAGCTGCTGCGACAACTTGGTGTGGCGGATCGCCTTTATTCTCCGCCCAGCCTGGCGGTCCCTTTTCTCAGCGAGAAGGGACGCAGTTCGCTCACGGCCACGTTGCCCGCGCCGTTGCATCTCTTCTCCGCGCTGCTCGGTTTTGGGGAAATGAATGCGGCGGATAAATGGTCGGCCATTCAACTCGCGCTCCGGTTGCGTTGCGGTCAGCAGCCGAGCGCCCAGGAAACCGTTCAGTCGTGGCTGACTCGCTGGAAGCAGACGCCGAACAGCGTGCGCGCTTTGTGGGAACCGCTTTGCATCGCCGCTTTGAACGAACCGGTCGCCACCGCGTCGGCGCAGCTCTTTGCGACGGTCATTCGGCAATCCTTTTTAGGCGGAGCGGAGGATTCAAAAATCCTGCTCAGCAAGGTCGGTTTGAGCGAACTCTTCGCGCCGGAAGTTCGGCAATTGCTGAAGATGTGCGGCGGGACTTTATGTCTTCAGGCGCCGGTCACGGGCTTGCGGTTCGAGGGATCGCAATTGAGCGAGATCACCCTCGGTGATGGCACGACGCTCCAGCCCGAGGCGGTGGTCAGCGCGCTGCCGTGGCATGTCCTGCGCGGTCTTCTTCCCGCCGAAAGCAAACTGGCCCAGGCCTGTCGCCAGATGGGCGATGCGCCGATCGTCAGCCTGCATTTATGGCTGGATCGTCCGGTGC
This sequence comes from Methylacidiphilales bacterium, assembly GCA_026225555.1. GTDB lineage: Bacteria > Verrucomicrobiota > Verrucomicrobiia > Methylacidiphilales > UBA1321 > JABDGH01. The sequence continues at coordinate 29,499 of JAMFSY010000008.1, forward strand.
TGGATGAACCTTTCGTGGGATTACTCGACTCGCCGGTGCATTGGGTTTTCAGCCGCGACCATATTCACGGTGCGGACGCGAACCAGTCGGGGCATGTGGTCACTGCCGTGGTCAGCGGCGCGCGGGATTTAATCGATAAAAGCGCGGCGGAGCTCGAAGAATTAACGCTCAAGGAAATGGCCCGTTTTCTGCCGCAGGTCAGCGAGGCGAAAGTTCTGCACCGCATGATTTATAAATCACGTAGCGCAACTTTCGCCGCCACGCCCGAAGTCGAAACGCTTCGTCCAGGCGCGTCGACCGAATGGAGCAATTTTTGGCTTGCCGGGGATTGGACGGATACCGGTTTGCCCGCGACAATCGAAGGTGCAATACTCAGCGGACAAACCGCAGCCCAGTCGGTGGACCAAGCGGTATTGAAATCTTCTTTTTCGCAGTAGTTGTAACCGGTGATAGCATATGACTACAAAAAAAGGATGATTCGGCGTTGGCCGAATCATCCTTTTTTGAGAAGAGAGTCGAGAGTTAGGGAATAATCTCTTGGTAGGTGAGGGGATCGTTATACGCAGCGGGAATAAAGGCTTTCACAGTGCCCGTTGAATCGGCCCGCATGAACTGGGCGCTATTGCTCTTATAAGTCACTGCCACACCGTCTTTGGAAAATGCATTCTGAGCTGTCAGAGTCAAATCTGTCGCGGTTCCTCCCGTTGTCGGAGGTGTGATGGGATTATTTCCCGAGCACCATATGAGTGGAAGAAGATCCGATGCGGAGGAAGTCACACCGGTAATAGTACCTCCGGAATTAACGCAGAAAAAGTTCCAGGAAATGTTTGCCGCACCAAAATCGTTGTAGAGACCGCCGCCGCCGCCGCCGATATATTTGGTCTTTCCGGGAGCCGCCAAAAAGAAGATGGTCGGATCGTTGGTATATTTCCCTTGAAGAAGCTCTTGGGCAATCCCTTCCGATTTATTAGTCGGCACCCCCGACGTCGTCGCGGCAGGATAGTTTCCGCTGTTATCAATCGAATACTGGAAGCAAAGCAACGCGAGACTCCGGGATCCCTGCATGGCGGCATTATGCTGCGCGGTCTTAATACCACTGGTAATAGGACCAAGAGCGACACCGGCCAAAATGGCGATAATGCCAATTACGACCAGGAGCTCGACGAGGGTGAAGCCGCCGCGGCTGGATTTACAGGCGGCGAAAGGGGTACGGCGGGTGGGTAGCATGACTAGACATTAATCTA
>JAMFSY010000081.1 GCA_026225555.1 Methylacidiphilales bacterium
CGAAGGCCGGGAGCTATCCGGGGCGCTGGTTCAAAGAAGATTTCAAGAAGAACGACGATGAGCACAGCCGCGCCGAGCGGTTGTGGACCGAAGCGGAAGCCCGCGCGATCGAGTCGAAATGCCGCGGGAGGCAGGGTGTTGCCACGGAGGAAAAAAAGCCAGCGACCTCCATGGCGCCCGCTCTTTATGATCTTACCACGTTGCAACGTGAAGCCAATGGACGGCTCGGTCTCTCCGCCAAGCGCACGCTGCAAATCGCGCAACGGCTTTACGAGCACCACAAGGTGCTGACCTATCCGCGAACCGATTCACGCGCGTTGCCAGAGGATTATATCGATACTGCAAAACAAGTCTTGGAGAAGATGCGGGGGGGACCTTTAGGAGCTTTCGCCTCGAAGATCTTAACAAAAGAATGGGTCAAGCCAAGCAAGCGCATCTTCAACAACGCGAAGATTTCCGATCACCATGCCATTATTCCCACGGTCGAGCCAGTCGATAAACTCGACGAGTTTGAGCGCAAGGTTTATGACTTGGTGGCTAAGCGTTTCTTGGCCATTTTTTTCCCTGCGGCACAATTTGAGGTGACTACACGCATTACTCGTGTCGAAGAGGAACCGTTTAAGACGGAAGGTAAGATTTTAATTGTGCCCGGCTGGTTGGAGGTTTATGGGCAAGAGGTCGGTGGTGAAGTACCGGTTGTACCAATCGAAGACAATGAGACGGTGAAAACCGAATCGCTCGAGGTCAAAGGCCTCGAGACGCGTCCCCCGGCGCGTTTCACGGAAGCGACCCTGCTCAGCGCCATGGAGGGCGCGGGCAAGCTGATCGAGGATGATGAATTGCGCGAGGCGATGGAAGCCAAGGGTCTCGGCACCCCGGCCACGCGCGCGGCGACCATTGAAGGCCTGCTCGCGGAGGAATATCTCCGCCGCGAAGGTCGCGAAATTTCATCCACGCCCAAGGCGCTGGCGCTCATGGAGCTGCTGCACGCGGTCGACATCCCCGCCCTTGCCTCGCCCGAAATGACCGGCGAGTGGGAGTATAAATTGAAGCAGATGGAACGGGGCGAATTGCCCCGCAGCCGCTTCATGGAGGAGATCGTCGGATTGACGCAAAAGATCGTCGAGCGCGCGAAGAATTTCGACGAGGCGGGCATCGAAGCGAGGCCCCTCGGCTTCAACGGCCCAAACGGCAAGCCGATGGTGGAGACGCTGCGGAATTACCAAACCGACGATGGCTCGATCACCTTGCGCAAGGTCGTCGCGGGGCGGTTGCTGGAACCGCTCGAGGCGAAGGCGCTTTTGGAAAAGCGCTTGATTGGTCCGCTGAGCGGCTTTCGCAGCCGGCTGGGACGGCCCTTTTCAGCCGCATTGAAATTGAATGACGCGAACGAGACCGAATTCGTTTTCGATAACGCTCCAGTCAATGCCGACGGCTCCAAGCTGGATCTCGACACGCAGGAAACGGTGGGCACCTGTCCCGTCTGCGGCGGTCGCGTCTTTGAGACGATGATGTCTTACGCCTGTGAAAACACCTTCGGCGATGCGCCGACCTGCAAGATGAAGGTCGGAAAGAAAATCCTGCTGCAGGACATCGACCGGGTGCAGTTGCAAAAGCTGCTGACGGAGAAGAAGACCGACCTCCTGCGCGGATTCGTTTCGCAACGGACGCGCCGCAAGTTCTCGGCCTTCCTCGTCATGGCGCCGGACGGAAAAACTTCCTTCGAATTCGAGCCGCGCAAGGATGGCGCCGCTCCCAAGAAATCCTTCTTTAAAAAGCCGACGCTCGCCTCGGCCGAAAATGGCCATGCGGAGAAGGCGGAAAAACCGGCAGCGAAGAAAAAAGCTCCGGCGAAAAAGAAGAAAGCCGCGGAAGCGGAGTAGCTTTGGCTTATCGCCGCCTTACGGGTAAACAAACAACCCGAGGGCGATGACAATCGCGCCAAAAATAACGCCGGCCCACGACAGGACGCGGCAACGTTCGAGCGACTTCACGGAAAAGTCGATGAGGTCTCGCCCCAGATGCGGGCTATACACGAGCACCATTCCCGCGATGACCCAGATGTAGGCCAGGATGGTCAGGACATAACGCCAAGGGGTCTGCACGAGGAAACCGGCGTCGAGCACCAGGGCCGCACCAAGCAGCAGGAGGCAGCCCATGCCGCGGATGGCGAGAAAGCCGGGGACGAAGATCGCGACCAGGACGCCCGCAACGGCCCAGACGGTCATCAATTGCATCCGCATGTTGGAAAGTTCACCGAGATCCATCAGACCGGTGAGCACCACGAACCAGATCGTGGCCGCGAGCATCAAGGCGACGCCGAGCGGATAATTGCGGGGCAGCGCCCGGACGCGGGGTGCCGTCCACGCCGGGACGAGTGCGCCGGGCAAGTGCGTGAGGACATAGAAAAGGCCGATGATGATGGCCGTAAGTTTGAACGAAACGAAATAAGTCATAAGCGAGGCGGGCCGATTTCCCCGGAGGGAAAGTCCATCACCATGCCTCGTCTCCCGGTGATTGTAAATACCGCGACAAGCCGGTCTCTCGTTACTGCAGAAGGTGAACGTGGGCGGTGTCCAGCAGGGTTCCCGTGACTTCGCGGAGCTGGACGAAGGAGTTGTCCAGATCGGCTTCAGCGGCGCGCTCGCGGGCGCGGGCTTCGGTGTAGTCACGATGATATTTGAGAACGTCCAGGTCCGTGCTGAGACCTTTTTCGAGCCGGGTCTGTTCCTGCTCGTAGTTGTCGCTGGCCGTCCGGGCAAAGACCCGCATGGCATTGAGGCGATCCTGATTTGAATGGATGGTGGCGACCAGCTTGCGGACCAAGAGATCGGTGTTGAGCTCGATCTGTTTCATGGTGAGGAGCGCCTGCTGCTTGCGCGCGATCGCCTGATCATATTTGCCGCCCGCATCGTTGTTGCCAATGGGGATGGAGAAAACAAGGCCCACCGTCCATTGCGGGCCCTGGGGAATGATTTCGCGATAGTAGGAATTGCCGAGGCTGCCGGAGAGCCCGTTCACGCCGTAGGTTCCCTTGAGATCGAGCTGGGGCCACTTCTGGTTATTGGCGTAGACCAGCTTGATGTTTTCTTCTTCAACCTTCGAGCGCGCCTCGAGATATTTGGGTCGGTGCGACAGCGCTTCCGCCAACAGCATCTCCACCGGCTGATTCAGCTCTGGCGTCTTTACGGGCGAGATGGGGAGGTAATTGAACTGGCCGACCTCTTCGACTCGATTCGAGATCAAGGCCTGCAGGACGGTCTGCTGATTGATGACCTCGTTTTGGGCTTTGGTATAATCTTCGATGATTTCGGCAAGGCTCGACTCAACGCGATTCAATTCCCGGGAGGAAACCTGGCCGCGCTCCAGGCTCTTGATCCGGTCCTGGACGAGCCGGATTCCCAGTTGCCGGTCTTGGCGCTTGGCTTCGAGTTCTTCGGTCAGGTAGGAAAGCTGGTTGTAGGATTGCAAGACCTGCGAGACGGTGCTGAGCATCTGGTCTTCCAACTCGTAACGGTCCACCAGTTTATTGATAACTGCCGCGCGGATTTCCGCGTTGTTGACGTCGGTCCCGAAGCCGCGAAGAAAGGGCTGATCGACCGTGACGCCGGTGAAGCTTTGATTTTCACCGTGGTTGTAAAGGGCGAGGGGACTGGTCCGGTCGAGGGTGTTGGAAAGGACGTCCAACTGGCTCTTGAATTCGTACTGCGTTCCCGTCGGAAGTTTGCCGTCCAGGGAGATTTTATAGTGCTGGTTGTTCTCCACGAAAATGCGGGGATCGCCATCCAGAATATCGAGGGGCGTTCCGCCCGTGGCCACAAAGTCCTGGGTATTTTGTGGGTCGCGGATGTCCTCGTAACTGCCTTCCATGTGGAAGACGGGATCGAATGCGCCGCGCGCTTCGCGGACCACGCCCTGGGAGGCATCGACATCGTAGGTTTTCACCTGGATGTCGAAATTTTGTCCCAGCGCTTTGGCGATCGCCTGGGATTGCGACAAAGGCTTGGTCGGCAACTCCGGCTCGGAGGTCTGGAGGAGATCGTTGAACTCCGCTTCCGCCGCCGAAGGATTGGTGTTTTGCGTCGTGGACGAAGGCCCGGTCGTGAGGTCCGGCCCGGTGGAAGGAGTCGTCGTGGTATCAATCGAAGACCCGGGAACGACGGTGGTCGAATTCGTATTCGGGCCTACCGCTGAAGGGCTGTTGGTCGAGTTGGGGTTGCTGAAAAGCAGTTGGTTGCGCTCTTCCACACGCTGGTCCTCGTCTTCCTTCTTTTGCAGAATGTGAGTCGAGGGCGGAGGGGTGGGAGAAAATCCGTTTTGAGCTTCCGATTGGGACTGGGCTCGTGCCAGCGAAGTGAAGTAACTCAGAACCAGAATCCCAGCGAAAAGAGAGATGCCGGTAAAAATCAGCAGCCGCGAAATTCTCGTCGTTGGCGTCTTGGGAGCGGGTTCATTGGAGAGCACGGGATGCACGATATATAATAAAAGATTTCGCGCCAGAAGATTTAACAGGTCGAAAGGATATTTCCCTAGAGGTGTCCTCCCTGTCTTCTTAAAATGACTAAACAAAAGAGGACCGGCCCGCGAAAGTCAGATTTTCATCCAGCCACGTATCATTTTTCAGCGTCCTGAGTCGCATCTGTTTTCCGGCCTTCTCCGCCCGGCGTTGCGCGCGGAGGAAGGCCCGACGAACGAGCGCGCGAGAGGCGGGCAGGGCGGAAAAATTCTCGTGGAGATAGGTCGCCGTGCCTTTGAGCGCGCGGAATTTCTGCAGCAGCTCATCCTCCAGGCTGATGATGAAGCGGTAACTCCCCGCATCGCCCTGGCGGCCAGCCCTTCCGATCAGCTGCCGGTCGATCCGTGAGGAATCGTTTCGCTCGGTGATCAGCACATGCAGGCCACCCCGCTCCGCCACGCCGAGGCCGAGCTTAATATCGGTGCCGCGTCCCGCCATATTGGTGGTGATGGTGACTTGAGAGGCTTCGCCGGCGTGACTCACAATCTGGGCTTCTTCCGCATGTTTCGTGGCGTGGAGCAGATGAAAAGGTATCCCCATTTGGCGGAAGAGAATAGCCAACTCCTCACTAGCCTGGATGGAACGGGTGCCGATCAACACGGGCCGGCCTTGGGCCCGCATATCCTGCACCTCCGAGGCGATGAGATCGTATTTCTCCTCGCGTCTGCGCGTGATCAGTTCCCTTTCCTGGCGGCGGCGGCTGGGCCGATGCGTGGGAATGGAGACGGTGGGCAGGTGATAATTGAACCAGAATTCCGCCGATGCTTCGCGCGCCGTTCCCGAGAGCCCGGAGAGATGGGGGTAGCAGCGGAAAAAGCGCTGAAAGCTCAGCGACGCCATCGATTCATTCGCGGCGGTGAGGGGAAGATATTCCTTCGCCTCGATCGCTTGATGGATGCCCTGTTGCCAGGTGCGATCCGGCATGATGCGGCCGGTGAATTCATCGATGATTTCGATCTTTTCGTCCTGCACCACATAGTGAATGTCCTTGTGATAAAACTCACGGGCCTGCAGGCAGAGGCGAATGGCTTCCCGGAACCGTTCCGGGCTCCGCCACCAGGGAGGGAACTGGGCGAGCGCGGGCATCAAATGTTCCCATTGATCCTCAGAAAGATGAATATCGCGAAAGCGGAAGTTGACCTCGTAATGGACACCGCTTTCCAACTGCCGACAAACGTGCAGGGCGGTTTGAATCGCCTTTTCCAGTTGCTCGTCCTTGATCGGCTTGCTGATGATCAGCGGCGTGATCGCCTCATCGATCAGCACGCTATCGGCCTCATCGATGATGCCGAAATGGAGGCCGCGCAAAACCAGGTTGCTCTGCTGATTGGGGAGTCCACCGAGGCGGCGGATGAGCTGCCGGGTGGGGTCCTGGATGCGACCGATTTTTAATTTGTCGCGCAGGAAGTCGGCCAGCACTTCCTTGGGCGTGGTGTAGGTAATGTCGGCGGCATAACCCCGGGCGCGGTCTTTCGTCTCCTTGACGCCGATCACAAAGTCAGCGCGCAGGCCGAAGAAGCGGTAGAGCGGGGCCAGTTCCGTGGCATCGCGTTGCGCCAGGTAATCGTTGGAGGTAACCACGTGGCAGGGCAGCCGCGTGAGCGCCATCAGGGTCGAGGCGAGCGAAATGCACAACGTCTTGCCTTCGCCGGTGGCCATCTCCGCGAGGTAGCCGTCGAAGAGCGCGGAGGCTCCCTGCAACTGTTCCGAGTAGGGACTCAATCCCAGCGTCCGTTGCGCGGCGAGGGCGGTGCAGGCGAGGCCCGTGACGAGCGCTTCCTCCGGGAAGGATCGGCGCAGAAGATATGGGGCCACGCGGCTCGCTTCCTCGATGATCTCGGCGTCGGTGCGGGAAGACCATTTTTCCACCGTGCGCTGAATTTCTCCGGCCCGTTTCACCAGCCGATGGCGGCTGTCGATCCAGTTTTTCCAGCGTCCGGCGAGGGTGAAGGAGATCGCGTCGAGTCCCTCGGGCAGGGGATGCTCCTCGCGGATTTTAAGCCGGCGATAATGTTCGGAGGCGGCGGCTTTCATCGGACTTTTTCCTGGAAGAGCTGGCGCACCCGGTGTACGACCTGGGTCAGAAGCGGCTCCCACGCGGCGTTGAAGCGAATCACGCCGGTGCGGCGTTGCGCGAGGTAGGCGTGGGTGGAGGGATCGAGCTCGGCGAAGACTTCGAAGAAAGGCTTCTTGGCGGTCAGGCCGGCGTTGTCTTCTCGCATCACGTCGATATCGCCGCCGCCCAGCCAGCCGAGCGCGGCGGAGGGGAGAAGGCGTTGCTGTGACGGGATGATGCGAATGCTGTTCGTTTTGATGATCTCATCGCTTTGGCCGTGGAGACGCACCTGGGCCGAACGTAACGGCCCGGCAAAAAGATCGGCGGATTGGTCCTGCTCGACCACGGCATCAAAACGGAAATGGCCCGGTTGCACCACTTCGCCCAAGGGCGTCCCGCGTGGCATCCAACTACCCATCTTGCCGAGCAAATCGGGCGCGACCCAGATGCCGTCAATGGGCGAGCGCACTTCCGCCCGATGCTTCTGGTCGAGCAGATCGGCGAGGCGACTGCGGGACGAGGCCAGTTCCAGTCGCGCCGACTTGGCGGCGACGAGGGAATTGTCGGCGAGATTGTTGTTGGTGATTTCTCCCGCACGGACTTCGGAGCGGGCCTCCGCGATTTTCAAATCCATGAGCGGGTCAACTAATTGGAGCAGGACGTCGCCCGCATGAACAACGGAACCCGAGGGCGCGGTGAGCTGCTGAAGGTAACCATTGGTCTGGGTGAAGAGATCGCGGGAAACGTCCGCTTCCACGACTCCCTCGGCCCGGAAATGATGCGGCATCGGGACCAGTGCCAGGAAAAGCAAGAGGATGCCGACGAAGCCGACGCAGGTGCTAACTGCCCTCAGGCGGCATCGATCCAGCAGCGGATCGCGCGCGAGATAGCGGATCATTTTGCCGAACGGAATGCCGACCCACAGCACGATAACGAAGCAGGCCAGCGCCAATCCCAGGCCCAGAAAATTGTCGGCCAGAACGAAGAAGATCGTCCAGATCAGGAACACGCGGTAGATGCCGCTGGCGATGCCATAGGTCCACAGCCAATGTCCTTCCCCCGGCGACTGCGCGGGGCTCAGGCTTTGCCGGATGCCGAAGATGTAGCGCTCGAGCAGGTACTTCAAATGCAGGACGGAGCGTTGCGCGAGATTCGGGATCTCCATCCAATCGCTGAAGATATAATAACCATCGAAACGCAGGAGCGGATTGATGTTGAAGAGCAGCGTGGTGATGGAGGAAAGCACCATGATGTTATAGGCCAGCGCATTGAGCGGCCCGGCCTCCGTCGAGACCCAAAAGAAAGTGGCCAGCGCCGCGAGAAAAAACTCGAAGAGCATGCCCGCGCCGCCGACCAGCATGCGCCGGTAGCGGCGGGGAAAAGCCCAACTGCTCGAGACATCAACATAGGGCAGCGGGGTGAAGATCAGCATCATGATGCCGAGCGTGCGCACCTCGCCGCCGAAGTGGCGGCAGACCAGCCCGTGGCCGAGTTCGTGCCAGCATTTGGTGATGACGGCGGCGACGTAGATCAAAAAGAGATTCGAGGGAGCGAAGAGGCCGTTCGATTGATCGGTAATGTCGTGCCAGTGTTCCACCACGATCTTCAAGGCGCCCAGCACGGCCAGCACCCAGAGCACGACTCCAAATCGCGAGAAGAAGGGCTTGAAACAGGGCAGCAGCGCATCGAGCAGCGGCGACGGGTCGACCAGGTGCGTGCGAAAAAAGAGAAAGTTCAGCAGCTTGCCCTTGAATTCCTTGCCCTCGGATTTTTGCTGCCGCTTGAAACTCATCGTCGCATCGGGCGGCAGATCGGAGGAGAGTAGGTTTAACTGCGTGAGCTGGGCGAGCAATTGAATGACTTCCTGCTGGGTTGGCGCATCGTCAGGATAAAGCTGCATGCACTCGCGCCAGATGTACTCGATCGTGCGGTTCAAGCGCAGGCGGCAGGCAAAGAAGTAAGCGGCCGGAGCGATTCGCGCGAACTGATTGCTCAGAGGATCGCGCACCACGTACCAGAGACTGCCGCGGAACCGGTGCCGCCGGATTTCCGCCTCGGGATGAAGCTGCGCGCGGCTCTTGGCCACGCGATGCCACGCTTCGCTGAAGAGGGATTCATTGCTCATCGCGCGGGAAAAGTTGACGTCGGAGAAGGCGTCCGGATTCCGAGTTTTAGAGCCACAATTTCAGTCGGAGGAAATCGACCAGACGATGGGTCAGGATGAACCAGAGATTGGTGTTGCCGGAGCGGATCTTGATCACGCCGGTCATGCCGGGACGCCACCACGCCGGGGCCTCGCCCTTCAACTGGCAGCGGACCTTGAAGACGTTGCCTTTGTTCATCGCCATCGCGGCCGGTTCGACCCGGCTGACGATCACGGGGAAGACATCGGCGGGCCGGCTTTCCAGTCGCGCCTCGCCCTCCGATCCATCGTGGACGGCCTGGATGTCGGCCTCGTTGATCTCCGCTTCGACGTAGAGATCCTTTAGCAGCGCGACCTTCATCAGCACGTCGCCCTGCTTCACCGGGCTGCCGAGCTTGTCCTTGAGATCGCCTTCGACCACGACGCCCTCCAGCGGGCTGCGCAATGCCGCGTGCGAGAGATTGTAGCGGACCTGATCGAGCTCCGATCCGGCCTGATCGGCCTGCGCCTGGTAGACGTGCATCTGCGTGACATCATCCGCGCCTTCCGCCATCAGGGCCTGGCTTTGGTAGTGCTGGGTGTTTGCGGTGGATTCGGCTTCCTTGAGTTTTAATTCCGTGGGATCGAGCGTCACCAGCACCTCGTCCTTGGTCACCTTGTCGCCGGGTTCGGCATGCACGGTCTGGATGAACCCGTCGAAGGGCGCGGGAAGATTAACCAGCGCCTGCGCCTTCAGCATGAGATCGCCGGTCACCCGATAGGGAAAGGGAATCAGGAAGAGAATGACGATGAGCAGGCACATCACCAGCGCGGAGAACTTGATCCAGGTATGACGCGGACCGAAGGCCATCGCGAGCGAGTCGCGCGCCTGGAGAAAATAGTGGCGCCACCATTGCCGGCCATAACGGTCGAGATCGATCAGGCGGCGTCCGGCGAGATCGATCATCAAACGGAGCGCGTCGATTTCGTCCGAGTTGAAAGGCCGCTCCTCGCGAATCAACGTCACCACGCCGCAGGGATGTTGATCGATTCGCAAGGGAAGAGAGCAGATCGCGTGGATGGAATAATGACGCGCGTACTTTTCGTGCTCGCGGGTAATGACCGGCTCCTCGCGCGAGGTGGGCCACAGGATGTCGTCGTCCTGGTCGACCGCTTCCTGCATCGCGATTTCGAGATCGCGCATGGTCTGTAAGCGCCGGTCGAAACGGCTCGTGTCGCTGATGGCGACCGTCTCCAGATGATCGTCCCGCAGATAGGCGAGGGCGACCCGGCTGGCCTTGAAATGGTAGGCCAGTTCGTTGCAGAAACTCATCGCCGCCGGAGCATGGCGAATCTCGCGATTCAACTGGGACATCAGCTCCAGCGAGGCAATGAGCGGGCCTTTGGCCTGGAGGTTGGAAGGAGGAGGTGTCATCAATTGAAGAAAGGACTGTACTTGAAGATTGATGCGTGTTGTCAATGAGCTAATGCCGGTGTCACTCCCGCGAGCCTCGTTATTTTTCCGCTTCCTGTCCTTTTTCGTCACGCTGACTTTCCTCGCTGTCGCCCGAGGGGATGTGGCCGCCGACCGCTTCACGAACACGCTCGGCATGAGTTTTCTGCCCGTGCCGGGTACCTCGACGATGCTCTGCAGTTGGCCGACCCGCGTGCAGGATTACCGGGTGTTTGTCCACGCCACGGGACGCCGGTGGCCGAGTCCCGATTTCTCGCAGGGCGATAAACATCCCGCCGTGTGCGTGACGTGGGAGGATGCAAAAGCCTTCGCCAATTGGCTGACGCAAAAGGAACAGGCCGCGGACAAACTACCCAAGTCGTGGAGATACCGCCTGCCCCTGGAAACGGAATGGAATGTCGCCATCGGCCTGCCCGCGACCAGTCCCGGCGAGGAGGACGCCACGGAAGTTTTCCCCTGGGGCACGCAATGGCCGCCGCCGCCGAACGCGGGAAATTACAGTCCGGATTTGCAGGTGGATTCGTTCACCTACACCTCGCCCGTGGGAAGTTTCAAGGCGAACGCCCTCGGGTTTTACGATATGGGCGGGAATGTCTGGCAATGGTGCGAGGATTATTTTGATCGCTCCGCCGATTACCGGGTGCTGCGCGGTGCTTCCTGGAGAATGCGCGATCCTGATGATTTGCTGAGCGCAAAACGGATCGGCAACAAGCCGGATACCTGCCTGTCGGTTTATGGTTTCCGTTTGGCCTTGGAAAGGCCGACGCCGGCCGCCGTTGAGACGCCCGCCGCGAAATAAGCCGGAACTCCCGAAGCTCGCTTCGACGGAGGTAGCCGCCGCACGCCGTGCGGTGGTGTCTTTTCTACGGAGGACCGGAGCGTGGGCGCTTTTCTTCTCTCCTCCGTCGCACGGCGTGCGACGGCTACTTTTGGAGCCTTTTGATAAGCCAGTAAGGATCAAGAGGAACTGCTCCGGGTAACATCGTTCTGGTGGCAAATGCGACCAGATTTGCGACTGCTTTCGCTGCTCTGGCAGAACTCGGCAGTGCTCTGCTGAAATTCTCCCAGCGCTCCGTCACAGTCGCAGCCGTGATCCTCCATGCTCTAGGCATTGGAGCCAAGATCATGCAGGAAAGATTCAGAATGTTTCGCCGCGCGGGTGGTAACTTTTACGCAAGAGACAAAATCACGGGACGTTCGCAAAGCCTCGGCACGTCGGATCGCACGCAGGCCAAGCAACTGCTCGCCGCACGTAACCAGGCGGCCGCCCAGCCGCAGCTCAACCGGACGATGGCCAAGGCTTATCTCTCGGCCAAGTCGCCCGATCTGCTCACGCGCACCTGGGCCGACGTGATGGAGCATTACTCGGTAACGGGTGTCGAATCGACGCGTAAACGAAAGGCCACGGCTTTTCGCAGTCGTCCTTTCTCCCACTTGCTCGGTCTTACGCTGATGGACACGGAAGCTGCGCACTTGCTCGCAGTGCTCGAGCACGAGCGGGCGGGCAACTCGGCGCATCATTACCTGCGCCGACTGCACAACTACGCGCTGCATCTCGGCTGGCTGCTCATGCCTGTCATGGCTGATGCTGCGTGGCCCGAGGTGCGAAAAAGGAAGTTCACGGCCATCACCGAAGAGGAGCACCGCCGGATCGTGGACCGCGAACACAACTTGGAACGGAAGCTCTACTACGAAATGCTCTGGGAAACAGGCGGAGCGCAATCCGACATCGCCAGTCTGCATGCCGATCAAGTCGATCTCGAAAACGAGACAATTCGCTTTCGACGCCGCAAGCTTGCTGGCAAAGAATCCGGTGGGGAAAGCCTCCTGCGCATTGGCCCTTCCCTCAAAAAGCTACTGCTCCAGTTGCCGAAGGAAGGTTATCTCTTCCCCAGCGTGAACTCATGGAACTCGAATACCCGCTCCAGCGAGTTTTGCCGGCGTTGCCGGATGCTGGGGATAGAAGGACGCAGCCTGCACTCTTATCGCTACGCCTGGGCGCAACGGGCGCGTGTGGCAGGTATGCCTGAGCGCGAAGCTATGAACCATCTCGGGCATGAATCGCGAGCGATCCATGCCGCCTACGCTGGCGGTGCCACCGTAGCAACTTTGCCGCTGGAATTCTACGAGGCACAAAAACGCAAAAACGTGGTGCAGTTCACGGCCGCAGCCTAGAAACGCCGCCGCCGAACAATCCAGCGCTTCGAAGCCAAACCGCCCCATAAAGGCCACCGCCGGGGGCGGTTTGGAAGCGAAGCGCTGCCGCCATGGCCGATGACGCAGACCTAAACTGGACCTCTGAGATCGCGCATTTTCCTGCTCTGGGTCAACGGCTGCGCGGTCGCCGGCGTGACGGGAGTGGATGTCGATGGCACATCGAATTCCTGTTCCAGCTGCAATCGCAGCCGTTGAATCTCGGCGCGATGCTTTCGGCAAAAACGGGTGATGCTCGATTCCGAAATAATCACGCCATGCTGCGCGAGCAAGTCCTGAACCTGCGAGAAGGTCGCATCCTTGGCTCGCAACGTCAGCACCGTTGAACGATGTCGCTCAAGATGACGTCCTGCCTTGGGCGAAACGACAAAATTGCATGCGGTGATTTCCAGCGCGTTCATGGATCAACTGATAACCCAAAGACGCTGACGATGCTTGAACTACTTGGTAGCGAATGGCGGTGACTGACGATGGTTGATGACGGCAGTCCTGACGGAAATGACTCTCTGCGACTCCAAAACCTTGGAGGTGGCGTGTTCTGCTTTTTCTACACTGATCTAAAGCTTTGGTTTTGTTTGTGGGTTTGCCATCATCTAGTTGCTGCCGTCTGAATATCGCAAGCTACTCCCGAGGTAAACATGAACACAGATCTCCAGGCCGTTATCGAAAGGCTCTACGTGGTTTTTAACGATGTTCCTAAACCTCCGGTTATCGAGGGATGCCCTTGCTGCATCGAGAGGAAGGGTGTTGATGTTTTGTTAAATACTCCACTTCGCCAAATCACGCCGGACCAACTGAGCAGTTATGCCTTTTCCGTTTTTAACACGGTTGGGTGTATTGAAGACTTCCTATATTTTCTTCCGCGCATACTGGAAATTAGTGCGAGTGACATGTCTTGGTCGCCCGGTCCGGAACTTGTAGCCGCGAAGATGAAAACTGCTGGTTTCCACGAATGGCAAGAGTCGCGCAAGGCCACTGTAGTCAGCTACTACAATGCTGTCTTGGAAATTGCCTTGGGTCCCGAGCTATCGGGTTGGGAAATTGATTCATGGATATGTGCCCTCGGCCATATATTCCCAGATGTCTCCGTGTTTTTGGAGCGATTGCAGAAGCATCCTCAAAAAGTGGTGGAGTATTACGAAGAAAATAGTGACGGCTTGATCAAGGGAAGGCTCACGAACAGTTTTTGGGACGAGGCGTCGGAGTCGGCCTATGCGCAGGTAATGGCTTGGTTTAAGTCTGAGCCAGTGCGAAACCTTATTGACGCGCAATACGGACTATAGGTTTCACGACGAGATTTGAAGCTGCGACCAAATTTGCGACCACTGCGACCAGAAATGCGACTAAATGAGCAGCCGCGGATTAAACCAAGTTTTCGCGAGTTCAGCTTGATTGCGAGGCGCTTCGGGACGATAGTCGCGGCGTTCTAGAGTGTGTAGGTGGGCCGACGGCTACCTCGGGCCCGACGGCGGGCTGAACCGCCCGCAACTACTGCCGCCCGCAGGTCCGACGGCTACCAATCGCACGCCCGGATAACCCAATATCCGGACGCGCGCAGAGGCAATCCTAGCTCGCTGCGCCGGTCTTGCGCGCGTAGTTCTGGACGCCCTGGAGGAGGGAGGCCAGGAAAATGGCGAGCGTGATCAGCGATCCGAATTGCTCGGCTTTCGACAGGACAATCTTGTCCCCGATCTTCACCGTGCGAGTGTTGTCCGTGATCTTGCGGCTAAGATTAACCGACTCGGAAGGTCCCGGATTTTGCACCAAGGTGACGGAGCGAATCTTGAGCGTGAGGTCCGATTTGGTCCCCGTCTCCTCGGCGGTCAGGACGCCATCTTTCGTCAGCAGGGCGCGGGTGATTTCCAGGAGCGAGATGACATGTTCTTCCACTTCGCTGCTCAGGTTGTACTTCGAGTTGAGGAGCTTGAATTTTTCCGCAATCGGCAGGCGGAGGAAATTCTGGCGATCGGTCGTCGTAATGGCCTGGAGCCGGGCGGAATCATTGCTCTTCTCCGCCTTGAAATCGCACAGCGCGCAAATCGTGCGGCTGTCTTCCAAGAGAGGAACCACGGAGCCGAGAGCTTCCGAGAGGATATGCTTGAGCACCCAGCCTTCGGTCGTGTCCTTCGCCTTTTCAAAGCTCATGCGAACCTTGTTCTTCGGCATGATGACGAGCTGATTGGCAAAGTCGTCATAGTCCTGCTCGCTCGCCTTGCGAAAACTGGAAAGACTGAAGATGAGAAGATCAAAAAGCTTCTGATAGTGATCCAGATACCTATCCGCTACATCGTTAAGACTAATCGTTGTGGTGGGCGCGGGCTGGGGGGCCGGTAGCTCGGCTTTGTTGGGCTTGGCGGAAGAATCCATAAGCTTGCTAGTAAGCTGAAACTCCATGGGCGCGTCAACCTTAACCTATCAGCGGCGGTGAGCTTTTATGAGGTCAACTGATTTAGGTGTGAAAAATTTAGCCACCTTTGTAATTTTGACTTGTGGCTAGGAGTTTCCCCCTTAGTCTCACACCATGGCTTCAGGCACCCATTCCCGCCCGAGGAAGAGTCCCAAGAACTTTTGGGGTTCCAACCCGCTTCGGAAGGCTCATCAGCCGCTCCCTCGCTCGCTTCGGTACAATGTCGAGGCATTAGAGCCTAGATATTTGCTTGATGGCGTGGCACTTACTAATGTAAATAATGACGGCTCCAAGCCTCCGGTTGCGGCCTATGTGGCGGCGGTTTCCGCCACGGTACAGAATGTCATTGGCCAGCTTTCTTACCTAGGGCAACAGGTCGATAAGACATCTCTCACGGATTCGACCGCGACGACCAAGATACCGTTGCTAAACCAGACACCGGAGCAGTTGGCCAATCTCGCGACGACAGGATCCGGTTTTGGAACACAAGCGGGGAACATCACTTTCGGTTCCATTCTCCTCAACGAGACAGACAGCAACGGCAATAATCTTTTTGCCAAGGACATCAATACGTTCCTGTCGAATTCCACCAACGCCGATAATCTCACCAGCACCTCCCTCGCGGCTGAGTTACAGAGGGAAGGGCAACAGCTCTTCGGCAGCAATTTCACGGTCGTCGATAACGGTTCCACGACATCCCAGCTGGATCTGAAAGTTTCGTTCACGGCCGATACCTCTCACTCGGTGGCCCTCGATGTCGGACAGTCTGCCGGGGAGTACAATCTTTTGCTCGCCTCCGAGGCGACCGGATCCCCTGACGCGCAGGTGGATACCAAGCTTAGCGGGACCTACGACATCAAGTTAAACCTAGCCACTTTCGATTCCGCTTATAACGCGGGCGGTTCCACCGCCCAGACGCAGGAGAACAATTCCTTTACGGTCGCCACCACGAGCACGAGCTTTCAACAAAGCGCAGTCGTAGTGTCCTCCGATCCCTTGCCGACCTTTGGCATCGAGTTCGGTGTCATGGGCGCAGGCAGTCCCGGTATCCTCGAAAACGGCGTCTCGATGACGCAGGGCTCGAACACGCTCAACCTCGGCTCCTCGGCGGGGCTGACGACCGGCATGTCCATCATGGGCACTGGTATTGCGGATGGAACCACGATCTCCGCGATCAACGGCAACCAGATCACGCTCAGCCAGGCAATTACCCACAACGAGTCGGGTGAGCAGGTTACGATCGGCGCGGTCAACGGGGCCTACGTGAATTCCTCCGGGTTCGTGGAAGGTTCCGTCGCCCTTTCGACCTCATCGAATTTCGTCACGCTGTCCTCAACCACGGGCCTGCAGTTGCATGAGATCGTGCAGGGCGTGGGAATTCCCGAGAACACGACGATCTCTTCGATCAACGGAAATGTGATCGGGTTGAGCAGTACTCCCACGATCAACGGTTACTCCACGCTGACCATCAATGCCACGGCGGCGTTGAAGCTGAACGAGGAGATGGTGTTTCAGTTGACCGATGCCACGCTCGCTTACTCGAATATCGCGGCGGAGACTTATGCCTTCAGCGCGCCGGCGACGCTTGCGGCCAATGTCACGGCCTCTAATATCGGCATCTCGGCGGTCAATACCGACGAACTCAGCACGGGTGTCATCGGGGTGGAAGACATCAGCACGCTCCCCGGTTATGTCGGAAATTTAAATCTCACCGGCTCGTTCACGCTCTATTCCGATTATCTTTTCGACGGTCACCCGGCGTTGGTCTTCCCCGATTCCCCCGAGCTGGCGAACTTCGCCCGCATTTCCAACGCGGACATTGTGGTCGATGCGCAGAATGCCGATTCACTCATCACCGAGTTGGGCAATAGCAGCAGCCTGCAATCGAATGTACCCTTCACCTCGGAAAGCCTTAGCGGGGCCTACGATTTCGGCACGGCCGCGGAAATCGGCTTCGTCAACGCCCTCCAGAACACCACCGAGGTCCTGGTCGGATCGAGCTCTCCCGGGACTTACAACACGACGACGGGCAGCTACGATAGCACCAATCTTTCCGGTTCCGCTTCCTTCACCCTGGAAGTGGTGCTGAGCGCGGGCATCATCGGCACCTACACCGTCAATGTTCCCACCGGCGGTACGGGCCGCACTCTCCAGGGGCTGGCTAATGATCTCCAGACGGCGCTGAAGACCGCGACCATCCAGGATATCGTCGAGAGTTCCGTGGCACTGACCAGCGGATCGAACACCGTTACCCTGGCCTCGGTCGGCGGCCTGGCCGTGGGGATGAATGTGCAGGGCACGGGAATTGCCGCCGGCACCACGATCTCCTCCATCAACAGCAGCACCGGCGTGGTAACCCTGAGCAGGGCGGCGACGGCCACGGGCACGGGAATCGCACTGTCGATGACTTCCACTACGACCGTCACGCAGGACCTGACCGAAATCTTCACCGCGCAGGTCAGCGGCACCACCCTGCAATTGGTTTCCGGCGTTAGCGGCATTCAATTTTTCCTTTCCGATTTCAGCAGCGATGCCAGCTCTCCGGCGGCGGGCACGTTGAACCTTGGCTTCAATAGTTACGGTTCCGTGGCTCTTTATGGCAACGGCGACATCGATACCACGGCGGATTATCAGTTGCCCGGCGTGGTCCTGACTTCCAGCTCCGCCATCAATTTAAGCGATTTCCAGACGGCGACCCAATTCACCTTCACGATCAACAACGGCACCGACAGCACCTATGGGTCGATGCCCATCACGGTCTCGCTCGCGGCGGGTTCCTACACGCAGACGACGCTGGTCGCCGCCCTGACGACGGCCCTGCAGCAGGCGGTGTTGAACGATGGTTTCGATACCAACGGCGTGATGGTGCGGTCCTTCACTTTGGCCAATGGCGTGGACTTCGGCCTGCAGTTCTACGGCGGCGACGATGTGTACCAGATGTCCATCCAGAACAGCGGATCGACCTCGGCCGCCAGCAAGTTCCAGCTGACCACGACGACGGTCACGGCTCCCTATTTCTATCTGTCCATCAACGGCGGAACGGCCACCAAAGTCTACCTGAATGGTAACTTCACCACCGGGCTGCTTGATAACCTGGCTCCGGCGGCGAGTCTCAACGATTTGGTCTCCGATATTCAACTCGGCCTGGTGGCTTCGGGCGCGCTCGCGGCGGATCAGAGCTCCGGCATTACCGTCACCTCGACCCCCTCGGCAACGGGCAACGTCCTCGTTTTCAGCGCGGTGAACGCGGGTACGGGCGCGGGCCAGATTTCCACTTTCAGCATCAGTTCACCTTCGTCCGGCCTCAGCTCGCTCAACCTGGTTGGTTCCAGCGCGAACAGCTCGATGCACTGGGCCATGGCGCAAAGCGTCACCGCCCCGGCCTTCGTCACCATCCAGGACCTGGAAAATCTCCTGATCCAAAAGGGCGTCATGCAGGCTGGCACGTTCGGTGATTACGATGCGGTCGATGGCACCTTTACCTTCCCGCTGAATTTCACGGTCACCAGCAGTAGCAGCAGCACGGCCGCTTTCCCCGACCTGAGCGTTCCGCTCAGTTTCGCCGACACCTACGACAGCGTCTCGAACCTGCAATCGAGCAGCACGGTGGGCGTCAACCGTTCGGATACGATCAAGTTTGATTTTGGCTTCAACATCACCCCACAAACCGGCGCGGCGGAAGTGCTCTATGCCGACTTGCCGGTGGTCATTCCTTTCTGGGACACGGCGGGCAACCAGGTGCTGCAATCGAACTCGCCGCTCCTCTTTCAGATCAGCACCGATGACGGAGTGGTTCACACCATCCAGTTGAACCAGCTCGTCCAAAGCGACGGGACGAGTAAATTCTACACCACCGACTCCAGCAAGGCGTCGGATTTCATCACCGCTTTCAACGGCGCGTTGACCGCAGCCGGTCTGCAAATCACCGCCGTCTTTTCTCCGGAAGACAGCCTGGGCCGGTCGCAAATCGTGCTGACCACCGCCGCGGGCGCCTATCGTGAATTGGTCGTCACGGTTCCCGCCACTTCTTCAGGCCTCGTCTCGGTGGCCGATTCCGCCTGGACCTACCTGGGCTTCGGTACCGGCCAGACCGGGACTAGCTATACTGCGACGAGCACCGGGAATCAGATCACCTCCGCTGGTCCGCTTCAATTCCTGCTCAGCAATTCCAATAACACCATCCCCACCGACGGCGATTTTTACGTCACCCTGCCGGATGGAACGGTTTCCGGGTTCACGCTGAATCCCGCCAATCTGCCCGCCAACGCGAGCACGACCGACGTCATCAATGAGTTGAATTACGAGATCGCCAGCACGACCAGCCTGCTTGGCAGCTCGTACGGCGCGATCGGGACTTCGACCGTCAAGATGACCCTGAGTTCGGGCAGCACCACGGCGACGATTGACGCCAGTTCCACCATCGATCCGACGCCTTACGTCGACGCCAACAATAATGTTGGCGCCGGTTACGGCTTGATGCCCGGCATGACGTTGACCGGTACCGGGCTGGCCGCGAACACCATCATTCAGTCGGTCACTTACGATCCGGTTTCCAAGACGGTCAAGCTCACGCTTTCCCAGGCGGCCACGAGCACCACGAATAAGGGAAGCATCACGGTCCAGGCTTCTTCCTCGGCGGCCGAGTACAACATCCTCCCCAAGATCATCGCTTCCGCGCAGGTCAACGGATCGGTCACCAACATCGTTTTCACCCTCAATCCGCAGGTCTTCGGGCCCAACGTCCAGAGCTGGAGTCTGCAGGTTGCTTCGACTTATTTCCAGCAGCTCGATAATCCAGCTTCGCTCGAATTGGGTCTGCCTTCCAGCACGGTCACCGACTCCCAGGTCCCGGCGACCGGTATTGTCAGCACGGCCATCACGGGCAATACCTTCACGAACTGGGCCGCCGGGACTCCCGCTTCTTTCCAGGTTTCGCTCAACGGTTCGAGCTACGTCACCGTCACGGTCAACAAGAGCGACCTGAATGGCAACGATACCATCGCCGGTCTGATCGCGGCGTTGAACACCGCGTTCGCCAATACAACGATCAACCTCTCCATTCCAGGCAGCGATCCGGGCGCGGCGAATAGCAATACCTACCATCTCAACCAATTTCTCCAGGCCGACGCGATCGATGGCGGGACGAATGTCCTCATCCGGCTGGTCAACAGCACCGACACGACGCTCCCTGTCCTGAGCGGCGCCCGCATCTCGCTGGTCAGCGGGGCCAATGTGATGAACAACGCCGGCGTGCTCGGCTTCTTCAGCGCCTCCGGTCCCACGGAATACATCTTCGGTCAGCGCGGAGGCGAGGCTGTCGTCTCGGCTCCGGAATTGAGCGGCGTCTTGACCATCACCGATGCGGCGTTCACCGCGACCGCGCAGTTCGGCTTCGTCAATTTCAACATCGCCTCCGGATCGTTGAACGAGACGACCAGCCTGACTTTCTCCTCCAGTGATAATGCCGCCACGCTGCTCGATCTTGAGCAGGCGGTCACGGATGCCAACGACAGCAGCAGCACGCTCTATAATTCGTATGGCATCACCATCGAGCCCGCCACCTCCGCGGAGGCCGTGCTGAAGGGGCTGTCGTTCCCCAACTCCACCGGCATCACCAACCTGAATTTCGATTCGACCGGCGCGGAAATCGACATCACTTATCCCGAGGCGTCGGCCAGCGGTTCGACCGGCCATTACATCACCGATTTCAGCAATCTTCCCCCGGCGGAGGTGAGCTACATTCACACCAACGGGATGGAGCTGCTCTCCACCTTGGGCTTCTCCGATATCGCCGACGGTCTCATGCGCGTCGGGGACTTGCTCAGCGATTGGATGACGACGAATCTCAACGATCCTTATTCGTCGTCCCTCCTTTATAGCAAGCTGTCTCTGCAGGAAGTCGATGATCTGGGCGCTGATTTCAAGGCCCTCATCCAGCAGATCGAGTCGCAGCCTCCCGGCAGCCTCCAAACCGCCGCCCAGGTCCTGGCCAACGGCCTGCAAATGCCGCTCGGTTCCATCCAGTTCAGCATCACCAACACGACGACGGAAAATTCCAGCGGCCAGTTGGGGAACGGTGGGCAGCTCGCCTTGCAGATCAGTTTCGATTGGGTGAAGAGCCTGACCCAGACGCTGCCGCTTTCGGTCGATCTGGCCACGATGTACGACAAGGCCTCGGCCAATAATGGGACCGGGCAAACGCCGCAGGACGATCTCCTCGGTCTCACTTCGATCGCCGGTTCCGGGGTCGATCCGCTCAACGTCATCCTGACCGAGGTTTCGAGCCTCAACGTCAATCTCAGCCTCCTGGTCGCCCAGGCTGCCTCCGCCAGTGTCCTGCCCACCACGATGACGCCGGAAGCGATCATCAATAATCCCACCTCGGGTAATTTCTTTGAAACCCGCTTCTTCCTCACGGGCGACAATCTCAGCGGCCAGCTACCCGCGGGCGTTGACTACCTCCAGTTGACCAACGGCAGCGTGGCGATCGACGCCACCGGCCAGACCGACATTCCTTTCGCCAGCCAATCCTCCACCGGTCTGCTGATCCTGACCAACAGCACGGGGGCGAACACCAGCAGCCAGGTCAGCGGGCAGGTCTCGTATGACGCGGCCGGTGACAAGGGCATCCTGATCCAGGGCGTGACCACGTTGCCCTTCAGCGTGCCCGTCGTGAACGGCCTGATCACCGGCAGTGGCTTATTCAGCCTCAACGGCATCACCCCTGTGGTGGGCAGCCAGATCCTGGTCAACACCGCGGACGATTACACCATCCTGGCGGATACGTCCTACAGCAGCACGAATCCGGGACAGAACCTGGTTCTGAACAATGTCGCGGCTTCCGTCTTCGCGAATTTGGCCATTGGGCAGGGGATCTCCGGCAGCTTCCTTCCCACGGGAACGACGATCACGGGCTTCAACGCGACGAATCGGACCATCACGGTCTCGCAGGGTATTTCCGGCACGGGCAGCCAGACCCAGGGCGTGTTTTTCATCGCGCAGAATGCCGGCGCGGTCAACGGGCTCTATACCGTCACGCAGAACGATGCGACCCACGGTTACATCCTCACCCTGAGCCAATCGATCGCCTCGCTCAACGCCTCGAACAGTCCCGACCAGCGTTTCGTGGTCACGAGCGCGTCCGGCAATAGCCAGGCCAATCAGGTTTTCGATTCATCCACGGCCGTCCACTACGCCGCGGTGACCACCTCGCCCAATAACCTGGATGCCTACGGCACGCCCTTCACCTACGATCTCGCCGCGGCCAGTTCCTTCGCCGCGCCAACCGTCGTCAATGTTCTCGCGGCCTCTACCAGCTCGGTCTCCACGTTCAGCGGCACCGGCACGAGTATCGTTATCGGTGGCGCGACCCTCTCGACCAACGGGCAGGTGATTCTCAACCATCAGGCGACGCTTTCCCAGAACGGCCTCTACAACCTGACCTTTAGCGGTGGACATTGGACACTCACCGAGGTTTCCACGCCCGGCAATCTCAGCAGCACGACTCGGTATCACGTTCAAAATGGAACGTACGGCGGCATGACCATGGGCACCTACGGGGCCAGCCAGTTTGCCGTCATGCTCCAACCGGCTTCCTACAGCTACAACCTGCAAACCATCAACGGCTCGGCGAGTGAAGTTCTGCCCTACACGGTCGATGCCGCCACGGATGCCGCCTTAAGCAGCCTCGCGACCTATACCAACGGCGTCTTCACCAGCACCGCGCAGATCAATCTCAACGCGCAGACCTTTACCGAATCCGACGGCTCGATCGTGACCGGCATCGACGGCGTGACCGATCTGGGTGTCGGCTCATTGGTCCTCGTGAAAAACGAGACCGGCGCCAATGCCTACGAAAATGGCGTGTACGAGATCACGAGCGTCGGTCAAAGCGGGACGAGCAACTGGACGATGCAGCGCGCCGATTTTGCCCTGACCCCGAGCCAGATGGCGAATATTCGGATCGCGGTGGACCAGGGCCACACCAACGCGGACACGCGCTGGGTGCAAAACGCCGCCGACGTGGCGGTAGCCGCGGCCAATGCGAACGTCTTCAGCAGCGGAGTCGATGTCACTTTCTCCAATCAGCTTGGCCTCGTTTACAAGAACGGAAGCACCGCCTGGCTGGTCACCTCGATTAACGGCGGGGCTTCGGCGAACCTGCCGCTGCAATTGGTGCAGGTCAACGATGACGGCTCCGAGACCCTGATCAATCGTGACCTGGGCGACGTCAACGCCGACGCCAAGACCGCCCTGGGCGGCGACGGGGCTTCGCTGATCAACGATCCGCTTTATCTCTATTATCAGTCGCTGGTGAATGGAAGCTATGTCATCCAGCCGACGCCGGTCTTCACGTCGCTGAACATCGTCATTCCCAGCCTCAATAATTTTTACACCAGCGCTTCGGGCGGCACGCTTTTCTTCAATCCGGCGACCGGTTACAACCCCACCAACACCAATACCCAGAACAATCCTCCGGCCCTGGTTGATTCGGCCACGAGCGCGAATGTCCTGACCCAGTTGCAGAATGGATTCTATCTCGGGGACGCGCTCGATCTCGCGCTCTTCTCCATCCAGTCCGCGATGGACGAGGCCATGGGCATCGACTTCCCGCTCCTGGGCACCAATCTCAATCTCTACACCTCCTACGTGGAGCAGATTCGCGCCAAGCTGACGAACAACATTCGTAACATGATCCTGGCGAATCCGCTGACTCCGGTGGATGACGTGCGGGACGCCTTGTACGCCACGCTGGGCTCCAATCCCGGCGGCCTCGGCTACCTGACGGACGAGAGCCAGATCACGGTCAATCTCTACAGCGGCGCCACATCGACGGCGTTCGACTTCAACCGTGGCGACCTCGTCAATTACGTGCAGACGCCGCTCGGCCTGAAGAACACGGTCGCCGGTTCGGTGACTGCAATCACCTTCGGCATCGAGTTGACCGGAACCAAGGGCGGAGCCGGTTACCAGGATGACAAGATCGATTCGATCGACTTGGGCGATAGCAGCATCGGGGCGGTCATCAGCACCGACACGGTTTCCAGCACCGGGGCGGCCACCCATGGCGGCGTGGACCTGCAGACTTACTTCGACTTTAACTTTGGCTTCGGCGTCTCGACTTCCAGCGGCTTCTTTATCTTCAATCCCACGTCGACGTCCGCCACGCCGGCGCCGATGATCGACCTGAATTTCACGGCGCAGTTGACCGGGGATGTTTCCGCCGCCGGGGTCACGCCGTTCGTGCAGACCAATTACACCAGCACGCTGCAAAACCTTACCGTCAACGTGGCGGATGGCCGGGCGACCACCGATACGGTCGCCGATGGCGGCGACGGTTACGCTTCCGGGTTCTTTGGCGATGTCATCTTCAACCTGGACAACCACATCACCGGCGGCTCGGATCCGCTGGGACGTTCCACCGTGGCGACCGGCGAGGATGTCTACGCGACGGTGGATGATCTCCGCGAAGCCACGGAACTGGGACCGAATGTCACGACGGCGGCGAACAAGCCTTCCGGGCTGCTGAACTTCACCATTAACGCGGACGCCGATATCGATTTGTTGATCGAGTCGCAACAAGCCGGCCTGATCCCCGCGATCGAGACCGACCTGGTCGAGGCCAAACGGTACGGCACCGGCGCGGACGCCTCCTTCAAGCTCGATTTCAACAACGCCGCGCTCGTCGGACTGGGCAACCAGGTGCTGGGGCAGACCGTTCTCAACGATTTCGCCGCCTATTACGACATCACGCAGCCGAACGATGATTCCGCGGCTTACAACACGCTGACGGCGGATCAGCAGGCGCAGGTCGATAGCGATTACGAAAATGCCTCGCCGATCTGGCGCTTCAACCGGAGCGATCTGACCTCCAACGGCCAGGCGGGCAACACGTTCATCGCCTATCAAAATCTCGCGATCGACGTTTACGATTATCTGAGCGGGCCCTTTTTCAAGTCGTTGATCAACCTGGAAAATGTCATCGCGCCGATCCGCCCCGTGCTCGATTTCCTCACCACGCCGGTGCCTGGCACCTCTTGGATGGGAAGCCCGCTGGTCCTGATCAATCTCTTCCCGAGCACGCTGAGCCCGAAATCGACTTCCCCGACGGAGAAGAGTAACGCGGGCAAGGGAGCCCAGGCGGCGAGCGTCGCGGCCTCCATGCAGCTGATCATCGAGACTCTGCATTCGGTGGATAGCATGCTCGGACCGTTAGCGGCCCTGGCAGCCACCGCTTCGGCGAGCGCGCCCTGGCAGCATCCGCAGGCCAGCCTTGGCGGAAGCGCCAGCTTTTCCACGAAGCCGCTCCAGGTCAATGGAGCCACCGACCAGACGAATGCGCAAAACGTGAAGCTTTACAAGCAGGCGGTCGCGGAAAGTAACGCGAGCTACAACTCCGCGCAGCAAGCCGCGGAGAACCTAAGCAACCTGGCCGAGCTTCCCTTCTACGAGCCGCCCGATGAGGAAACCTCCGCCGAGGACAACCAAAGCGCGCTTTCCAAGGCCCTCAGTGCGCTCAACGAAACGCTGACGACCCCGACCAAGTATTCCGAGACTTTCAACGCCCTGCAGACCGGCGAGTTCTTCGATGCCACGACCGGGAATGCCCTGACCAAAATGGTCAAGGGCAGTCTCAATGAACAGGCGGTCAAGAACAACAAGAGCGGCGGCCAGTACGCCATCAATATCGGCCTTTCGGGCGGTGCGTTCTATCTCGACGCCTTCTCGGCCAACTCGATTTTGGAAGTGCTGAACGGCGAGACCGCGAATCTGCTCCAGGTCCAGTTGCCGACCATCACCGCGACCTTCGCGTACATGAAGACGTTCCCGCTGCCGGCGTTCCCGCCGCTGGAACTGCGTATCGGCATCACCTTTACGCTGAGCATCAGCATCAATCTCGGTTACGACACGAATGGTTTTTACTGGAACACGCTCGATCTCAGCACCAACAAGCCTGCACCCTTCTTCTCGATCGCCGTCCAGTTCTCGGTCGGGGTGGGCCTCGATTTCGGCCTGGTCAACGTCAGTCTCGATCTCTTTTTCAAGCTGACGGTCGGATTCCTCTGGAACGACATCTCTGGCACGGGCGAGTTGCACCAATCGGACATCGATTACCTGGTGGACCATGGCCAGTCACTCTTCGCCGTCGAGCTCACGGGCCAGATCGGATTCCATTTTGAGATCGATCTCACCATCCCGCTGCTCTTCACCTCGATCACCATCCCGATCTTCCAGTACACGTTCACGCTGACGATCTTTGATTTCCTTCTAGGCAGCTACACGGGACACATCGATCTCGGCTCGGTCACGAACGGCGTCCTGCTCCTGAACATGGGGCCTTACGCCGGCAATCGCAATTTTGTGAACGTCAGCGACCGGAACGAGACGTTCTACGTTTACGGATACAACCAGGGCGCCAGCGCCAGCACGATCGAGCAGAATGGCGAAACGGTCATCGTGGAGTTCGACAGCGGGACCACGATTTATTACCAGGAATTTACGGGCGTCAAACAGGTGGTCGGTTACGCCGGGGTGGGCGATTCCGCCATCTATGCGGGCACCTCGCTCACGCTAAGCCAGGCCACCGATCTCGTCGACGGAGGTACCATCGCGGCGAACACCACGCTAACCTCGCTGAACTATGCGGTCGTCGACTTCTTCGGCGGCGCGGGCAATGTCGTGCTCCAGGCAGGCACCTCTTATTACTCGGCCTGGGCGACGGCTTCGGGGCGCTCCCGTCTGGTGGGCGGCACGGGCGTCAGCCTGCTCGATGGATCCGAATCGACCAAGAGCCTGGACCTGATCGCGGGCGTGACCTCCTCCACCGTCGAGGGAAGCTTGGCGGGCGGAGATAATATCGTCGCGCGCCAGGGCTCCGATCTGCTCTACGGCAATGGCCCGTCGGATACTTTCACATTCACCAACGGCTTTGGCCACGACCGCATTTATGTGACCGGCAACGGCAATTCGGTCAATTTCTCCGGGTT
The DNA here is from genome assembly GCA_026225555.1 of Methylacidiphilales bacterium. Lineage (GTDB taxonomy): Bacteria > Verrucomicrobiota > Verrucomicrobiia > Methylacidiphilales > UBA1321 > JABDGH01. The sequence continues at coordinate 26,777 of JAMFSY010000081.1, forward strand.
GACCTTGAATGCCAGCCCCACGGATCCCAGCGCGGTCCCCACGCTGATCATTGCCCCCGTCACGACCTCGATTGACTTCCAGTTTGGACAATTGGTCGATAGCGCGGTCACCGCCAACAGCACCGTCTTCTTCGCGGTCGATCCTTCGGAAAAGAACAGCATCGATACCTGGACCGGCGGCACCGGCGGCGATCTGTTCACGGTCTTCTTCTTTGCGCCGGACCAGACGCTGCATCTCGATGAGACCGTCAACTCGGGCGCCAACTCCTACGACATCTACCTCGGAGATCCCAACATCCATTACTATGTGGTGGGCGACTCCCGCAATATCGGGACCATCGACATCGATGACAATTCCACGATCCAGGGTCAGGTCTTCCTGACGCAGCTCTTTTCCAACACCATCACGTACAACAACTCCATGGTCAGCAATGGCCGGGAGCAGATGAATTTCAACCCGTCGCTGCAGGTGAGCCTGGATGCGCCGGATGCGACGCTATATTGGGGCGATCCCAACAATCCCGGCGCCTACACCCTGCAGGCAGGCGGCAACATCGATGTGGGCCATCTCGTTCTCCTGGGCAATGTTCTCCTGACCAGCAGCGCGGTCATCCAGTTGACGCACAGCTTCGTTCTCGATTACGACATCGACGTGGAGGGAGGCACTCTCACCAATCCCGCGAGCATCGAGTTCGATCTGCGGACCAACAATCCGTCCGTCGATGCCAACTTCGTCCTGGCGAATAACAGCGTCACGTCCGCTCCCTCGCGCCTGATGATTTCCACCGGAACCTCGCAGGACGGCCTCGGTATCGGCAATATCTTCCTCAATCTCTACACCGGTTCCCTGCTCAACCAGAGCGGGACGACCGATTACGGCATTCTCGAGCTCGGCACGGGCACGCTCGTCATCCTGGCCCTCGAGACCATCGGCACGCTCGACAGCCCGATTCATGTGCGGGTGGACAATCTCACAGCGAAGACCACCACGACTATCAATCAGCTGTTTACCTACGGCATCTTCCTCTACTCCGATCAGGACCTGGCCCTGACGGGTTACGGCAGCGTCAGCGGGAACCAGAACGACAACATTCTCGGCGTCACCACCGTGAACGGCGACATCAAGGTCGAGCTCGCGCCGACCTTTACCCTGACTTATTACCAGATCATCGCGGGTGGCAGTGGCAACGTGGAAATCATCGCGGACAACATCAGCATCACGACCGGTTTCAATGTCATTGAGAACGAGCTGCAGGCCGTGCCGCACACTGTCACCATCGGCTACATCTACCTCGTGCCGGAGATCCTCTTCTTCTCGGTCGACTACTTCTTTTTCCATCTCACCTACGCCGAGGTCTTTTTCCTGCCGGTCTATTTTACCTACTCATATACCTATTACACCAACGAGATCCTGCCGACGGCGGTGAAGATCACGGCTGCCGGGGCGAAAATCCAGGGCACCGGTAATTTGTCTTTTGAGAACGCCACCCCGGGTGAGGACATTCAGGTGGGCGGAAGCGTCCTGCTCCCCAGCGCCACCGGGTTCCTGCTTTCCGACAGCGTGCTGGACAGCGTGGTGACCGGATTTGCCTCGATGACGATTGGCCGTAGCAAGCCGGTCAACGGCTCTCCCAGCACGGGCACGGTCACCCTGGCCGAACAGGAGAGCTTCAACGCTCTAAGCGTCCTGCTGCAAGGCACCAATCTCAACATCGACTACTCGGTCAGTGTCACCAATTTGCTGACCTTCAGCGCCTACAATGTGGCCTCCGGTTCCTCGATTAATTTCTCGAACAGCGCCAATACCTACGAGGCGGCCACTGTCAATGTATCGACGGATCAGACGGCGGACCTTTCCCTCCACGGCCTTTTCCTCTCCAACGCTCCGGGTGGGGCGATCTCGATCAAGACCGGCGGCAGTCTCAATCTTCTCGGTTCCCTCGTGGCCAATCAGGGCAACGCCTCGAAGATCATCGTGCAGGCGGCGGGCGCCATCGCGATCAACAACCAGGACGGCCTGCTCAAGCCCAACTCGAATACCCTTTACGGCTCGCTCTCGGCCTCGGCAGGCGCGGGCGATCTGCTATCGGAAATCGATTTGACCGCCGGACAATCCGGCCTGATCGGTATTTCCCAGGCGGCCAACTCGACCTTGGTCGCACCCAACATGAGTTTCGTCGCGTTGGGTTCGATTGCCTTGACGGCCCAGATGGACACGCTTTTGCTGGCCAGCGGCAGCAGCCTCAACCTCACCAATCGGACCCTTTCCGCTTCGATCTGGTCGATTGACGAAGTGACGGCCAGCACGGGCGGTATCTCCATCACGGACAGCGGCGCGGGCATCCAGTTGGTGCGCACCAGCGCCCATGCTCTCGATGACTTGATCTCCACGGCGCAGGGCCAGGGCGTCAACATCACCGCCGGGGGCGCCTTCACCGGCAGTTCGACCGGCAGCCTGCTGGATATCGCGACCACGAATTTGACGATGAATATCGCCGGAGGCATCTCTGGCGCCACGTCCTCCACCAATCTGCTGATCGATGTCGCCCAGTTGAACGCGGTCACCACGGCAACGGGTGACGTGCATATCAGCAACGTCGGCGGCCCGATTGTCTTGCAGCAGCTCATCACCGCCAACGGTTTGATTTCGCTCCAGTCCAACAAGGACATCACGGTCGATACCGTCCAGAGCCAGACCAGCAGCGCCAGCAATTCTATCACCCTGACCACGACCCTGACCCAGGGCGGCAATATCAATCTCGGAAACGTGACGGGTGCGATCACCGGCGTGGTCGATGCCGGAGCTCTCGGTACGGTCACGCTCAACGCGGATGGACTGATTGCCGGTGCGCTTTCGGTCGCCAATGCCGGGGATATTTCCAAGCAGCTCGATCTCATCACAGGCGGCAGCGTCAGCCTGACGAGCAACGCCAACGCGATCACCGGCGCCGGCATCGCCATTCTCGCCCGGGTGAAAACGGGATCCCTGGATGCCTTCACCACGAACACTGGACAGATTCAGATCTATGCGTTGAGTCCCACGGCGACCGGCAACGAGACTTCGGAAAATCTCTACCTGCACGATTTAAAGACGACTCAGGGCGATATCACGATTCTGGGCGCCGCTGCTTCCCAGACGAACCTCCCGCTTAATTTCATCACGGGTGATGTGAATGCGCAGGCGTCCAACCTAACGCTGGAGACGAGTGGTACCATTACGGAGAACACGAATCCGCTGACCAACGCGGATCTCCAGGAACTCCTCGTATTCCAGCTTCACGCCGGCCTGCTTACGACGCAATCGACCGGAACCAGCTATCTCGATACGGCCGTGGTCAGTCTCGATGCGCAGGTCTTCGGCACGGGTGACCTGACTGTCCTGGCTCGCGGCACGCTCGATGTCTATCGCGCGACGACGGTCAACGGCGACATCATCATCAACGGCGACTCTTCCAGCGTCGCCTCCATCCGGGTGGGCACGATCAGCGCGGGATCCACCAGCAGCACGGACGGCAAGAGCGATGTCACGATCACGTCGAACATCGAGGATATTCTCGATCTCAACGCGACGCATAATAATGTCACGCTGAGTCAGTTCAACGCCAACGTGGCCGCCATCGGTGCGCTCACCGGATTGACCGCGGCCCGCTTCACTTCCCACACTGCTTTCGGTATCCAGGGATTGACCACCCAGGTCGATATCCTGGACGCGTATTCGACGGAAAATATCAGCGCGGAAATGATCCTGACCCAGACGGGCGATATCACGATTGATATCGTTTCCATGCAGGAGGGTAACTTCGCGCTGAACGCCGACGCCAACATCACGGTCAACAGCCTCGAGAGCGATACCATCTCCAGCCAGATCAACCTGAACACCAGCGGAGGCTGGATCAAGCAGATCGCCGGCACGAGCGCGACGATGGCCAATATCATCGGGTTCGGACTTACGCTTCAGGCGGTCAACGGCATCGTGCTCAACACGGAAGTCACGACGCTTAACGCCACCAATAGCGGCGGCACGGACGTCAGCCGCGCCGATATTGTTCTCAGCAATCTTTCGACCACCGAGCTCGATGTCAGCCTCGTGGCCGCGAGCCATGGCAGCATCGATCTCACCACGGCGGGGGATCTCGTCCTCGAGAATCTGCCGCTGAACCA
>JAMFSY010000082.1 GCA_026225555.1 Methylacidiphilales bacterium
AGACGCGCAGGGGTAGGACGCGGGGAATCTTCCAGAAGAAGTTCCCGCCATAATAAGAGAAGACCGAGCCCCAGACATTCTCCAGCCAGACGGGCATGACCGGGACGTGGGCCTTGCGGGCGATCAACTCGTAACCGCGATTGAGTTTCTGGAGCGTGGCAGTGCGGGTCAGGCCGCCCTCGGGGAAGAGGCAGACGACTTCGCCGTGGGCGAGGGCATCGACGGTGGTCTCGATGGCGGCGCGGGCTTTCTTGGGGCTGATCGGAATCGAGCCGAGAAGCTTCAGGCCCCAGCGGAGCAGGCGCGATTCGTAGAGCTGATCGTAAACGAGAAAGCGGATCGGGCGCGGGCAGGCGAGTTGCAGGATAACGGCGTCCACATAAGAGATGTGGTTGGGCAGGAGGAGCACGCCGCCGGTCGCGGGGAGCTGCTCGAGGCCGATGGGGTTGACGCGGTAGAGGCTGCGTCCGATAAGGCCGAGCGCGAGGCGGAGCAGGCCGTCGGGGGTGAGGAAGATGATGTAGGCGGTGACGAAGGCGGTGGGCAGCGCGTAGAGGAGGAGCTGCACGTGCGGCGAGATGCCGAGCTCGGCGGAGACGATGTACTGGATGAGGACGGCGACGATGCCGAAAAGATTCACGAAGAGGTTGTTCGCGCTGAGGATGCGCCCGCGCTGCTTGGGATCGACCTGCTCCTGAAGGTGGGCGTTGAGAGGCACGACGAAGAGGGCCCCGGCGAGGCCCAGGCCGAAGAGCGAGAGGAGGAAGATGATTCCCTGCGGATCGTTCAGCCCGGCGACGAGCGAGCAGCAGATGAGGCCGGTCGAGCCGATGGGGATGAGGCCGATCTCGACGTGGTGGGTGGTGAGGCGCGTGACGAGGAAACTGCCGCAGATGATGCCGAAGCCGAGCGTGGCGGCGTACACGCCGGTCTGCGAGGCGGTGCCGATGCCGTTCATGTGGACGGAGGCGGAGACTTCGAAGAGGGTCAGGTAAAGCGCGCCCGCGAGGCCGTAGAAATAGGCGATACCAAGGACGCAGAGGCGGATGGGTTGCTCGCGCCAGACGTCGCGCCATTGGCCGAAATGTTCCCAGAGCAACTCCATCCGGTAGGGCTGGTTGTTGTGGGCGGGGGTCTTTTGGATCTGGTAACCGGCGATGAGTGAGAGGAGGGCGAGGACGGAGAGCACGGCCATGGTGGCCTGGGCGGCGTGCCAGGGGTCGTGCTTGTGGAGCATGTTGCGGCAGAAATCGTAGAGCGTGCCGCCCGCCAGCCCGCCGATGAGCATGCTGGCGATGGCGGTGACTTCGACGACGCCGACGGCGGTGCTGATCTTGGTAGTGGTGACGATTTCCTTGATGATGCCCTGCTTGGCGGGGGAGAAAAAGGCACACTGGCAGCCGAGAAAGAAGAGGCCGAGAACGGCGAGCGGAAGGTTGTGGTAGAAGAGCGCGGAGAAGATCATGAACATGATCAGAAACTGGGCCCAGAGGCTGAGGACGATGACGTTGCGCTTGGAATAACGGTCGGAGATGTAACCGGCGGTGGGCGAGAAGATGACGAAGGGCAGGATGATGATCGCGGCCAGGATGGTCTTGATCATCTTGGCGTTGGTCTCGGGGCTATTCGGGAAAAGCTCCGGCGCGACGGCGACGCCCAAGGTCATGAGCATGAGCTTCGCGGCGTTGTCGTTGAGCAAGACCTGCACTTGCACCGCGATGAGGGACCAGAACGAGCGCTTCATGTGGAGCGGGGATTTTGGGGTGGGTCTCCCCTGATTCCAAGCTTCTTATTGCGGAGGCGGGGACGGGGCTGACGCCGCGATCCATAGATGCGGCCAGTCCTGGCTGTCTTTTACCAAGCCTGCGCGGACTGGGTTTTGCAAAATATAGTCGGCAGTTGCATTTACTTTTTCTTCCTGGCGAAGCCGGTGATCGAAGAAATCGCGCTGCCATTGAACTTGCAAATGTCGGGCAGTCCAGTGCTTCCAGCTTCGGATGACGGGATGGAAATCCTCGGGAAAGCAGGCGAGCAAATGCAGATGGTCCGGCATCACCAGGGCGAGTTGGATCCACCATTTGCCTCACTCGTGATAAAAGCGGATCGCGTCGAGCAGGCGGGTGGCTATGTCGCTTTGGACCAAGGGTGAGGCTTGGCGATTTTGCGCGCAGAGGGTGAGAAAGAAAACTTCGGAGGAAGGATTCAGCCAGAGGGGAAGCTCATGCGGAAGTTGCTTCCGGCCGATGTGTTCCATGAAGGGAAGGGGAACAGGCTCGGGGAAGGGAGGCAAGATAAAGTCGGACGGCAGGGACTGCCGTCCCTACCCTATTGATCTCTGCATAACAGACTGACTTATTAGCAAAGATTGTGGCGTGTTAGTTTGTCCAAGTTCTATTTATGGCGAAAAATGACCTGCGTACCATTAACACCGTGCCCGGTTCGCGAAATGCCA
>JAMFSY010000083.1 GCA_026225555.1 Methylacidiphilales bacterium
AATAACGGTCCAAAGGACTTGAAAAACGGAGTCGTCGAGGTCATCTTTCCCTTTCAGCAAGCCGCATTCCCATTGCCGCCATTACAGCTTAAAGTTCGCTTATCTTAGCGCCATTCGGGACAGGCATCTTAAATTTTAAACGAAACTGAAAACATGCCTGTCCCCTTTTTTTTGCAACTCTAAGCAACTCTTATGGGCTACGACATTCACATTACCCGTAAAGCACTTTGGTTTGAAGATGACGGTCCCGCCATCGGTTTCGATGAGTGGAAAAATTTGGTGCTCAGCGATCCTGAAATGCGACTGGACGGTTTTGCTGAGGCACTCACTACTCAGGGCGCAAAGGTTAGAATAGAGTCGGAAGGTATGTCCGTTTGGACGGCTTATTCCAAGCATGGTCGTGGCGGTAACATGGCATGCTTTGATCTAAAAGCCGGGAATATCGACGTGAAGAATCCTGATAAAGAAATCCTGACTAAAATGCATCAGATAGCTCTGAAATTAGACGCTAAGGTGCAAGGCGACGAGGGCGAGTTCTACGATGCAAAAGGAGATAGGATGAGGGAGTAGGGCGATCAGTGGAAGTTGGTATGGTGACTTGCAGCTAAGAAAAGTCAGTCCTAGGGGTTAGTGGCCCGAAACCTCATTCCCAACCAGACTCGATTTTATGAACATCATTCAATTGCCAACTCCACAAAGGATAACCATCGAGGCTTTGACCTGCCTCATTCTGGTAATACAGGAGCGAGCGACTTCGACTGGACCACGGTCTATGACGGCCTGGGACGCCGGGTGCAATCGACCTACCAGCCGATGAGCAGCGGCGTCAACAATGGCGCCGCGGCCTCGCTGACCTACTACTATGACCCGCAGGTCGAATTCCTGGAGGTGGGCCAGCTCAACGGCACGCGTCTCTGGAAAGTCCATGGGCCGGACCGCAATGGGGTCTATGGGGGGCTGCAAGGCTGCGGCGGGCCTCGACGGCTACGTCGATGAGATCTCGGGCAGCCTTTACGGCTCGATTAATAACTTCTTTGGGGATTCCGTGGGCCACGCTACCAGTACAAGCGGCACCGGCTTCAACGTGCCGCTGGGCGGCTATGGTGTAATGCCCGGCTCGGGGCTGCCCGACCTCACCTCGATCTGGCGCAGCCATTATCTTGATTGGACCCAGTTCTATTGCATGGGCGCCCGGTACTATGATCCACAATCCGGCCGGTTCCTGTCCGCTGATCCCATGGGGCATGCCTCCAGCATGTCGCTGTATGATTACGCCAATGGTGACCCGTTAACAACCTCGATCCCGATGGAAGGTTGGCAGCGAAGGGTGCGGTAGAATTTGAAAGAGCGAGCGATAATGCAGCAGCGGGTGAATCCGCCATCTGGAACGGTCAGACAACTCCTGAAATGTGGCGGCAGGCGGGGATTCATCTCTCTGAAGCGGAGAAAGATGAGCGGGTGACGAGACTCGAACTCGCGACATCAACCTTGGCAAGGTTGCACTCTACCAACTGAGTTACACCCGCGTTGCCGACAGGAAGGGCAGGCTAGCGTCTGCGGCGGGTGAGATTCAAGTTTTTTCGTCAGGTGCCGTTTGATTAAGGGAGAGGGGCTTCGAAAGTTTGCTGGTGAGAGGGGTTTTGTGAGAAAGAGCTGGCAGAGTTCCTGCTGCCTGTGCCGTTTTGGTGTCTTTTATAACTTAAACTCGACTCGGCTCACTTTGTGGGCATTTGTTCTTCCACCTTATTTTGCCATGACTACAAATCCCAAGTTTTACAGTTCGTTCGAAGCCTCCTCGCGTTCGATGAAGGATTCGATCCTCTATCATTTGAAGTTCAGCATGGCGCATGATGCGGAGACGGCGACGAAGCGCGACTGGTGGCTGGCAACTTCCAAGGCGGCGCAGGAGCGGATCATCGAGCGGATGATCGCGACGCAGGCGGTGCATAATCAGCAGGACGTCCGGCGCGTCTACTACCTGTCCCTCGAGTTTTTGATGGGCCGCCTTTTTTCCAACAGCCTCTACAGCGCCGCGATTTATCGCGAGACGGAGGAGGCGTTGAAGGAGCTCGGGCTTGAGCTGGATGAGTTGCGTGGGGAGGAGTACGACATGGGGCTGGGCAATGGCGGCCTGGGCCGTCTCGCGGCATGCTTTTTGGATTCGTTGGCCACGCTCGATTATCCGGCGGTCGGCTACGGCATTCACTACGAGTTCGGCCTGTTCCGGCAGGAGTTCAGCAACGGCCACCAGATCGAGTTGCCGGATGACTGGATGCGTTTCGGCACGCCGTGGGAAATTGTCCGGCCGGAATACACCCAGACGGTGGAGCTTTATGGCCATGTTGAAAACGTTTTCGACGACCAGGGCAGCTACGTGCCCCGCTGGGTAAATACGCGCAAGATTGTCGGCGTGCCCTATGATATTCCGATTCCCGGCTACGGGACCCATACGGTAAATTTTCTTCGGCTGTGGGAGTCGCGTCCCTCGGAGAAGATCAACCTCGAGGCCTTCAACCGCGGCGGTTACTCGGAGGCTCTCGCCGACAAGATGCAGAGCGAGACCGTGTCAAAGGTCCTTTATCCCAATGATAACACCGAGGCGGGCAAGGAATTGCGCCTGGTGCAGCAATACTTCTTCGTCTCCTGTTCCTTGCGGGACATCATTCGGCGTTTTCGCAGGTTGCCGCGCGCGTGGACGGAATTCCCGAGCAAGGTCGCCATTCAGTTGAACGATACCCATCCGGCGCTCGCCGTGGTCGAGCTCCTGCGCATTCTTCAGGATGAGGAGAAACTGAATTGGGACGAGTCATGGGACATTGTGACGAAGACCTTCGGCTATACCAACCACACCCTGCTGCCCGAGGCGTTGGAGAAATGGAGCGTGCCGCTTTTCCAGAAAGTTCTTCCACGGCATCTCCAGATTATTTTCGAGATCAACAAGCGGCTGCTCGAATCCGTGGAGGCCCGGTGGCCGGGCGATTCCGAGAAGAAGCGCAGCATGTCGCTCATTGAGGAAGGCGGCGTGCAACGGGTCCGCATGGCGAATCTTGCCGTGGTGGGCTCGCATTCGGTCAACGGCGTCGCGGCGCTTCATACGGATCTCCTGAAGAAGCATCTCTTCGCCGATTTCGATTCCTTTTATGTCGGCAAATTCAACAACAAGACCAATGGCATCACGCCCCGGCGCTGGCTGCAGGCGGCAAATCCGCGTCTCTCGAAGTTGATCTCGTCCAAGATCGGCGATTACTGGGTGAAGGATCTGGATCAGTTGCGCGGCCTCGAACAATGGGGCGATGACCCCGCGTTCCAGCATGAGTTCATGGAGATCAAGCATGCCAACAAGGTCGATTTGGCCCACTTCATCCAGAAGGAATGCGGCGTCACGGTCAACCCCGACGCGCTCTTCGATGTGCAGATCAAGCGCCTGCACGAGTACAAGCGGCAACATCTGAACCTGCTCCACATCGTCGCGCTCTATCGCCGTATCCTGCAGAATCCGCAGCTCGATATTCAACCCCGAGTCTTCATCTTCGCCGCCAAGGCCGCGCCGGGTTATGATCTCGCCAAGTGCATCATCAAGGCGATCAATTCCATTGGGGCCAAGATCAATAATGACCCACGGGTGGGCGATAAATTGAAGGTCGTCTTCATTCCGAATTATCGCGTCTCGGTGGCGCAGCGGATCATTCCCGCCGCCGATATTTCCGAGCAGATCTCCACCGCGGGCAAGGAGGCCTCCGGCACCGGCAACATGAAGCTCGCGCTCAACGGCGCGCTCACGGTGGGCACGCTCGATGGCGCCAACGTGGAAATTTTGGAAGAGGTGGGCCCAGACAATATTTTCATCTTCGGCCTCACGGTCGATCAGGTCGAGGCGCTGCATGCCCGCGGTTATCACCCGCACGATTATTATGTGGCGGATGAGGAATTGCGGGCCGTGGTCGATTGGGTCGGCTCGAATTATTTCACGCCCGATGAACCCGGCGCCCTGCACTCACTGCAGCATAGCCTCGTCGAGGGCGGCGATCCTTATCTCTGCCTCGCCGATTTCCGCTCCTACAGCGATGCCCAGTTGCGGATCGATGCCGCCTATCGGGACAAGGCCAAGTGGGCGCGCATGGCGATTCTCAATACGGCGCGGGTGGGCAAATTCTCCAGCGACCGGACCATCCACGAATACGCCCGCGACATCTGGCACCTGCCGCAGGTGCCGGTTTAAAGGGCCGCATGGGAGCGGCGGCTATCAGTTATTGAAATTTTTCCAAGATCAGGACGGATTTGTCCGAATTGAGGAAGAAGCCGAGATGTAAATCGTCGTACAGGGCAACGGGCTGAAGGAGGGTCGCGCCGTCGTGAAATTGGCGCGCGCGAGTCGGCCCTTGCCTGGTCACGGTGATGACTCGATGCAGAGAATCCTGCAGCAGGAGGCTTTTCCCGTCGGCGGCGTCGCCGAGCCAGGCGGCCGCGATTTCGGATTGGTACTTGCCGTTCTCGTCTACGAACCAGGTCTTCTTCTCCTCGGACTCAATTTTCCCATCCGTGCCCCAGGTCTGATGAGCCGTCTCGACCCAGGCCGCGTGGGAGTGGGGCCAGAATCCGAAATAGGCATCGCCCTCGGGAATCACCGTATTCCCTGACCACTCGGGCACGCGATAGGAGGGGAAATCGATCCAGTTTCCGTGTCCGGCGGAATTCTGCGTGAGGGTCCGTTTCCCGTCGTCACTGGAAATGCTGAGCTCCAGATAAGTTCCTTTGGCCTGCATGGCGCGCGGATAAGTTAGCGCCCAGGGATTATTTTGCGAAATGGGGTGGGAGAGGCCCTCGGGCGAAACCCACGCATAATTGGGATCTTCAAAACCGGGACATGCGACCCAACCTTTCCCCATTTTATCGCAACGGGCCCACCGAATCGGTTCTTCCGTTTCATCATCGGGACCCGTCGATGCTGAAACCATATTCGCTCCGCGCAGTTCCCAGAGCCATTTGTCCTTCGCATCGAAACAGTTGAGCTGCCGATCATCTTCCCAAAGATCGGTGGTGATCCAGCAACCCGAGGGAAGAAAGGCCCCAAACCATTCCCGTCCGGTTCCGTCGCGTCGCGGCACGTGGACATGATGCAAGAGCCGGCCCTTTGCATCGAAAAGCCAGCCGTCCGTGGCCGTCCACGCTTCGAAGCAGTCGGCGGTCATGCGGCGGAAGATCGGGCTCTGCGAATGGAAATATTGGCTGGAGTCGTCTGTGGGATTCGCGTCGGGAAGCGTAAAAAGCGGTTGGGCGGAAATCGAGTCGGTCTTCTTCGGCAGGGGCAAAGCGTGTTCCTGATGTGGGCCGCCGCGGAGGAGCTCCCTGACAATATCCTTATCTCCCGACTTCACCGCAGTGTCGAGAAGGGTGAACGCGGCATCTTGCTTTTTTACCGGATCAGTTTCACCGATCCATGCGGCATAGGCGGACTGGGTTTCCTTTTTACTCTGGATCTCGTAATCGTCGGCTGCCGTCTGGCCGGGGCTGATTTGCGCGATGGCGGAAAGAGCCGGTCCCAGCGTTCCGACGAGCAGAACCCCCAGAATCCGCCACATACCCGTCAATACCGCGCGGCGGGATGAATCGTGGCGCGGTAGGGCCGCACGTCGATGAACTGCATCCCTGCGGCTTCGGCGGCGCGGAAACCGGGGTCGGCGTCTTCGAAGACGAGGCAACGCGCGGGCGCGACGCCGAGAAATTGGGCCGCCTGGAGGAAGAGATCGGGATGAGGCTTGCCGCGCGGAACCTGGTCGGAGCCGATGACGTTCTTGATGATGTGCCCGGGGCCGGATTCCAGACCGATATTCTTCAGCGTGGCGAGGACGATGTCGGTGAGGCCGCCCGAGGCCACGATGACCTTCGCGGTGGGCCCGAGGCTTTTCAGGATTGCGACGACTTCCGGGACTGGACCGACGCCGGGAAGCAGGCGAATGAAGTCGGCCTCCTTATCGAGCGCGGTTTTTTCCGGAGGCAGATTGTAGCCGTAATCATGGTTAAGCCTCTCGACGATGGTGCGGGCGGGCATGCCGCCGAAGTGGTAAAAAAGATCCTCCGTGAATTCCACGGCGGGGCGGCCCAATTTTCCAGCGAGCGATTCCTGCCACGCCCGGTAGTGAAGCGGCATGCTGTCGGCCAAGGTGCCATCGCAATCGAAGATGTAGCCCTCGTAATCGGCGCGGTTGAAAGCGGAAGCGAGATCGGGCAGGGGAGCGGTGGTCATGGGCGATAAATCTGGGGGCCGAGGGTGACGAGAATAAAGTGGCCGAGGACGTCGATCTCGAGAATGGCGGTGCGGCGGACATCGTCGGAAATATGGCTGGGATCGACTTCCATGTCTGCGTCGGAGATGCCCATTTCCAGGGCGAGGGTCATGCGGCGATCATTGAGCATGGCGACGAATTCCTCGCGCTCCTCGTTGGTGACCTCGACGCGCCAGGGCTGGCGGTCTTCGGCGATTTCATAATCGCGCAGCCAGCTTTCCGCCAGGGCCAGCCGTTCGGAGCGCAATTCGGCCCGGGCCTCGGAGAGCATTTCCTGCGATTCCTTGAGCTCGTCCGCGCGCTTCTTGTCGGCGGAGATGGAGCCCTGCCAGTAGGTGCGGAGGGCCTTGGGCATGCGTTCCGGGTCGTCCTGATAATGGCGGGCGAGCCGGGCGAGAATGCTGATGACGAATTCCGCTTCCGGTTCGGAAAAGCTCAGGCGCCAGTGGGCGGAATCGATCTGTTCGCAGGTCATGCTTTCTCCAAGGTGGCGTTCAACCCGAAGCCGCGCAAGCGATGAACGAGTAATTCTGATTTTTCGCGCGTTTCCACCGCGACAGTGCTTTTGCCGAGTTGGTGGACTTCCCACATGTGACGGGAGGCATCCTTTTCGTTCATCTTGAGCACAGCCTTGAAGACGTAGACCACGTAATCCATGAGATTGATCGGATCATTCCAGACGATGACGGACCAGCCGCGCGCGAAGGCGTCCTTCAGCTTCTCCTCGACGTCGATATCGGGGGAAGTTTCGGTGCCGGGCTGCTGGGACGATTGGGCGGGGAGGCGAGTCTCTTCGCCTCCGCTGCAAACGAAACCGGACGACGAAGGGCCGCCGTCCCTACCCGGGAAAGGGGGATTAGTACCGCGGCGTGTTGGGGTCAATTTCTTCGCTCCAGGCATCGATACCACCTGCGACATTCTTGATTTTTCGGAATCCGGCATCGTGTAGCAATTTCCAGGCCTTGCCGCTGCGGGCGCCGTCCTTGCAATAGAGCCAGATTTCCCGGGCGCTATCCAGTTCGTGCATCCGCTTGCTGAATTCGGCGAGGGAGATAAGGCGCGAGTTCGGGATCTGCGCGATTTTGGCCTCGAACGGCTCGCGGATATCGAGCAGGTCGATCTCGGACGGAATCCGGCCTGCATCGAGCGCGGCCTCAACGTCCTCCACTTCGACCTCCTCGATGAAGACCGCCTTTTGCTGCGCGGGGCTGACGCCGCAGAACTGGTCATAATCGATCAGTTCCGTGATCGTTTTGTTCGTGCCACAGAGGGGACACTTCGGGTCCTTGCGCAGTTTGAGTTCTTTGAACTTCATCTTGAGCGCATCGAACAGAAGCAGCCGCCCGATAAGCGGATCGCCCTGGCCGATGATCAGCTTCACCGCCTCGGTCGCCTGGATCGTGCCGACCACGCCGGGCAGAACGCCGAGCACGCCACCCTCGGCGCAACTGGGCACGGTGCCGGGTTCCGGCGGCTCGGGATAGAGGCAGCGGTAACAGGGCCCGCGCGAGGCCCAGAAAACGGTGGCCTGGCCTTCGAAGCGGAAGATGGAGCCGTAGACATTCGGTTTGTCGAGCAGCGCGCAGGCGTCGTTGACGAGATAGCGGGTCGGGAAATTATCCGTGCCGTCGATGACGATGTCGTAGTCCTTGATCAGCTCGAATGCGTTGTCCGAGCGGAAGGAGGTGTCATAGGTCTTGATCTCGATCGTGGGGTTGATGTCCTTCATCATCTCCACGGCCGACTGGGTCTTCGGTTTTCCGACGTTGCCCGTTTTATGGATGATCTGGCGGTGCAGGTTGGAAATATCAACTGTATCGAAATCAACCACGCCAATATGGCCCACGCCGGCGGCCGCGAGATAGGCGAGAATGGGCGCGCCGAGACCGCCCGTGCCGATGACGATGACCCGTGCCGCCTTGAGCTTTTGCTGACCTTCGAGCGTGACCTCGGGCATGATGAGGTGGCGTCCGTAGCGACGGATTTCGTCATTGGTAAAGGCGATGTCTGGGTAGACCTTGTTGATGCGGGGGATGAAGCTCATAAAGCGGAATCGACAATCTAGGGGCAGTCGGCCCGCAGGGCAACCCCCGAGGGCGGCGACGCTGTGCTCCATGGTGCCTGGGGTGCCCCCGATAGGAAGAAGCCGGTATTTTACCTTAAGCTTGTCGAAGGACTAGCGCCCGTTAGGGTTGCAATATACACATGTCACGCCAAGTCGAGTTCTTCTGGGTCAATACGCCGCGTGCGCTCGACCATTTCATCACCAGCCTGCGCGGATATGCCCCGCTCGCGCTCGATACCGAGGCGGATAGCCTGCATCACTACCGTGAGAGCGTCTGTCTGATCCAGGTCTCGCATGACGGCCAGCATTTTCTAATCGATCCGCTCGACTCCTTTCCGCTCGCGGAGCTCTGGCCGCCGACGAGCCGCCACACGTGGATTCTTCACGGGGCCGATTTCGATTTGCGGATGCTGCGACGCGCGGGCGCGCCGGAGCCGCAGGCTGTTTTCGATACGATGCTGGCGGCGCAACTAGTCGGCCTGAAGGCCTTCGGTTATGGCGCGCTGGTGGAACAATTTTGCGGGCTCACCCTGAACAAGGGGAGCCAGAAGGCCGATTGGTCTCGTCGGCCCTTATCCCAGGTGATGATCGATTATGCGGTGCAGGACACCCAATATCTCGAGCCGCTGATGGAGGCGTTGGCCGCGCAACTGGACGACAAGAAACGCCGCGAATGGCACGAGCAATCGTGTGCGCGCGTCGTCGCCTCAAGCCAGATTGTGCGCCAGGACGATCCGGAGAACGACTGGCGCATCAGCGGCTCCGCGCTCCTTTCGCCGGAGGCGCAGGCGATCGTGAAGGAGCTGTGGCTCTGGCGCGAACAGGAGGCCGAGTCGGTCGATCTACCGGTGTTCAAGGTGTTGCATAGCGAATTGCTGCTGGATCTCGCGACGTGGTGCGCGGCGAATCCCAAGGTGCCGCCGATGGGCGCGCCCTGCTGGCCGCGGCGGAGTTCGCCGGGCCGTTCCGAGCGACTTGCGGAGGCGATTGAACGGGGACGCCAGGCGCCGCCGATTCCGCGCCAGCCCAAGGGCGAAAGGCCGCCCCGCGACCGGGCGGCGGAAGTGCGAATGGAAAAGCTGCGCGTGCATCGCGATGCGGTGGCGGCGGAACTGGGCATCGATCCCACCGTGATCGGGCCGAAATCGATTTTGCAGGATATCGCGCGCCGTCCGGAAGAAGCAGCGGCGGAACTAATCGCGGAGAATCGCTGGTGCCCCTGGCAGTGGGAGCTGTTGAAGCCGGCCGTGACGGAATAGTTTTCGTGGTAGCCGCCGCACGCCGTGCGGTGGGGAGGGAAGAAAAGCTCCCGCTCCATGTCTCCCCGAAAAGGCATCACCGCACGGCGTGCGGCGGCTACCACGGAAGTCGCTCCCACTGGACACGGTCCCCTTTTGCGCCATCTTGAGACCATGAAGCGATTCGCAGTTTGGGTGGTGCTGGCGCTGTTGACTGCATCGAGCCTGACGAGTTGCAAAATTCCGCGTCCGCCGAAAGTGCCCGGCCCAATCCAGCCGCCTGCGCCTCCCGGAACGCAGCTTTGAGTCCGTTGTCCCGCTGGATGACAAAATTTTAAAGAATAACTTCGTCCCCCGTCGCTCCCATTAAGATAAGGTGACATGATGATCCGGGCGTTTCTCTTCTTTCTGATCGCGGGTGGCTTGGGCCTGCGCGGTTCGGAGGCGATTCCCGCGCCGAGTGTGGGTGTCAGCGCGTCGGTTCGGCAGCCGCACGTTACGGCGGAACTGATTTCAGAAACGACCCATGTCGAGGCCGGAAAGCCTTTCCTCGTGGCGCTGCATCTGAAGATGGACGAAGGGTGGCACACCTACTGGATCAATTTCGGCGACGCGGGGCTGCCGACGAAGATCGACTGGACGCTGCCGCCCGGATTTACGGCAGGTCCCCTCCAATGGCCCACGCCGGAGATTCACATGATGGGCGGGCTGACGACCTTCGGGTATGCGGGCGATGTCTATTTGCTGACGACGATCACGCCGCCAGCAGCTTGGACAGGCGGTGTCCCGGAGATTAAGGCCAAGGCGACCTGGCTCGTCTGCCAGGAGGAATGTATTCCGGGGAAAGCGGAATTCGATTTGAAGCTCGATGGAAAAGCGGGCACTACGGATGAGCTCAGCGAAAGACTTTTTGCCGCCGCGCGCGCGCGGTTGCCGGTGCCGAACACGCGATGGGAGGTGAAGGCGGCCTACGGGAAGGGCGGTGGCACGGTTGATAATCAAGCCGACGCGCTTTGGATTCAATTCACCACCAAGCAGGGGCAATCGACCCAGCCGCTTGGGAAAGTTTATTTCTTTCCCGAACAAACAAATGTTTTGAGTCCGAAAGAGGACGACAACGGGATGGCCAATCCCGACCAGAGACTGGCGTCATTTGAACTACCATTGGACCTGCAACAGAACGGCGACAAGCCAGCGCAAATCAGCGGCATCCTGGTGTCCGACCATGCTCTCATCGGCGATTCCAAATCGGTTTATATCTCCGCCTTTCCGACAGATGCCCAGGATATCCCCATGATAATCATAGAGAGCGGAGCAAATATGAGCGCCTCCGGTCTCAATGCTTACTCATATCCTACAACTTTCGCCCCATCCGATTCCACCGCACGGCGTGCGGCGGCTACCACGGCGCAGCCCTGGCTCGTCGCCGTCCTCGGCGCGGCATTTCTCGGTGGGATGATTCTCAATCTCATGCCGTGCGTCTTGCCGGTGCTTTCGCTGAAGGTGTTTTCGTTGATGCGGCATGCGGGGGAAAATCCGCGAGCGGCCTGGCGTCAGGGCGCGGCTTTTACGGTGGGCGTGGTGATTTCGTTCTGGGTGTTGGCGGGGCTGCTGCTCACGTTGCGGTCGGCGGGGAATCATCTCGGCTGGGGATTCCAGATGCAGTCTCCGGGATTCGTGCTGGCGCTGATCTTTTTGTTCTTTCTGCTCGCGCTGAATTTATTCGGTGTGTTCGAGCTGGGCACATCGTTGGTGGGACTCGATGCCAAGGCGACCGGTCGCGTGGGAAATGGACTCACCTCATCATTCCTCAACGGCGCACTGGCGACGGTGGCGGCGACGCCCTGCACGGCGCCGTTCATGGGTTCGTCCCTCGGATTTGCCGCGCAGCAACCGACCTTCGTGGCGATGTTGATCTTTACCTTTCTCGCGCTCGGCATGGCGGCGCCTTATTTGCTGCTCACGATTTTCCCCGGCGCGCTGCGCTTCGTACCGAAGCCGGGGGCGTGGATGGAAGCGTTCAAGCAATTCATGGGCTTCCTCCTTTTGGCGACGGTGATCTTCCTCGTCTACGTCTTTGGCGCGCTGGTGGGGCAGGAACAGGTGCCCTACCTGTTAGCCGTACTTCTCTTCGCGGGAATCGCCGCTTGGATTTATGGCAAATGGGGCGGGCCGGATCATTCCGGTTTCGCGCGATTCTTCGCGTTGGCGCTGACTTTCCTGCTGCTCGCTTACGCGATCGAGCAGGGCGTCGAGCTCGCACAAGCGACGCCGCCCGTGGCTTCAGCCGCCGCGGAAACTGGCGGTGAAAAGTGGCAGCCATGGACTCCCGCCGCCGTCCAGCAAACGCTCGCGCAGAACCGTCCCGTCTTCGTCGATTTCACCGCCGCGTGGTGCCTGAGCTGCAAGGTAAACGAGCGGGTCGCACTGGAGACGGATGCCGTGCGCGCCGCCTTCGCCGAGAAGAATGTGGCGCTCTTTCGCGCCGATTGGACCCATGCCGATCCTGCGATTTCGGAGACGTTGCAGACCTACCATCGCGATGGCGTGCCGCTCTATCTGCTCTATTCGCCCAAGGCAAAGGACGCGCCCCAGGTTTTACCTGAAGTGCTGACGCCGGGGATTGTTCTGGACGCGGTGAAGAGCCTGTAAAAGCGCTTCCGTCCCACTTCCATCGGGCGCTGTATTTTCGAAGCCGTCCGGCGGAAGACCGCCGTTCCAACCTCAAGCTACAGCTTGACCACTTTGGAAGCCTTCAGACCTTTATCGGACTGGGCGACCTCGTATTCAACGCGATCACCTTCATCGAGAGTCTTGAATCCTTCACCGCCGATGCAGGAAAAGTGGACAAAGACATCCTGTCCGCCTCCCTCCTGCGCGATGAATCCAAAACCCTTTTTGTTATCGAACCATTTGATGACACCGTTAGCCATGTTCATTTACCCCCGAAGAAACATCTTCCTGTTGAAGCGTACCGAGGAATCTCTCGAGTTAATTTTTTGAATTCGCTTAGACTGAGATTGATTATGATCCCATCTTTTTTAAGGCGTCAATTCAAAATTTTCATCTAAATGAAATACCTACTCGCGAGAGCTAAACGGCGGAAAATTATTTAAAGTCTTCGACAGCAAGTTCCCACGCCCCGCCCGAAGCTTCGATCTTCAAATAAAAGTTTCCCGGCCCGTCGAGCTCGGTGATGTCGCCGCCGGAGCCGACCTTGGCGCAGACTTTTTGCGGAATGGTATCGCCCTTGGGAAAGGCATTGAGAAAGAGCGCGCTGGTGTTGGCATACTCCTTCCCCTCCTTGTCCTGATTATGCCAGAGCACGCGCCATTGCCGGCTCTGCACATGGAAGACATCAGTGTTTTTGCTATCGATGCCGGAGAGCGAGAAAAGGCGATGCCATGATTTTGTGCCGGGCGGCCCTTCGGGTTCAGCGGGCTGAAGATAGGTGGCGGGTGGAGGCGGAGGAGCGTCGGCGGTTTTCGCCGGAAGCGTCGTCACCGTGGCGGAGGGCGTTGCCGCGCCGGGGGGAAGCGTCGAGGCGGTGGAAAGCTGGGTTTCGAGTTTGGCAATTTTGACCTGGAGCTGGGAATTTTGCTGGAGGGTTTCCTCGAGCCGGTCTTCGAGCGAGGAAATCTGGCGGCTCTGGAGACGGCGATCGAATTGCAGATCTTCCAGCACGGCCTGCTGTTTTTTCAGCAGGTCCAGCAAGTCTTGGTTGGATTGGGTGAGCCGTTCAATCGCGGCAGCGTTGGTTGCCGCCGTGGCTGCGGCCGCTGTGCTGCTCGCGGCGGGGGAAGGCTTATGGCTGGGCGCCGGCGTCGCGGCATCGCCGGTGACGGGCAGGGCCTTGTGGCTGGTGGCGGAAGTGGCGGCGGCCGCCGTCGATTGCGCGCGGAGGGGTGACAGGAAAATTCCCGTCAGCAAAGCGGCGACGAGAAACCGTTGCGGAAGAAGGATGGAAGCGCTCACCGGTTTTGGGTCAGGGTAGAGAGGAGACGGCCCGCAAACAAGCATGGGATGAAGCCGGGCGTCGTGATCCCGGGAAGGCACAAGGGCTACCGCTGATACCGGTGGACGCGCAGGAAAAAATAGAGCAGCGAGCCGACGCCGGGGACCACGACCATGAAAGCGAGCCAGAGATATTTCTGCGTCGAAGCGGGCTCGCGCGTGGCGCAAAGGCGGATCATTTGCAGCCAGAAAAAGATGCCGATGATGGCGCCGATGACCTCGAGGTCGCGCGCGCTTTCCAGGAAGTAGGGGAGCGCGAGAGGAAGCATGGGCGATGAAATCTCAGCGGCCAGGGGACGGCGCTAAAGCGAGGGCACTTCCATCTTGAACGACGGAATGCGAGTGAAGACCCGCTCGCCGTCCTCGACCTGGCCGAGGTAGGCGCCTTCGGCGAGGCTGTCGGAGGCGATGAGATGGTAGCTCTGGTAATGGAACTGCGTGCCGGGCGTCAGGCGCGGTGTTTCCCCGACCACGCCGTCGCCTTCAATCACGAGCTTTGAGTTGTCGGCGTTGGTGACGACCCACTTGCGGCCCTTGATCGTGACGACGCGGGTGCTGTCATTGTGGATGGTGATGTGGTAGACAAATCCGTAGGGACGGTCGGGCGTGCCTTCCTCGTGCGGATTGTATTCGACACGATCGAGACTTACCCATAGTCCGGGTAATTCGCGAATAGGTTCACCTGCCATACCTCTAGATAAATGATTCGCACCTTCCGGCAAAGAGAAACTTCGTCAAAGAGCCGCGTAATCGTGCCCGTGGTGCTGACGATTGCCGGTTCTGACAACAGCGGCGGTGCGGGGCTGCAGGCCGATTTAAAGACCTTCACCACCCTCGGCGTCTACGGAACTTCGGCGGTAACTTGTGTGGTCGCGGAGCATCCGGGGCACGTGCTGAACATCACGCCGATTCCGCCAGAGCGCGTGGCGGACCAGGTGCGGTTGGTGCTGGAGGCGTTCCCCGTCGCGGCGATCAAGACGGGCATGCTCTACTCGGCGGAGATCATCGCGGCGGTGCTGGAAACGATCCAGCCGCTTTTGGAAAAGGGCGTGCCGCTGGTGATCGACCCGGTGATGGTGGCGAGCAGCGGGAAGGTGCTCCTGCGCGCGGATGCCATCCGGATGCTGCGCCAACTCGTCCGGCACGCGACGTTGGTAACGCCCAATCGGGATGAAGCGGAATTGTTGTGGGGAAGGCCGATTCGGAATCTGAAAACGCTCGACGCCGCGGCGCTGGAGCTGGCCCGGGATTTTGGCGCGCCTTCTTTTTTGGTGAAGGGCGGTCATCTCAAAACCGGTCAGGCGGTTGATGCGCTGGCTTCGCCCCAGGGAAAGCTGCGGCACTTTTCGGTGAAGCGGATTCCGAACGTGGATCCGCATGGAACGGGCTGCACCTATTCAGCGGCGATTGCGGCGGGGCTGGCACGTGGCCTTTCGCTCGGGTCGGCGGTCGGGCTGGGGAAGCGATTCATCACCCGGGCCTTGAAGCGCCGATTCGAGATCGGAGATTACCAGCTGCTAAATCACCTGCCGGAGTAGGCCTACTCGGCGGCCATGAAATCGGTGCGGTTCAGGCGGGTCCACTTGCCGTCGGAACCTTTTTCAAAGATGAAATTGAGCACGCGATTCGTGGTGACGAAGATGCCCCGGGGGACTTCGTTGGAGCTGATGATCGCCTCGTGGTAGCCGAGGTGATCGACGTCCTTCTGGGCGAACTTCCAAAAGTCGTCCACTTCCTCGCTGAGCTCCTTGTGCTCATCGACGGAGAGGGTCGTCTGGTAGCGGACCATCAGGGCCATGACGCCCTTGGAGTACTCAACCTTGGAGACGCTTAGCACCTTGACCACGCGACCGCAGGGAAGCTTCAGTGTCTCATCTTCCTGGAGCGGGGCGGCCGATCCCCGGGAGGGCGCCAGTAGGACGGCGGTGAAGGCCAAAGCGAAGACCAACAGGAGGCGGCGGTACATAAGGGGAGTAGCGGGACTCAAGCGAAGTGAAGGGGGTTTGGCAAGCATTGCGTAAAAAGTCATTCGAGAGAGCAGATGGTGTACCGCGCGGCCCCAAATTTTGCGGGCATCCCGGCATGGGCCCGTGGTACGCTTTGCAAGATGAAGGACGCTACGACTCTTTCCCAGCAATTGGGTGCCATTCTCTCGCCGAACCGCGTACTCACCGCCCAGGAGGACCTGATCCCCTATTCCTTCGATGGAACCGCGGCCTTGACCGGGACGCCGGCGGCGGTGGCCTTTGCCACGACGACCGACGAAGTCTCCCGCGTGCTCCGTTGGGCAAACGAGACCCATACGCCTATCGTGGTGCGTGGCAGCGGTACCGGGCTCTCGGGTGGAACGGTGCCCTCCAAGGGCTCGGTCGTGCTCTGCCTGAGCCCATTTGACCGGGTGTTGGAGATGGACCGGAAAAACCTCACGCTGCTGGTGGAACCGGGGGTGACGACCCAGAAGATTTTTGAGGAGGCGGACGCGGTGGGGCTCCTCTATCCGCCCGATCCGGGCTCGATGAAGATTTCGACCATCGGCGGTAACGTGGCGAACAACTCCGGCGGTCTCCGTGGCCTGAAATATGGCGTGACGAAAGATTACGTCATGGGCTTCGAACTCGTGCTGCCCAGCGGGGATGTGACCTGGATGGGCAATAAATGTGTGAAGGACGTGGCCGGTTATTCCTTGCGCGAGGTGTTCATCGGATCGGAGGGCACGCTCGGCATCTTTACGAAGATCCTGTTGCGGCTGGTGCCCAAGCCGGCGGCAAAGAAGACGCTGCTCGCGGTCTACCGGCGCATGGACGATGCGGCGGAGACAGTCTCGGCGATCATCGCGCATCCGATTATTCCCTGCACGCTGGAGTTCCTCGACAAGACGACGATCAATTGCGTGGAAGACTACGCCAAGGTCGGCCTGCCGCGCGATGCCGAGGCGGTGTTGCTGATGGAAACGGATGGCCATCCCGCCGTCGTGGCGGAAGAGGCGGACATCATGGCGCGGCTGGCCCGCAAGCATGGCGCGATCGAAGTGCGCGTGGCCGAGACAACCGAGCAGGCGCTGAATCTCGCCACGGCGCGGCGTTCCGCTTTCTCCGCCTTGGCCCGGGTTGCGCCCACCACGATTCTTGAGGACGTCACCGTCCCTCGCAGCGAATTGGCGGGAATGGTCCGCTTCATCCAGGAACTGGCGGTGAGGCGAAATCTGCAGATAGGCATCTTTGGTCATATGGGCGACGGCAACCTGCATCCGACTTTCCTGACCAATGAAAAGGACCTCGCGGAGATGCATCGGGTGGAACTCGCCTTTGCGGACATCGTGACGGAGACGGTGCGGCGCGGAGGCACGATTACGGGCGAACATGGGGTGGGACTGGCGAAGAAGAAGTATCTGCCCGAGTCGATCGGCGGCCTGAACGTGAAGCTGATGCGGAAATTCCGGAAGACGCTCGATCCCAATCTCATTTTAAATCCGGGCAAGATGTTCGATTGAAGACAGGCTAAGATTTCGAATAGATCGATAACTAAGTATACATTTAGACTTGATAATCTATTTTTAGGATTATAAACCCCCTAAATGAATTCAGCGGTTCCGCCCTTGTCTTCCTTTGGTGAAGCCTTTGTTCAATTGGGGGAAAGCCGGGAGAAGGGTTGCCTGGTCGCGGTGAATCCCAGCGAGGCGCTGCACGTCTTCGTCGATGACGGCATGGTGGTGGGGGCCTTTGGCGCGGATAAAAAAGGAGAGCCCGCCCTGTATCATGCCTTGAAGCTTCCTGAGGCGACCTGTGTCTGGCTTTCCGGGGCGGAACGGGAAACGAAAAACCTGAAGTTCAGCATCCAGGACTACGCGGTGCGTCATGCCCTGGCCGGTGGGGGGAAGGCGGCGATGGATCGGTTTCCGGCCAAGACCGTTTCGATGTCGACCCCACAACCGGAGAAAAAGCGGGTGGCCGGTTCGAGTTACCATTTCGCGGCGGTCAGCCAGTCCAATTTCATCAAGATCAAACTTTTCAAGCCCACGATGATCGTCGGACGAGCGAACGAATGCGACATGCAGTTCGATGAGGACGAGCGGAAGATTTCACGGCGGCACTGCCAGATCCGGGTGACCCCGGAAGGAGTTTTTCTCCGCGACCTCGATTCCCGCAACGGGACCTATGTGAATGGGCAGGTGATCGAAAAAGAAGTTCGGCTGGAGGCGGGCGATTTGGTGAACCTCGGCGACCACGCCTTCGTCCTGCAAAAATGGGACGGCGATGTGTCAAGAGGCTCGGCCATGAGTCTCAACGAGGTGGCCGCCTTCGCGTCGCGCGAGGAGCGGATGACCTCCCTGGTCGCCGGCATGATCTCTGGCAAGCCGCAACGAGTGGTTGCGCCGATGCGGAAGAATCCGAAGTAGAGGCGCTCATTTAGCGAAGCGCAGGGCGCGCTTCTTCCCTCCCTTCCGACTCCCAGAGCGATTTTTAATTAGATTGTCGCTCTTTTTTTCCTGTCATCCTGAGCTTGTCGAAGGATCAGTTCAGTTGCCTTTTACCGAGGCGAAACTGATCCTTCGACAAGCTCAGGATGACCAATTTTAATGAGACTATTTAACTGGAAATCGCTCTACTTAATCTCGAAACCGATCGGCAGGCGGGCGTACATGCCCGTGGGATCGTTGAAATCCTGGAGCGATTTCAGGTCGCTCTTCATCTTCAGGAACTGGCGGGTGAGGGGATCGAGCTTGGCGTGGGTGACCGGGGTTTCCTGGCTGTTCAAAAGCTTGGCGAGGCTTTCAGCCAGGCTGAGCTCCTCGGGATATTCCTTCACCTTGTACCGCTGGCCGAGCTTGGCCTTGGCGGCCGCGTAGGTGATCGCGTCTTGGAGGCCGCCGATTTCATCGATCAGCTTGAGATTGAGCGCTTCGTTACCGGCCCAAACGCGGCCCTGCGCAATGAGCTGCAGCGCCTCGATCGGGATGCCCCGGCTGTCGGAAACCTTCTGGAGGAACTTGCTGTAGAGATCATCCACTCGCGCCTGGGCGAGGGCCAGTTCCTGCGGCGTCTTGGGTCGGGAAATGGTCTCGAAGTCGGAGTAGTTGTTCGTTTTCGCTGTATCCCAGGTGATGCCGAAATCGTTGCCCAATTTCTGGAAATCCATGAAAAGCCCGAAGACACCGATGGAACCGGTCAGCGTATTCGGCTCGGCGAAGATGTGGTCGGCGTAAGTCGAGATCCAGTACCCGCCCGACGCGGCATAGGCGCCCATCGAGACAATGACCGGCTTCTTTGCCTTGAGCGCGATGACCTCGCGCTGGATGACCTCGGAGGCGAAGGCGCTGCCGCCGGGGCTGTTCACCCGCAGCACGACGGCCTTGATATCGTCGTTCTTGCGGAGCTTGCGCAGTTCCTGCGCGAAACGGTCGCCGCCAATGTTGCTCGTCTCACCCTGGCCATCGACGATCTCACCCTCGAAATAGAGCACGGCCACCTGGTCGCCACCCTTTTCGCCCACGAGGCTTGGGGTGCGTCCGGCGGAAACGTAATCGGTGATGTTGATCTGCTTGAAGGGCAGCGGCACGGTGGCGAAATCGCTGGAAGGCGCGACCTTGCCGAGCTCGGTCAGGACGTCGCCGAAGTAGGCGAGCTTGTCGATCAGTTTCGCGCTCAAGGCCGATTCGGGTTTGATATAGCCTTCATCGTTCACCAATTGCTGGAACGTGGCGGGATCGATCTTACGGCTGGTGGAAATCGCGCTGACAAATTCGCTCCAGATATCGCTCAGCAGTTTCTCGGTCTCCTCGCGGTCGGCATCGCTCATCTTGTTCAGGATGTAGGGCTCGACGGCGGACTTGTATTTGCCGACGCGGGTCACCTGAACGTCGATGCCGTATTTCTGGAAGAGCCCGGCGTAGTACATCTTCACGCTGGCGAGGCCGGGGATTTCCATTTCGCCGTAAGGGTTCATGTAAATCACCGAGGCGACCGAGGCGACATAGTAATCGCGCGTGCTGGGGGCCTCGAGATAGGCATAGACCGTCTTGCCGGAATTCTTGAAATTCTGGATCGCCTCACGCAGTTCCTTCAGGCTGGCGTACCCGGTGCCGAAATCGCTCGGCTCGAAGGAGCCGGTAAGGAGGAGGCCCTTGATGCGGTCGTCCTTCGCCGCTTTCGCCAGCGCGGTGGTGAGGCTGCGGAGGGTGACGTTTTTGGCATTATCGCCGCCGGTCAAGGCAGTAAGCGCACTGCCCGGTTCGGCATGTTCGGGAGCGTCGGCGACGTTGAGCGACATGTCGAAAACCAGGATCGAGCCCCGCTCGATGGAGACGGTGGGTTGGTTGTGATGGGAGACCGAAAACGTGGCGATGATCAGGATCGTCAGGAGCAGGAGCGGCCCGCCGAAGACAAAGAGAAGAGCGGCGAGATTCGCGAAAAAGGTGATGAAAAACTGTTTCATAGAAGAGGAAAAACCGGTTTTCGTACCTTAGGGGCGGGACTGTAAAAGACAATGGATTATCAGGTTGGCGATCGCACCCTGTCCGAAATTTAACGGAAGGGCGGACGGATCGGAAGGCAGTCAGTTCTTCCGCCGGGACGGAAACAAAGGTTCCCCAACGGCGCGGAAATAAAAGGCGGGCCGCAGCGCCGCCGGCTGAACCCGCCCCGCTTCGCGCAAGCTTTGCTGCGCCCAAAGTTGGGCCGCCTGACGCGCGGAGGTGGCGCGGCACAGAACGGTTTCGCGCCAATCGTTCTGCCAGCCGGACCGATGCGTTTCGCTGATTTTGAGAAGATAGATTGTCGGGCGTGTGCCGACTTCATCTGTTTCCAAATTGGCTTCCACCGATTTCGGCGTTGCCGCACGGGGCGGGAGGACATAGGTGCTCGTATACAGCTCCGGGCCGTCCCGGGGTTTCACGGCCCGGACTTCCGCAAAGTCGAGGGGTAGAGCGCCTTGGTCCGCCAGCAAATAATCTGCCACGGGTGCCGAGTTTAAGCTCTGGAGGGCCCGCTTCGTGGGAGGTTTTTGATGACTGGAATTCCACGCCAGCTTTTCGCCCCAAGCGTCGATTGCGTCCCGGGCATGGCCGTAAATGACGAAAGAAAGGGTGCCGTGGGCGAGATTTCCCGCGCTGCCGAAAACGAGTTCGTAATGAACGCCGGTCATTTCTCGGAGAAATCTAGCAGATCCCTGAAAGGCAAGCCAGAGGGGCGTTTCGAGCGAGTAGTCACCTCTCGAAATGACGACTTTAGGTCTTTTCCCTAATCGAGGATCAGGGCGCCGTTTTCAAAAAACCAGTTGCCAAAGTGATGGCCTTCCTTATTTTCAGTGGATTATGAGGAAAATGAATGAAATGCCCCTGGCCCGTATCGCGGCCTGTGTGGCGGTTGGTATCGCTTTGTCCCTGACGAGCGCCATGGCGGGAACTGAGACGAATGACAGCAAGGACATGAAGAGCGTCACGCCTCCCCCTTGCGGTGAAAAGGACTGGACGCTCGAACTGGGTTCCGGCGCTCTCTTCTCCAATGTGCGCAGCGGTCAGCCCAATCAGGCTTACACGATCGTTCCGATCAGCCTGACGGCGAGCCTGAAGCTGGATGATGTCAGCCTGGATCACGAGCTCGGCGGCGTCCTGCGCGGTTACTCGGAGTTCTTCTTCCGCGGCGACTACGACCAGATCGTCCGTGGCCCGGAGAATCACTACGAGGGACTGATCGTCGGCCCGCGTTATAATTTTGTGCAGCCCGGCTGGTGCGTCGTTCCGTACGTCGAAGGCGGCGTTGGATTCGTCTTCGCCGATTCGAACCCCCAGGCGGGCGGTCTCGGTCAGGACTTCGAGTTCACCTTCATCGCCGGCGCTGGCGCCAAGTACAACATCACCGATGACTTCTTCGTGCGTCTCGGGGTGGAGTACCAGCACGTCTCCAACGCCGGGCTTTCTGAACCCGCCGCGCCCAATCATCCGATTGACGCTCTCGGGCCGAAGCTCTCGTTCGGTTACTCGTTCTAAGCACGAGCTGCTTTAAAAAGGCGTACGATTGGGTCAAGTGCCCGCCGTGCGCCTTTTTTGTGTCTCCATGGAGAAGGGGAAAAGAGAAATTCCTCTTTTCTCAAAACGGGAGCCGGGCATGATGGCACGTCATGAGTCATCTTCCTTTGGCCGGTAAAACCGGTGTTATTTTCGGAGTCGCCAACAAGCGAAGCATCGCATGGGCCATTGCCCAGGCCTGGCACGAGGCCGGCGCCAAGCTGATTTTCAATTACCAGGGCGAACGCCTGAAGGACAATGTCGAGGAACTGGCCGCAACGTTCGGCGCCGACACGGCCATCCATCCCTGCGACGTCAGCTCCGACGAGCAAATCGACAGCTTCTTTGGCGAGGTCAAAAAGACCACCGACCGCATCGACCTCCTCCTGCACAGCGTTGCCTTCGCCCCGCGCGAGGCACTCAGCGGCGAGTTCGTCCAGACCACGCGCCAGGCCTTCTCCATCGCCCACGATATCAGCGCTTATTCGCTCGTGGGCCTGAGCCGCGCGGCGTTGCCCTTCATGGAAAAGAACGGCGGCAGCATCATCGCGATGAGCTATCTCGGCGCGGCCCGCGTCGTGCCCCACTACAATGTCATGGGCGTCGCGAAGGCCTCGCTCGAGGCCTCCGTGCGTTACCTCGCCAGCGATCTGGGCCAGCGTAAGATCCGCGTCAACGCGATCAGTGCCGGGCCGATGAACACGCTGGCCGCCCGCGGAGTTTCGGGCCTCGGCGAGATGTTGAAGCATTACGAGGCGCACGCGCCCCTGCGCCGCAATGTGGAGCTCAGCGAGCTCGGCGCGACCGGTCTCTTCCTCGCCTCGGACGGCGCGGCGGCGATCACCGGTCAGACGCTTTATGTCGATTCCGGGTTCTCCGTCATGGCCATGTAAATGAGCTCCTCGCGCGATTCACTTCTTCTTTGGGACATCGACGGGACGCTCGTCGATACCGACCATGCCGGCGAGCGGGCGCTGCTGGAATTGTTGAAGGTGACTTATCAGCGAGATCTGCCGGGCAAGCTACCGGTCAGCCTGCAAGGGCGCACCGACTCCTCCATCATGCGCGACCTGCTCGCGTTTTTGGAGTTACCGGCGACGGAGGTGGAGGAGTCGCGCTTTCGCCAAGCCTACCTGAAGTTGCTGCCGAAGATGCTGCCCTTGGGCAACGCGCGGTTGCAGCCCGGCATTCGCGCGCTGCTTGATGCCGTGCACGCGCATCAGGATATCCACCAGGGGCTGCTCACTGGAAACCTGGTCGAAGGCGCGCGGCTGAAGCTTTCGCACTTGGAGATCTGGCATTATTTCGAGTTTGGCGCCTACGCCGACGATAGCGCGGATCGCAACAAACTCGGGCCATTCGCGCTGGCCCGCGCGAAGGAAAAGCTGGGCATCGATTTCCCGCCCGAACGGGTTTGGATCATCGGCGATACCCCCTTCGATATCGCCTGCGGGAAGGCGATTGGCGCGAAGACCATCGCGGTGGCGACCGGCTCGTTCAGTGTGATCGAGTTGGAAAAGGAGCACCCGACTTACGTCTTCCAGGATTTGTCCGATACGCAGGGGCTGGTCGATCTGGTCTGGGCGTAAGGAGCCGGTTTCAATCTCTTTGGGGCTAATTCCCCGAAGCTCGCTTCGGCTCGGGTGGTAGCCGCCGCACGCCGTGCGGTGGTGTTTTTTCGAGGAAGGAGCGGAGCGTGGAAGCTCTTTCTTCTTTCCTCCGTCGCACGGCGTGCGACGGCTACCTCGGAATGTCTCGGAGACTGCTCCGGGGTTCTTTTGCTCGGACGCGAGAGACTCGCGTCCCTACCTTAGAGTTCGAGCAGCACCGCGCCGGGATTCTCGATCACTTCCTTGATCGCGACGAGGAAGGTCACGGCTTCCTTGCCATCGACGATCCGGTGATCGTAAGTTAGCGCGACATACATCATCGGGCGGATTTCCACGCGTCCATTGATCGCTACCGGACGCTCCTGGATGGTGTGCATCCCGAGGATGGCGCACTGCGGCGGATTAAGGATCGGCGTGGAAAGCAGGGAACCAAAAGTGCCGCCGTTGGTGATGGTGAAGACGCCGCCGTCGAGATCGCTCATCGTGATCTTGCCGTCGCGCGCTTTCTTGGCGTAGGCGCCGATCGCCTTTTCCACTCCCGCGAAGGAAAGCTCGTCCGCATCGCGGAGGACCGGGACCATGAGGCCCTTCTCAGTCGAGATGGCCACGCCGATGTCGTAGAAATGGTTCTGCACGACTTCCTCGCCATCGATGCGCGAGTTGATGCCGGGTACGACATGCAGCGCGTGCACCACGGCCTTCACGAAGAAGGACATGAAGCCGAGCTTGATCTCATGTTTCTTGACGAAGCGGTCCTGGAACTTGCTGCGCAGCGCCATGATGGCGGAGAGATCGACTTCGTTGAAAGTGGTGAGGTGCGCCGTTTCCTGCTGGGCGCTGAGGAGACGCGCGGCGATTTTCTGGCGGAGCGGCGTCATCTTCTTGCGCGACGTGCGCTCGCCCTTGGCCTTCGGGGCAGGAGCCGGCGCGGAGGCCGCGGGCTTGCTGCCGCCATCGGCTGCGGCGAGGACATCGCCCTTGAGAATGCGGCCATCCTTGCCCGTGCCGGAAATCGACGCGGGATCAATGCCCTTCTCCGCCGTTTGGTAACGAACGGCGGGAGAAAGCGCGTCGGCGCTTTTGCCGCGTGCGGCGGGGGCGGCCACGGCAGCGGAGGCTTCCGCGCGGGGTGCGGTTTTTTCTGCCGCGCCATTGGCCTTCTTTGTCTCTTCCTTACTGCCCTCCGCAGGAGCGGGAGCGACGGCCGTCTCATCGATGCTGGCTACGACCTGGCCGATCTTCACGGTGTCGCCTTCCTTGGCGAGGTGCTTGAGCAGGCCGGCGCTTTCGGCGACGACTTCGGACGTGACCTTGTCGGTCTCGATTTCGAAAATGGGATCGCCAGCTTTCACATAGGTGCCGTCCGGTTTGTTCCAGACGCCGAGGATGCCGGAGGTGATGGATTCGCCAACGGTGGGGACTTTGACTTCGATCATAATTTTAAAATACAGCTCCGAGAAGAGTTACAGATGGGGCTTTCTCATGAGAAAAACTGCCACAACCTCCATCAAACCGGCGAAGAGACCGATCATAACAACATGCGCGCCGTAGAATACTTCGGCATAACCAACACTCAACATGATGCCTGCGCTTAGTCCAAGCAAACCAAGCCCCCAATCGTGGGTGGAGGATTGCCTAGGCGATTGTCTTGTTGCGACCATCGGATCGGTTTCGGTCATAAACTAAACGCCTGGTTGATCAGCTCGCGCTGTTCGAGTTCATGGATGGCGGTCGCACCGGTCGCGGTACTGGCCGAGGCCTCGCGGCCCGCGTAGGCGATATCGCGTCCGAAGAGCTTCCGAAGGCGGGGCTCGATGAAGGTCCATGCGCCCATGTTGGCCGATTCTTCCTGGCACCAGACGATCCGGTCGGCCTTGTGCTTGCCGACGAGGGCCTGGAGCTTCTTTTCGTACAGCGGATAAAGTTGCTCGACGCGGATGATTGCGGTGTCCGAAATGTTGTTCGCCTGCCGATGATCCACGAGGTCGAAGTAGACCTTGCCGGTGCAAAGGATGACGCGCTTGGCGTCCTTGGCGACGGCGGGATCAGGCAGGATTTCCTCGAAGCAGCCCTTGGTGAAATCCTCCCGCGGCGAGGTGCAGCGCGGATCGCGCAGCATGCCCTTGGGCGTCATGAGGACGAGCGGTTTCTTGATCTTGCGCACGGCTTGGCGGCACAGGATGTGGAAGTAACTCGCGGGCGTCGAGCAATGCGCGACCTGGATGTTATCCTCCGCGCAGGACTGGAGAAAGCGTTCGAGGCGGGCGCTGGAGTGTTCCGGGCCCTGGCCATGGTAACCGTGCGGCAGAAGCAGCACGATGCCGGAGGTCTCGCCCCACTTCGTTTCCGAGCAGACGATGTACTGGTCGATAATGATCTGCGCGCCGTTGGCGAAGTCGCCGAACTGCGCTTCCCACAGCACGAGCATCTCGGGGTAATCGAGCGTGTAACCGAAGTCGAAGCCGAGCACCGCGTTTTCCGACAGCGGGCTGTTGTAGACGCAGAACTTGGCCTGGCCGGACTTGATGTTATTGAGCGGCGTGTAGCGTTCGCGCGTCTTCACGTCGTAGAGCACGGCGTGGCGCTGGGTGAATGTGCCGCGGCGGCTGTCCTGGCCGGAAAGGCGCACCGGCACACCGCTGTCGAGCAGGCTGCCGAAGGCGAGTGCCTCGGCCGTGCTCCAGTCGAGCGGCGTTTTGCCCTCGATCATGTCGCGACGGGCCTGCAGCCAGCGTTTGATCTTGGGGTTGAGCTGAAAATTGTCGGGTTCCCTGGTCAGGGCTGCGCCAAGCGTCTGCACCGTCTCGACCGTCAGCGCTGTATCGACCGGATCGAAGAGCTCGGGGCAGGAAAGCGATTTGCGCAGGGCCGGAACGATGGTCTTGGTCGTGACTTTCGACTTCTGGAGCGCGTGGTTCAGTTTCTCCTCGAACTCACTGCGGAAGGCGCGGACTTCATCCGGCGTGATGTCGCCGAATTTCACCAGGTGGCCGAAGAAGATGTCGCTGATCGGGGGATGATCCTCGATCACCGAGTACATCAGCGGCTGGGTGAAGCGCGGTTCGTCGCCTTCGTTGTGGCCGTGGCGGCGATAGCAGAACATGTCGAGGACGACGTCCTTCTTGAACTGCTGGCGGAATTCGAACGCGAGCTGGATGGTCATCACCGCCGCGATCGGATCGTCGCCGTTGACGTGGAAAATCGGCACGCCGAGCATCTTGGCCGCCGCCGTGCAATAGGGCGTGGAAGCGCCGTCGATGGGCGAGGTCGTGAACCCGATCTGGTTATTGATCACGATATGGATCGTGCCACCCGTACGATAGCCGGGCAGTTGGGAAAGATTGAGCGTTTCCATCACGACACCCTGGCCGATGAAAGAGGCGTCGCCGTGGAGTTGGACGGGAAGCACCTTGCGGCGTTCCTCGGTATCGTTCAGGCGCCGTTCCCAGGCGCGGGCCTTGCCCTGCACGACGGGATCGACCGCTTCGAGATGGCTGGGATTTGGCGCGAGGCTCAGGCCAATCTTTGCGCCCGTGCTGGTTGTGGTAATCGCCTCGTAACCGAGGTGATATTTCACGTCGCCATCGCCGAGCTCGGAGCCGGGGACGTAGTTTTCCGCGAACTCGTTGAAGACGAATTCGTAGTCCTTGCCGAGGATGTTCGCGAGCACGTTCAGCCGCCCGCGATGGGCCATGCCCATGACGATCTGCTCCACGCCGTGGCGGGGACATTCCTCCACAATCTTGTCGAGGATGGGGATAATCGTTTCGCCGCCTTCGAGCGAAAAACGCTTCTGGCCGACATAACGCGTGTGGAGAAATTTCTCAAAAAGCTCGCCTTCGAGCAGGTGGGTCAGCACCCGCTTCTTTTCCGCGAGCGGGAGGTTATCCTTGCGCAGGCGGCCGGCCTCGATGCGATCACGCAGCCAGCGTCGGATGGTGAAATCCTCGATGTGCATGTACTCGATGCCGACGTTTGCGCAATAGGTCTCCTCCATGAGCGAGACGATGGCGCGGAGCGTCATGGAGGTGCGCTGACTTCCGAGCAGGAAATCGAATTCGGAATCGAGATCGGCCTCGGTCAGGCCCATGTAATCGAGGCTCAGTTCCGGCACGGTGCGGCGGCGCAGATTAAGCGGATCGACCTTCGCCGATTGGTGTCCGAGGCGACGATAAGCGCCCACGAGCGCATCGACCTTGGCCTGCTTCAGCCGGTCGCTGGTGGTGGAGGAAACGGCGGGAGCGGCACTCCCTGCCGCAGGGGTGCGGCGGGGCGGCTGCTGGGCGCCGAGCTCAAAGCCGGCGAAAAAGGCGTTCCATTGTTCATCGACGCTCGAGGGATCAGCCTTCCACTGCGTGTAAAGGGCGTCCAGTTGCGAGCCGTTTTCGGCGGAGGCGGCGTCGGTACGGGAGACGCCGTTGGTATCCGGGGTCAGGTTGACCCCGTGGGGCATAACGGTCATAGGGTTTGGCATGGTAGTCGATTCAGGGCTCAGTGGCAATGCCGGGGCGCTTCGGCGGGGAGACGTAGAAATATTGCATCGCAGGGGGCTAGGGATTAGTAGCTGTGCTAATAGTCGCGCTCTGGAGGGGAGGCGTCGGCAGGACGCGATAAAAACGAAGGGCCTCGATCCGAGGCGTCAGTTGCTTAAGCCGGTAAACGCCCCAATCGGGGCTGCGCGCCGGGTCGCGGGTCAGATAATCCCAGCCATCCTTGCCGACGATCACCACGAAATGCATGGTGCCGTTGCGCAGGGTCAGCCGGACGATGACCGGATTTCCTGCGAGCAGTTCCCGATCGATCAAGGCATAGGAGGGAAGGTCTTCGTAGGCTTTCTCGACGTAACCGGGCGGCGCGAGCTCGCAGGCCTTTTCCCAGTAGATATAGCCATTCTCGGTATAACCGCCGTGAGTGGTGAGGTATTGGTTGAGACGCTCGGGATCGGTATCCACGCCATAGGAGGCCATCACCATCGCGGCGGAGGTGAGCGCGCAACCCTGCTGGCCCACCGTATCGAAGGTCGGGCCGAGCAACTGAAAGGTCCAGCGGGGATCATCCTGCTGGAAGGGCGGGACGGGGATTTCCACGCGGTGGACGAAGTAGCGGCCACCGCTGGTGGAGATGACGTGTTTCCAGTTGAAGAATACGGGGACCCCCCAATAGAGGGCCGCCGCGAGCGCGAGGCCACCGAACCAGAGCGTCAGACGGCGGCCAGCGGAGCTGGGAGAGCGTCTTCCCGACCGCGAGTGATAGGCAGGGCTCAGCGTGGCCAGGGGAACGGCGGACGCGGACATTCGTCTAGCTTATCCCGGTCGGCCTCCAGAGACAAGGGCGCGGGTGTAGATATAAGAGCGGCTTGCGGAAAGGCAGGTTACCATTATCCATGACCTTGGCCGGGCCCTAAGAGCTTTGCTGAAAAAGGCTTACTCTCAAAAATTTCCGTCATCCTGAGCTTGTCGAAGGATCAGTTCGGTCGCCTCTTGCTTTTATGGAGGCAGAACTGATCCTTCGACAAGCTCAGGATGACTGCCTTTTTCCGCAGGCTCCTAAAGCTCAGGCTTCCCCATCGGCATCGCCATCCGGCTTCCGCCGCCACAACGCGAATCCCGCCACCAGCCAGGAGGCCAGCATGGCGCCATCGCTTAGGTTATTCATCACCATGGCGCGCAGATGGAATCCCGCCACGCGATAGTGGGCCACATAATGGAGGGAAATCTGCGAGGAACCCGCCGCGACGGGAATGGCGCGGAGCATAAAGTCGGCGCGCAGGAGTGGCGCCTCGTGGCCGTTTACTTCCACTTTCCAATCGGGATCGTAAGCGTCGTTGATCAGGATGTAGCCGGGCTGGGGAACCTGCACGGCAAGCTCGATATGGTGTGCGTCGTAGTCGCCGAGTCCGACCTCCGCGTGCGCCGAGCTGGCTGGCATGGCGGGAGGCGCACCCGGAGCGCCGGAAACGGCGGCGGCCAGCAACACGGTATTGCGCGGGTTCCAGTTCGAGTCCTTCAGCCGCTTGAGCAGGTCGGCATCTTTGGGCAAGACCTCCGCATAAGGTACGAAGGTCGCCTTGGCCAGGTAATCGCGAAATTGGATGAGGGCGTGGGAAGGCAGGTTGGGCGAGCTGGTCGGCTCCAGCATGTAGCCATCGACATGGTCGATATTCGCCTTGATGCGCGGATCGGCCTGCACCTCCGCGAAGCCCGCTTGCGGAACGACCAGGTTTTTCACGCCCGAGAGAAGCCAGAGGCGGCTGCGATCATCGTCCAGGGTTTGCAGGTAGGCATTCAGGTCATCCGGCACGCGCGAAGCCGCCGAGATATCCAGGCACGAGATGCGCGGGTTGTTGAATTGGTTTTGCAGGAGGACGTTGAGGACCGGGTCCTGTGGGGCGACGGTCACGCGGACGGTCGGGCCCTCGTTTCCCAGCGCTTCCAGCAGGGGATTGGTGTCGGTCAGGATGGAAATATCGGTGGCGCGAATGAACTGGGTCGCGACCCAGGCGAGCTGCGCGACACTCAGCGCGCCAAGGCCCAGCGCGAGGGTCAGCGGCAGGTGCGCGGGCTCCAGCATGGTTTGCCAGGCGCGATGCATCCACGGGTTCTCCAGCTTCCAGCCGCGCAGACGTTCCGGTTTCCAGAGGAAACGCGGAAGGAGGCAGGCCAGTAACATCAGCACAACGGCCACGCCGAGCGAGGTGTGCAGCGTGCTCATGATCGCGGCGATCGAGCCCGGATCGTAGCCCTCGGTTTGAAGGACCGGGGCAAGTTGAATCGTGAGCGGATAGCTCGCGCCCAGCCCGAGGACGAGAAGCGTGAGCGTGCCGTCCAGGAACCAAAGGAGGCGGCGGCGCAGGCGCGCGGTTTCCGGCGTGCCGTCCGCTTTCATCGTGGCGAGAACATGCTGCATGCCGATGGCGCTGAGCGTGACGAGCGCGAAATTGGTAATCTCGAGCCACTTCAGCGGATTGCGCCATTTATCCATGAGCGGCAGCGCAAAGAGAGGCCGATAAAGCGGCGTGTGATAACCCCAGGAGAGCACGAGCGCGAGCGCGCCCAATCCCAGCAGCAGACGGCCATAGAAACGCGGGCGGTCGCTCATTTCCACGGGACCGAGGAGCCAGCCGTTCTTTCCCAGGAGCAGGAAAACGGCGAGCAGCGCAAGGACGGTTGCGACCGTGCCAGTGGTGCTGATGGCGAGATTGAGGTTACGGGTGCCCTGGTGTTTTTGTTCCCAGCCGGGCCACTGTCCGATGCGGCCCCAGTAAGGGCCTTCGGCGCTGCTTGAATGCCAGCCGAAGAAACCGGGAGCGAGGTAGGTCAGCGTCTCCTCCGGCCCAAGGCTGAATTGTGTGTCGAATTTATAGATCTGCTCACGATCCGTCTGGCCGCTCATGCTGACGCCGACGATGAAACTTTGGAAGAGGGCCAGAAAGGCGGCGAACGAAACGAGGAGCGCCACGGCGGCACAGAGCGTGAGATGCCGCACCTGGACCGGCCAGATCGAGGGGCGGCGCCAAATCGGGGCGAGAAACAGCGCGGCAATGAGCAGGCTGGCGATGCCGCCGCGATCGGGTTGCAGGCCGACCATGAGTCCGCAACTCACCCCGCTGATGACGGCGTACCCCCAGTGGCGGGTGCGTTGCGACCGAAGCGCGCCCCAGGCGGCCAGCGCGTAAAAGGGCCACGTGGCGATGTAGCCGTAGTGACCGGGAAAGACGAAGGGCAGGATATCGCCCTGCCACGCGAAAACGATGCCGCCGAAGAGCGCCGCCGGGCGGGAGAGTTCGAGTTCGCGCAAGAAGGCGGCCATGGCGAGGAGCGCCATCGTGGTGAGGACCGGCGTGTAGGTCGTAAAGAAGAGCCACGCCGGAAGATGGGCGGCGAGGCTGAAGGGGTTCATCGGCGGTGGCAGGTTGGCGAGGCCGAGCCAGTTGAGGACGAGGAATTCACCGCTGGGCGGTGCCTGGTAGGCGTACTTCCAGAGATTGCACGGATCGACGTCGATGGAGACAGGCACGCTTTGGCCGAAGGAGAAAAACTGGCAAAGCGCGAGTTGCGCGATCAGCGAGAGGAAGGCGACGACCCAGAGCGAAATCCACGGGCCGGGGGAGTCGGATGAACGAACGGACGATTCCATCGTCGAGGATTAGCGAGCTTCCGTGCGCCGGGAAAGCGTGATCGTGAAGGCAGCGATGGAGCAATGATGATTTTCCGCCCGGTCTTTCCCTGCCTGTCATATCCTGTTAATCTTCCCGAGCCCATCCCATGAATTCCCACCACGATGCCTTCGTATCCCGCGCGGAATTCGAGGAATTCCTCCACGTCTTCACGCACGAAATCCGCAACCGGCTGAACAGCATCAGCCTTGAGGCTACCGATCTCGCCGAGCAGGCCGGGGACGCGGCCGACGCGATGAGGTTGCAGCAAAGCGTGCGGGACTGCGCCGCCTTGATGAAGACCGCGCGCGAGTTGCTCACGCCGGACGATCCGGAAGCGAAGAAGCTGACCGTGGCCGAAGCCATCGCGAAACTGCGGGCGCGCTCTACTTGAGGCTTTCCTTCAGGTTGGTTTGGGCCCTGGGTAAAAATTGAAATTCGGGCGACTTTCTGGCGCTCGGCTGGAGAATGCGATAAGGTGCGGTGATGAAACTCACGCTGGGCCATTCCCCCGATCCTGATGACGCCTTCATGTTTTACGCGTTGGCAAAGCACCTCCTGCCGACGCCCGGTTACGAGTTCGAGCACATCCTGCAGGACATCCAGACGCTGAACGAACGGGCGACGCGCGCGGAGCTCGACATCACCGCGATTTCGATCCACGCCTACGCCTATGTGTTGAAGGATTACGCCTTGCTCCGTAGCGGCGCGAGCATGGGCGATAACTATGGGCCGATGATTGTCGGCAAACGCGCCTATACGCGCGAGGAATTGCTCACGCATAAAATCGCCGTGCCCGGCCTGATGACCAGTGCGTTTCTCGCATTGCAACTTTTTCTCGGCCTGCCGAAGGAGAAGCTGAACTACGTCGTTGTGCCCTTCGACCAGATCTTCGACGCCCTCGCGCGCGGCGAGGCGGACGCGGGGCTGATCATCCACGAAGGCCAGCTCACCTACGCGAAGGAAGGCTTCGTTTTGAGCGCCGACCTCGGCAAGTGGTTCTTCGCCGAGACCAACGGCCTGCCCCTGCCGCTCGGTGGCAACGCGGTGAAGAAATCGCTCGGCACCAAGGCGATCAAGGAGCTCTCGAAGATCCTTTACGACAGCATCGATTATGGCCTCGCCCATCGCGCCGCGGGCGTGGAGCACGCGCTGCCGCTGGGCCGCGGTCTCGATCGCGCGCTGGCCGATAAATTCATCGGGATGTACGTCAACGACCTCACGCTCGACTACGGCCTGCGCGGCGAAAAAGGTGTGCGCGAATTCCTCGGTCGCGCCCATCACGCCGGGTTGATTCCCGCGCCGGTGGAGTTGGAGTTTGTCTAGGAATCTATGCCCCGCCGCGAACTGAAGTATCCAGCTCAGGTGGAGCAATGGCTGATTGACTGGGGGCAGAAGCTGCATGAGCCCTACGAAATGATTTTAATCGGCTCAGGCGCACTCCTCTGGCACGCGGCCCGGAAGGATATCAATACCCCCTTGCCGGAAAACAGCATGGATGTCGATCTGATCACCCATGACGAGAAGATTGCGGAGCTTGGCTATGATGCTCATATCGGATCGCCTTTCGAAAAGGAGCATGGATGGCATATTAATCTGATGCCGGAATATGCTTTGAACGGTTTTCCTTTGGATTGGAGGGATCGTTGCGTAAAGAAAGTGTACGGACAATTGACGGTTGTGGTGCCATCTGCAGAAGATCTTCTAGTGCCAAAATTGATCCGGGGAGAGCCAAGGGACATCGCCCATGCCCAGTGGACGCGTTCCCTAGGCCTGTGCTAGGCTTCGGTATGCCCCAGTTCCTTTATCATCTGGAGGATCATGCTCGACTCCAATACTCGCGGATCCTGTGGAGGAATCCGCAGAGTCGCCAGCGCCTGCTTTACGTTTGGGAACATGCCGAACATCCCCATCGCGATCGTTTTCAGGAAAACAAAGAACTCATTTTAAGGTTCCTGGAATGTAAGGACCCGCAGGATTTCGTAGATTCCATCGATGAGACCGAAAGATGGTCTTTGCGGACTTTGACTCGCGAAATTCCGTGCGTGATCTGGTCTCTTTGGGATCAATCCGCGAAACCGGTCGAAGCCGCCCA
Source organism: Methylacidiphilales bacterium (assembly GCA_026225555.1). Classification (GTDB taxonomy): domain Bacteria; phylum Verrucomicrobiota; class Verrucomicrobiia; order Methylacidiphilales; family UBA1321; genus JABDGH01. Next base: position 33,464 of record JAMFSY010000083.1, read on the forward strand.
ACTATTATCATGACCGGACTCACCATCGCAGGCCGCACTTTCGGCTCACGGCTCCTCGTCGGCACGGGCAAGTTCGCTTCGAATCAGGCGATGGCGGAATGTCTGGAGGCGAGCGGGACGGAGATCGTGACGGTCGCGCTGCGGCGGGCCGATCTTTCCGGCCAGGACGATCCGTACGCGGACATTCTGAATTTCATCGACCCGAAGAAATATCTGCTCCTGCCCAATACCAGCGGCGCGATGAACGCGGCGGAGGCGGTGCGCCTGGCGCGGCTCGCGGCGGCGGCGGGGCTGCCAAAGTGGGTCAAGCTGGAGATCCATCCCGACCCGCGTTATCTCCTGCCCGATCCGATCGAGACGCTGGCCGCGGCGGAGATTTTGGTGAAGGAGGGCTTCGTGGTCATGCCTTATATCAACGCCGATCCGGTGCTGGCCAAGCGGCTGCAGGATGTCGGTACGGCCACGGTCATGCCGCTCGGCTCGCCCATCGGTTCCAATCGGGGACTGGAGACTCGCGGGCAGCTGGAAATCATCATCGAGCAGGCGACCGTGCCGGTGATCATCGATGCCGGTCTCGGCGCGCCTTCCCACGCGGCGGCGGCGTTGGAGTTGGGCGCGGACGGCGTATTGATCAACACGGCGCTCGCCGCCGCGCGCGATCCGGCCCGCATGGCCCGCGCTTTTCGCGATGCGGTCGAAGCGGGAAGGACGGCGTGGGAGGTCGGTTTGGGCGCGCCGAGTCGGACTGCAAATCCAACTAGCCCGCTGACCGGTTTTCTGTCATAGTTGTAATACTCCTTTTTGGAGAACTCTCGTGAACCGCTTTCTCAAAATTTTCTGCCTGCTCATTGTCGCCTTGTTTCTCCTCGTTTCGGGAGTGGATGCGACGCTCGATCATCTGGCCCGTTCGCCCGGTCAAAACTCTTTCATTTGGTACAATGAAAAGGGTGAGGCCGTTCTCGCCTACGATGGAGACGCGGCGCTGGCGCAGCATTTTATCCGGCCCTCGCACCCGGCGGCCCCGGCTCTCTTTCATCGCAGCTGACGCTGCCTGGCGGGGCGCGGTCCCGAATTAAAAACGCTCCTGCCGGTGGGTCAATCGTTGTCATCACCCGCGAGCGGTGCTATGGGTAAGGTGTGAATACAGACGTGGTTCGCGTGGAGGTGTTCGGTGTTTTCCCCACGGATCAGCACACGCTGGCCATCTTTATCGGCAATGATGAAAAGTGTTTCATCATCCACGTCGAGCCCAGTGTGGGTCGCGCGATTGCGATGTCGATGCGCGGCGAACACAATGAGCGGCCTCTGACGCATGAGTTGGTCGGCTATATCTTCAACGCTTTCGATATCCGGGTGGAGCGCATGGTGGTCAACGCGCTCCGCAGCAATACCTATTTCGCCCGCATCATTCTGAAGGCGGAGAATGAGATTCACTCGAAGCTGATCGAGATCGATGCGCGGCCCAGTGATTGCCTCGTGCTGACGATCCAGTCGAAGGCGCCGATTTTTGTCAGCCAGGATGTGTGGGAGGAAGTCGATGACCGCACCGAGGAGCTGGAGAAAATCCGGCAGGCCCTTCGCGAGAAGAAGGGCAATCCGCCGGGACCGATCTTTGGGGAAGAAGCGGAGTAGGGTAGGGGACGGTAGTCCCTGCCGTCCGATTTTTTCTCCACGGACGCGAGGGGACTCGCGTCCCTACCTTAAACGAATTTCCCTGGATTCAGAATCCGCTTGGGATCGAGCGCCTTTTTCACGCGCAAATGCAACTGGCGTAATTCCGGCGACGCGGCCTGCGGCCACCAGGGCAGCTTCGCGAGACCGATGCCATGCTCGCCGGTGATCGCGCCGCCCCAGGCAATGACCTGCTTGAAGAGAGCGTCGAGCGCCCGGTCGGACCGAGCCTTCACGCCGGGCAGGGTCATGTCGGCCATGATGTTGACGTGGATGTTGCCGTCGCCCGCGTGGCCGAAGGAAGCAATCTCGACCCGATATTTCTTCTGCAGCCGCGCCGTGAAGGCGAAGAGATCCACCAGCCGACTGCGGGGAATGCAGATGTCCTCGTTGAGCTTGGTCAGACCGGTCGCCTTGAGTGAGGCCGAGAATTGGCGGCGCAAATCCCAGAGCCGTTCGCAATCGGTCTCGGTCGTCGCGGTGACGATGTCCAGCGCGCCGCCGCTCTTCAAAATTTCCGCGAGCGTTTCAATTTCCGAGCGAACCGAGGCCGGTTGGCCGTCGATCTCCACCAGCAAATGGGCGTGGCCGGGAGGCAGGTGGTCCGCACCGAGATGCTTCCGCGCCGCCTCCAGGGTGAAGCGGTCGGCCAACTCGAGCGCGGAGGGAAGAAAGCCCTCGCGGAAGACATGTTGCACGCAGGCGGCGGCGGTGGAGGCGTCCGCGAACGAGGCGGAAAGCACGGCGCGCGCGGGAGGCGCGGGAATCAGGCGCAAGGTGATTTCGGTGACGATGCCCAGCAGGCCTTCCGAGCCGACGAAGATGCCCACCAGATCGAACCCGCTCTTGTTTTTCTGCGTGCGTCCGCCGACCCGCACCAGCGTGCCATCGGCCAGCGCGACCTGAAGCCCGAGCACATAGTTTCGCGTCACACCATATTTCAGGCAGCGCGGTCCGCCCGCGTTCGTGGCGACATTGCCACCGAGCGAGCATTCCTTGAGGCTGGCCGGATCGGGTGGATAGAGCAGGCCGTGCTGGCGCGCCTTCGCCTGGAATTCCCCCGTGATCACGCCTGGTTGCACGACGCCGACGCCATCGACGGCGTTGATTTCCAACACGCGATTCATCTTCGCGAAGGAGACGACGATGCCGCCTCGCTTCGGCACGCAACCGCCGACATAACCTCGCCCCGCGCCCCGGGCCGTGACCGGAATGCCGCGTCGATTCGCAAAGCGCAGGAGCTTGGCGACATCATCCGCCTGGCGCGGAAAGAAGACCGCCTCCGGCAGCGTGCGCGCAAACCACGCATCGCCCGCGTGAAGGCCAAGCGTTTCCTTGTCGGCGACAATGACGCCGCGTGGAAAGAGAGCGGTGAGGGGACGAAGCCAGGAAGGGGGCATGATTCCTATTCTACTGGTGAGAAGAAAAACGTCATCTGGAAATGAGTTTCATGCGCTTGATCTCCACGATGCGCCTACTTTCTCACCCGCCGCCAGACCCGCCACGTGTCGCGGAAAATCGCCCACACCGTTCCAAGTCCGATCCCGCCGAACTTCATCGAATGTTGCACGACCACGGGTGCTTCGACCATGACCGCACCGAGTTGGACGAGGCGCACGAGGAGTTCGAGATCGAGGGCGAAGCCGCGGCATTCGGTTTTCTCCAGCGCGCGCAAAAGCAAATCGCGCCGCACGAGTTTCAGCCCCGTCTGCGTGTCGCGCACGGGCAGGCCGAAGAGCATCTTTACCAGCACGAAATAGCCAAGGCTGTAGACGCGCCGAATGAAGGGATAGTCGACCGTGCTGTCGGGGTGCATCTTGCTGCCGATGACCGCGTCGGCTTTCTTCACCCGCTGGATCGCGACGAAAAAGAGGATTTGTTCCGGTGGCAGATCGAGGTCCGCGTCGATGAAGACGACGAACTCGCCCTGCGCCTGTTGCGCGCCGCGCCGCAATGCCTCGCCTTTGCCGGAGCGCGGCAGGTTGAGCGTGAGCACTTCGCCGGGATATTCCCGGGCCAGCCGCGCGATCTCCTCACCTGAGTTGTCCGAGCTGCCATCGTTGACCAGGATGATCTCGAACGGGCCGAGCATGCGCAGGGCGCCGAGCGTCTGCTCCACGTTGGAAGTGATGTGCGGGCCCTCGTTGTAGAGCGGCATGACGACGGAAAGGCGCACTCCGGCCAACTCGTCATTCATGGCTGCTTCCGGCCCCAGCGGACGACTCCGACAAAAAGGACGAGCGTGAGCGCGACGAGACTGCCGCCGAACATATAACTCAGCATCACCTGCGAATGGCCCACGAGATAAAGCAGCAGCGTGTAGGCAAGACTGCTCGCGCCCAGGATAAAACATTCCGGATAGCGGCGCGAGGCGAGGCAGAAAATGGCGATGCCTTGCAGCATGCCGATTGGAACCATCGTGACCGCAAAGGTGGGGATATAGTCGACGGCGAGATCGGCATCACTTCCGCCGAAGAAATGCGCGAGCGACGTGGCATTCAGATATAACAGCGCCGCTCCGGCCACGAGGATTCCCAGGTAAACCCAGAACAACCGGCGCAGGGCGGGAGTGGTGCGCTCCAGCCGCTCGCGGCGGACGAGGAAAATCATCAACAGCGGTTGCGTACCCCAGATCAACGCGCGGCCAAGCAGGCCCGCAGTCTGGTAGGCGTCGAACTGGCCCCAGGGGACAAAACCGATGTTGTTATTTTCCGACTGGCCCAACCAGCGGTTGGCCACAAAACGGTCGGCGCTGCTGAAAAGAAAAATGGCGAGCAGGACGCTAAATGTCGCGGCGAAGTGAAACCGGAACTCGCGATCGCGGGAGGCTTCCCGGGCTTTTTTCCAGCCCCAGGAGAAATCGGTCTTGCGGAAAACGGGCGCCAGCAGGATAAGACCGGCCAGCCAGCCGACGGCGAGACCGGCCTCCGCACTGGGCTCCGCCTGCGTCAATTCCATCGAGAAAAGCCAGCGGGCCAGCGCGGCGATGAACAGAAGCGCGCTCCACCGGCGCAGCCGATTTTGCTGACGGCTCAGGCCGGCGCTGATGAACGCCCCCA
>JAMFSY010000084.1 GCA_026225555.1 Methylacidiphilales bacterium
GAAGTCACGCGCGAGGCCGCGAAGTACAACGTGCCCATCCTTCCGGTCGATAGTGAGCATAATGCGATTTTCCAGTGCCTCGTGGGCGAGCCGACCCGGCATATCCGGCGGCTGATCCTGACCGCTTCCGGCGGGCCCTTCCGCAAGACACCAGCCGCCGAACTGGCGCATGTCACGCCCGCGCAGGCGTTGAAGCATCCGACCTGGAGCATGGGCCGCAAGATCACCATCGATTCCGCGACGCTCTTCAACAAGGGGCTGGAGATGATCGAGGCGCGCTGGCTTTTCGGTGTGCCGATGGAGCAGGTGGAAGTGGTGGTGCATCCGCAAAGCATCGTCCATTCGCTGGTGGAATTCGTGGACGGTTCACAGCTCGCCCAGCTCAGCCATTCCGACATGTGTTTTCCGATCCAGTACGCGGTGACTTATCCCGATCGCCTGCCGAACCGGTTGAAGCCCTTGAACCTGGCCGAAGTGGGCGCCCTGAGCTTCGAGGCACCCGACCCCGAACGCTTTCCCGCGTTGCGTCTGGCCCGCGAGGCAGGCATGGCCGGCGGCACGCTGCCTGCCGTGTTGAACGCGGCGAATGAGATTGCCGTGCCCGCTTTTCTCGACGGCAAGATTTCCTTCCCCGCCATTTGGGAGACGGTGGAAGCGGTCATGAAGCAGCACGCGAACGTTGAGCACCCCCACCTGGATGCGATCCTGAAAGCCGATACCTGGGCCCGCGCCACGGCGGAGAAGGAAGTCGCGTCCCGCCGGAAGGAATAGCCGGGGCTTCATCCCGGCTTGGCTTTTTTCTCTGTCATCCTGAGCTTGTCGAAGGATCAGCCTCCGTTGACTTCCGCCGTCGCAAGAGAGGCTCTTTCGCTAAATTCGGGTGCTCGTCGGAGGCTGATCCTTCGACAAGCTCAGGATGACTGAGATTTTGAGAGTAAACCTTTTTCAGCACGCTCTTAGAACTCAGCGTCACCAGATCACCGGCACCTTTTCCCGGCGCTGTGTCTTCTTGCTGAAGTAAAACACGCAGCCATATTGCGCACCGAACTCGTGCACGAGCTTGGTCGCCTTCACGTCGTAACAGCAATATTGCGCGATCAGGCCGAGCTTCCCTTCCTTCCACCATTTCAGCGCCTCCATGCCGTCGGCGGTCTTGCCGCAACCAAGCGTCTGCTCGCTCACCGCATCCAGCCCGACCCGCACGCCGATCGTCTTCTCCATGTCCTGCATCAAATCGAGCACGGGCACTTGGCTGAGATCGAAGACGGAATAGGGCGCCAACACCTCGAAATCGAAGTCGATCACATTGTAACCGATCACCCGGTCGGCGCGCTGAAGCTCCTGCAAAAGCTGGTGCACCTCGTCCTCGCGGTAGATTTCATACGTGCCGCGTTGGGTGCTATAGGTGACGCCAAGCGCCATTTTCATCGCCCGCTTGTTATGCCAGCCCCCCACTTCGGCGGCGCTTTTTTGGGTTTCCAGATCGAAATAGACGTAGTTGGGACCGGACATGGCGCTCAAAATGATGGGGCATCTCGAGCGGATGACAAGTCCTCGCCGAGGGGTTCATGACCAGCCTTTATCAAAGCTGGAAAGCTGCCGAAGAACGCGATACGTTCTCCCCTCCTTATGAAAGTATCCGATCTGCGCGGCATTTTGACCTACATCCCCGGTTTCCGGGAGAAGACGTTTGTCATTGCCCTGGATGGCGCGATCATCGCCGACGATAACTTCCCCAACATCATGCTCGATATCGCCGTGCTGCGATCACTGAGCATCCGACTCGTGCTGGTCCACGGCGCCGCCCATCAGATGGTGGAGCTTTCCAAGGAAAGCCACGTGCCGATCAGCAACGCCGACGGGACTGGCATCACCGACGCGGAAACTCTGAAGCTGGCCCTCACGGCGGCGAACCGCATCACCCACGAGGTGCTCGAGGGTCTCGCCTCCAACGATTTGCGGGCCTGTTACACAAACGCCATCATCGCGCATCCTTACGGCATTGTTGGCGGCGTCGACCGGCTCTTCACGGGCCGGGTGGAACGCGTCGATACCGAATTTCTCAACCAGCTCCTTGAAAAGGGAGTCGTGCCCGTCATTGCCCCGCTCGGCTTCGATGGCGATGGCCGCACCTTTCGCGTCAACTCCGACGGCGTGGCCATGGAAGTCGCCGAGGCGCTCAAGGCCGCGAAGCTCATCTACCTGACGAACCACTCCGGCTTGATGAAGGCGGGCCGGGAAGTCAGCCAGATCTCCGTCAGCGATGCCGAGGAGTTCTACAAGAAGCACAAGAACGAGATTCCGGAAAACCTCGCCTCCAAGTTCGAGCACAGCATCCGCGCCTGCCGGAATGGCGTCAGCCGCGTCCACGTCCTCGACGGACGGGTCGATGAGGCGCTGCTCACCGAAATCTTTTCCAATGAAGGCATTGGCACGATGATCTACGCCAATGAATATCAGGCCGTCCGGCGCGCGTTGAAGAAGGATGTCCGGGCGATCCGGAATCTGATCCGTGAATCGGTCGAGCAGGAGGAGATCATCAAACGCACCCGGCAGGACATCCTGTCGCAGATCAACGACTATTACGTGTTCCAGATCGATGGCAATATCGTCGGCTGCGTGGCGCTTCATGTGCAGCCCGGCGGCGACAAGGCGGAACTCGCCTGCCTCTCCGTCAGCGGCGCGAACGAGAACATGGGCATCGGGCAGAAATTGATGCTTTTTGCCGAAAATGCCGCCCGGGAACGGGGAGTGAAGAAGATATTTCTTCTCTCGACGCGGGCCTTTAACTACTTCCAGCAGAAGGGCGGATACAAGGAGGGCTCCCCTCACGATTTACCTCTAGCGCGGCGTGAAAAATACGAGTCCAGTGGACGAAATTCGAAGATTCTGGTGAAGGCCCTGAACGGGGTTACACCCCCCCCGGCGTGAAATCCTTCTTTTTGATCTTGCAATCTTCGCTCCATCTGGCGCAATAGCATTGGTTTATGGCTAATTTAACGAAGCGCGATTTAGTAGTGCGCATCAGCAACGAGACCGGCATGGTGCAACAGGATGTGTTGAATGTGATTCAGCGCACGCTGGATCATCTCACCGAAAGCCTCTCGCACGGTCAGGCCGTGGAGCTGCGCAACTTCGGCGTCTTCGAGGTCAAGCTGCGCAAGGCCCGGGTTGGTCGCAACCCGAACCGGCCCGAGCATGACGTTCCCATTCCTCCCCGCGCCGTGGTCAAGTTCAAGGCCGGCAAGGAAATGAAGGCGAAGGTCATGAAGCTTTCCCAGACCATCGGCGACGGTGCGACGCCCCCCGCCCCTGGCACGCCAACTCCTCCCGCGGCTTAGTCGCGACCTCAATCCGGGCGACGGTTCAGGATTCGCCGCTCCCCTTCACCGGCCAGCTTTCCCACGACGGTCGCAGACCGCCGCCATCGTCGACAGGCATCTCCTTCGTTTTTCCTTCTTCCTTTCCACTTTCCCCTTCTAACTTTCCCTTATGGCTCTCCCCGGTTTCCGCGACTTCTACCCTGACGACTGCGCTTTTCGCAATGCCCTCTTCGCCAAGTGGCGCGAGGTGGCGCATCGCTACGGCTTCGTCGAGTACGACGGCCCGCCGCTCGAGCCACTCGATCTCTTCACCAAAAAATCAGGCCAGGAAATCGTCACCCAACTTTACAATTTCAAGGACAAGGGCGACCGCGAAGTGGCCCTGCGTCCGGAGATGACGCCCACCCTCGCCCGTCTCGTCACCGCACGGCACAAGGATTTCAAGAAGCCGCTCAAGTGGTTTTCCATCCCACAGGTCTTCCGCTACGAACGTCAGCAGCGCGGTCGCCTGCGCGAGCATTACCAGTTCAACTGCGACATCATCGGCGAAGCCGGACTCGAGGCGGACATCGAGCTCATCGCGCTGGTCATCGACACGTTGCGCGCCTTCGGCCTCACCGAAAAAGATTTCGTCGTGCGGCTGAGCGACCGCCAATTTTGGACCGATTTCATGAACGCGCACGGCGTGCCCGAAGATCAACGCTACGCCTTCATCCAGGCCGTTGATAAAAGCGAACGCGAAACGCGCGAGAAGACTGCCGAGAAGCTCGGCCCGCTTGCCGAGGAAGTCTTCACCGTGTTGGAAAAGGGCGCGGCCAGCGAACGCCTCGACACCGTCGAGACCGGCCTGCGTCACCGTGGTTTGCAGGATTACGTGAAGCGCGACTTCACCGTCGTGCGTGGTCTCGCCTACTATACCGGCGTCGTTTTCGAGGTGTTCGACCGCTCGGGCGAGTTCCGCGCCATTGCCGGAGGTGGTCGTTACGACGCGCTACTGAAGAATCTCGGCGATGTCGATCTGCCCGCGCTTGGATTTGGGATGGGCGATGTCGTCCTGGGAGAAATCCTGAAGGCCAAGCAGTGGTCGCCGTGGAAATTCCCCCACCTGAAAGCCTTCCTCCTGATTGCGGATGAACAATTCCGCCCGCAAGCCATGAGACTGCTCCAGGAACTGCGCTATATCTACGCCATTGATTACTCGTTCCAGCCCGCCAAGGTGGGCAAGCAATTCCAGCTCGCCGAGGAGCGCGGCTGCACCGTCGCCATCATCATCGATCAGCAAATCGAGTCCGGCGTGGTGGAAGTCAAAGACCTCGCCACGCGTGCGCAAAGCAAGGTCTCGCTTGCCGAAGGCGGGCTCGCCCTCTTCCTCCAGGAACTCGAGGCCAAAAATCAGCGGAAGCAATGCGGCCTGCCAGAGGAGGAATCTCCCTCGTCCTGAATTGCCTCTTGGCATCCGCAGGATCAAAAATCCTGTTAATCTTGTTAATCCTGTCTAAAAATCTTTCCCCTCATGTCCAACCCGTACCGCACCCACACCTGCCACGATTTACGCGCGTCCCACGCGGGCCAGACGATCCGCCTTGCGGGCTGGATTCACAATAAGCGCGATCTCGGCGGCGTTCTCTTCATCGACCTGCGCGATCATTACGGCATCACGCAAATCGTCGTCCCGCCCACCGCCGATTTCCAGGACACGCTCTCGCATCTGCCCAAGGAGACGGTCATCAGCGTCCACGGACAGGTGCGCCTCCGCCCCGAAGGCACGCTGAATCCCAACATCCCCACCGGCGAAGTCGAACTCGACGTCGCTGGCTACGACCGGCTCGGCTCCTGCGAGGCGCTGCCGATGAACGTCTTCCCCGAGGACCACACCCCGGAGGAAACGCGCCTCAAGTATCGCTTCCTCGACCTGCGCCGCTCGAAGCTGCACCAGACGGTGATGCTTCGTGCCAAGGTCATCTCCAGCATCCGCCGTCGGATGATCGAGCTCGGTTTTCAGGAATTCCAGACGCCGATTTTGACTTCCTCCTCGCCCGAAGGCGCGCGCGACTTCCTCGTGCCCTCGCGGCTTTATCCCGGTGAATTTTACGCGTTGCCGCAGGCGCCGCAGCAGTTCAAGCAGCTCCTCATGGTCAGTGGCTTCGACCGCTACTTCCAGATTGCGCCCTGTTTCCGCGACGAGGACGGCCGAGCGGATCGCACCCCCGGCGAGTTCTATCAGCTCGATGTGGAGATGAGTTTCGTGACGCAGGAAGATGTTTTCAAGGCGATGGAAGATCTCTTCGCCGGGCTGTTTCCCGAGTTCAGCGCGTGGCCGATGACGCCCGCGCCGTTCGTGCGGATTCCGTATAAGGAATCGTTGCTGAAGTACGGCACGGACAAGCCGGACTTGCGCATTCCGGTTGAAATCAAGGACCTGACGCCTCTCTTTGCGACGAGCGAATTCAAGGCCTTTGCAGGAAAGACTGTGCGGGTCTTGCCAGTTCCAAATTCCGCATCATCTCCGAGATCATGGTTTGATAACTTGCAGGAGGAGGCAAAGAAGCTTGGCGCCGCCGGACTAGCTTATGTTAAGGCCGAACAGGATATATCTGGATGGAAAGATGCTCCCCCAGAAACGCCTTCTGCTGAATTGAGCAAGGGTCTCATTTTCACAGGACCGATTGCGAAATTCTTAAGTGAAGATGTAAAACGAGAGCTAGCTAAGCTTGTTCCTGCAGATCGTATTTCCGGGACTTCATTCTTCTTCTCCGCCGATCCCAACGAAACCAAGGCCGCCAAAGTCCTCGGACGCATGCGCGAAGTTATCGCCGAGCAACTCGGCCTGATCGAAAAGAACACCTACAAATTCGCCTGGATCGTCGATTACCCGATGTACGAGCTGAACGAGGAGACCAAGCAGGTCGATTTCTCGCACAACCCGTTCTCCATGCCGCAGGGCGGGCTCGACGCGTTGACTTCACAGGACCCGCTCACCCTTTTCGCCTACCAGTACGACCTCGTCTGCAACGGCTACGAAATCGCCTCGGGCGCGATCCGGAATCACATCCCGGAACTCATGTACCGGGCCTTCGAGATTGCCGGTTACGACCGCAGTGTCGTCGACACCCGCTTCGCCGGAATGATCAACGCGTTCAAGTACGGCGCACCGCCTCACGGCGGCATCGCGCCGGGCATCGACCGCATCATCATGCTGCTCGCGAACGAATCGAACATCCGGGACGTCATTGCCTTCCCCATGGCGCAGAACGGCCGCGACCTGCTCATGAACGCGCCCGGCCCCGTTTCGGAGAAGCAACTGCGCGATGTCCATCTGACCATCCGCAAGCCAGTGCCGAAGGCTTGATTTGTTGGTAGGGACGGCAGTCTCTTCCTTCCCATTCTAAATGGAGACGCGAAGGGACTCGCGTCCCTACCCAAGGCCTACTTGCCCCACTGCACCGTCACCAACTCGGCGCCCTCGCCTTGCGGCTCCAGCGTGTAGCTGTCGGTCGAGGCGGGAACGAACCAACTCTCGCCGCGCTTGAAGACGCGGTCGTCGATCTTGAGTTCACCCTGCGCGAGAAAGTGATACTGGAAACTCGTCTGGTCACTCGTCCAGACGCGGTACTCGCCCGGATAAATGAAGGCGCGCGACACGGAGAAAAATGGGCACGCGATCACCCGCTCACCGTGCGGCTGGGCGAAGGTCGGCTCGTAATCGTTGAAGCGAATCGCCTCCAGTGCCTGCTCGCGATGCAGGGCCCGCGGACGGCCGCTTTCATCCACCCGGCCCCAGTCGTCTACGCGGTAGGTGGTGTCCGAGCTTTGCTGAATCTCGAGGATCACATTGCCCGCGCCGATGGCATGGACGCGACCGCTCGGCAGGAACATCGCGTCGCTTTGCTGCGGATGCAATTCGTGCAACAGCTTCGGTAGTTCGGGCGTGCCGATGGCTTGCTCAAACTTCTTCCGGTTTACGCCCTGGCGCAACCCGGCATAAATCTTCGCCTCGGGCTGGCATTCGAGGAAGTACCACATCTCGGTTTTCGGCTCGGCTTCGCCGCCGGCGGGCGGATGAACCTGCACACTGAGATTGTCCTGCGCGTCGAGCAACTTGATCAGGATCGGGAACCGCGCGAGATCAGGCGCGCGCGTACCGAAAATTTCGACCCGCTTTTCCTGCCAGAGGGTATGCAAAGTCTGGCGCGTCTTTTCACCGACGCCGGGCCCGGCGATCACGTCGCTGCAGGCCTCGGGGCGATCCACCAAGTCCCAGCTCTCGCCGATCTTTTTCCCGGCGGGCAGCGTGCGGCCAAAGAGAGTGGAAAGATTGTCCGCACCCCAGATGCGTTCCTGATAAATCGGTTTAAAAAAATAAGCGTTCATGGTTTAAGAAAAATAACGGTGCCGGGTTCCACCTTCAGCTTCTTCGCGGCGGAGCCCTGGTTCATGCTGATCTCGAGCAATCCGCTGCCGCCATAAAGCAGCAGCAGCCGTTCCTTGCCGACGTCGGAGTAGGTCTTGACCAGCGGGCCGGAAAAGCTGTCCCGGCCGATCGAAATCTTGACCAGGTTGCCCTCTTTCAGCTTGGAGGAGATATCGGTGTTGCTGTGCAGGTTGATGATCACATTGCCGTAGTGATCGACGTGCAGCACCTCGGCGGAAATCGTCCCGCCGGAGAAGCTCGGCTCCCTCACGTTCAGGAGCGTCAGGCTTTTTTCCGGCACGGGCGTGCCCATTTTTTCGGGGTCGGCTCCGGCGGCCAGATGCGCGGCGACGGGGCCAAAAATATCGCGGCCATGAAAGGTATGCGAGGGACTGCCGCCGCGGAAGAATTCAGGCTTGTCGAGCTTCCACGCCCCGGAGAAACCTTCCCGGTCGAGCACCTGGGTAAAGAGTCCGTTATCGGGCCCGACATAGAACTTCCCCTTCGCCGTCTCGACGAGAATGGGTTCACGCTCTGTGCCGACCTCGGGATCGACGATGGCAACAAAAATGGTGCCAGCCGGAAATTCCTCCGCCGATTGATCGAGCAGATAGGAGCCCTCGGCGACATTGAACGGGCTGACTGAATGGATCAGGTCCATGATCCGCGCCGTCGGGGCGATGGTCACGATCGCGCCCTTCATCTGCGCGACATAAGGGTCATCCCAACCAAAATCGGTGAAGAGTCCGATGGTGGGCGGAACGGTCGCCGCCGGGGACGTGGCCGGAAAAGAAGCGATCATGGCGAGGACAAGGACGGCAAAGCCGATACGACCCAATAGACGTGAAGTCGGCATACACCCAAGCGGAACCTATTTCCGGCTCACGACCAAGCGAAAAATGCAAAAAATGCGGTCTTGTCCGGCTGGCGATTGGGTCAGGCGGCCCTCCCTCCGTGCCGGCTCTACTCTTCCGGCCCCACGCTGCGAGCGGCGCGGGTCTTGGCGCGACGCCGCTTCAGTTCGACGAACTGCTTCTTGATGCCGCGCGGCCGGGGCGCATTCTGTCGCCGCTTCAACTCGCGGGCGGCACGGCGGGCGCGGGCCTCCTCATCGCGGGCCTTTTGTAATTGCGCCGCCAGTAATTTCCACGCGGCAAGCCGGTTGGTGGCCTGGGTGCGGTGTTCCTGCATTTTCACCAGGAGGTTGCGCGGCGGATAGCGAAGCTGCACGCAGGTCGCCACCTTGTTCACGTTCTGCCCGCCCGCGCCGCCGGAATGGATGAAACTTTCCTCCACCCGCGCCGGGTCGCAGCCCAGCGCCAGGAGATGCGCGCGGATAAACTCGGGAGGAAAAGCGCTCACGCCTGGCCGCCACTCTGGAGACGAAAGGGCCGCTTGGCGCGCCTCGGATCGTAGGGCTCCACATGCACCATCACGTCGCGCACCTGCGGCAGTTCGGCCTGCAACCTATCCTTCACCACGTGCGCGAGCCGGTGGCCTTCCTGCACGGAAATATCGGGCTCGACCTCGACATGCAGGTCGACCATCAGACGCATCCCCAGCTTGCGCACCCAGACCTTGTCGATGCCGAGGATGCCAGGGCAACTTTGGCTCGTCTCGCAAATGAACTCCAGCAAGGCGGGATCGACCGAGCCCTCCATCAATTCGTGCAGGGCGGGCCCGAGCAGCCAGAGGCCGGTGCCCACCAGCCAGACGCTCGCCGCCATGGCCGCCCAGCTGTCCGCGTGGTTCCAGGCGGGGCCGCCGATCCAGGCGAAGATGATGCCGGTCAACGCCGCCACAGAAGTCACCACATCACTGCGCTGGTGCCAGGCATCCGCAATCACCGCGAGACTGCCGGTTTCCTTCCCCCGCGCGCGCATCCAGTGAAACATCCGCTCCTTGATCAGGATGACGGGCACCAGCACGAGCAAAGTCCAATGACTCGGCGCGGGCCGGGGTTCGCCCAGGGAAAGCGCCGCATGCCAGAAAATCAATCCACCCACGGCGGTCAGGGCCAGCGCGGTGATGACCGAGGCCAGCGTTTCCGCACGGCCATGGCCCGCGGGGTGGGCCAGATCGGCGGGCTCGGCCGCGACGCGCAATCCGTAAAGCGTGACGCAGGAGCCCATCACGTCCGCGAAGGATTCCGACGCATCGGCGACCAGCGCGTAGGAGTGCCCGAGCAGCCCCGCCGCCAACTTCGCGCCGCCTAGCGCGCCGTTGATGAGAATACCGTTCATCGCGGAGCCCTGTCCGCGTTCCAGGCTGCGCTCCGGATTCATCCGCGCGGCTTCGAGCGCCTCGGAAACGGGCGGGGTCTTGGATGGAGGCGGAGTGGCGCTCATGATGTAAGCGGGAGAAATCTCCCAAACCGCAAAGTATGCGAATCCTCCAACGAGATTGGCAAGGCTAACTCCTGCGGTGGGGACTATCTCGCCGTTTCGGTTGCCGGAAGATAATTGGAAACCTCAATCAAGTTGAAATCGGGATCGCGAAAATAGACCGTTTTTTAATCAGATGGTCGCTCTTTTTCTCTGTCATCCTGAGCTTGTCGCACACACGTGTGCCAGGATCAATTCCGTTGCCTTTACCAAATCGAAACTGATCCTTCGACAAGCTCAGGATGACAGAAAATTTTGAGAGTGAGCCTTTTCAGCGAGCTCTTACGCCAGAATTGGCAACGTATCGAACTGCCGCCCGAGAATCGGAACCGAGGGCGTCTTGAGCCAGTTCTCGAGGATGCTCGCGTAGATGCTGCGGAAATCGGTGCTGTAGCGAATGTCCCCATCGGTGAGATCCTGCGGGGCGAGGCTGGGCTCCGCGCCGAGCAATCCCGCTTTCATCTTCGGACCAAAAAGGAACATGGGCGCGGCCGCGCCATGGTCGGTTCCCCGGCTGCCATTTTCAGTCACGCGGCGGCCGAATTCGCTAAAGGTCATGATCATCACGCGATCGAACTCGCCCATGGCAATGAGATCGTCGGTGAAGGCCTTGACGCTGTCGGAAAGTTCCTTGAGGCGCCCATCCTGTCCGCCCCGTTGGTTGCTGTGGGTGTCGTAGCCGCCTTGGGAAACGTAAAAGACACGGGTCGGCAGACCGCCCGCGATGAGACGCGCCACCAATTGCAGATTGTTGCCCAGTCCGCCGTTCGGATAGGTCGCGTTATTCTTCGTCTTGCCCGCGATGGCGCGAATGCGGTCCGAGCTGACCTGGGCGTCCATGGAAGTCCGTTCCAGGAAGTCGAGCGTACTTTGGCCGTTCTTCAGCGTCGTCGTGCCGGAAACCATGCTGATGCTTCCGCCCGATTCGGAAGAGGCGATGTCGCTCGCATTCTCCGCGTTGTACATGCTGCGGTAGGCGATCTCCTCGTCGTCATTCAGGCCTGCGCCCATGAAGCGGTAACTGCCGGGATTCTCGAGGCTGATGCCGGTGGGTTGATGGGATGAGAAGGCCTGCGGCAGGCGCGGGCCGATATTGATGCCCACGGTCGGATCGCAGCCGGCGCAGGCGTTGTCGAAATAGCGGCCCAGCCAGCCATCGGTGAGATACTTCTCGGAATCGCTGGCCGTCTGCCAGATTTCCGTGGCGCGAAAGTGGCTGCGGTTGGGATTCGGATAGCCGACGCCGTTGACGACGGAGAGATGTCCGGCGTCAAAGAGGCTCTTGAATCCCGTCATGGAGGGATTGAGGCCGAGCGTATCGCTCAGCGTCAGGACCTGGTCCTTGGGAATGCCGATGGTCGGCCGCGCCTTGTAATAATAGTCGTTCGTGTAAGGCACCACGGCATTGAGCCCGTCATTGCCGCCCGCGAGTTGGATGAGAACGAGGATGGGGCCGTCCTTGCCAGTCGTGACCTGGGTCAGCGCGCCATCGGCCTGCGCGTGAAGGGCGCCGAAAGTCTGCGCCACGAAACTGGGCACGGTCCAGGAGAGAGCTCCCCCGAGGAGCGTGGTGCGAAGGAAGTCGCGGCGGGTGGTAAGAAGGGGAGGTGTCATGGCGGTGGTTGTTTCTAGGTGAGTTGATACTCGGGCGTGCTCATGAGAAGGCGGATGGATTTGCGAATATCGGCTTCCTCGATGGGTGAGCGTGTCTTGAGGAAGTCGCGCAGGGAAGCCAGGCGCTGGGGGCGTAGTGTGCCGTTGATGAAGCGCGCCTGAAGGGCTTCCAGGAAATTATCCGCCGTGCTGAGTTGCTCCGCGGTAAAAAGGGAGGCGACCGAGGCCGGAGCAACCTGCAGGAGACCGTCTTCCTGCAGACTATTCATGATGCCTTGCATCTGGCCGCGCAGACCGGGCAGAGGCACCCGCTCGCCTTCCACCAGCGCCGCCGCGTAGTTGTAGCGGTTCAACAGGTTGGTGGTCGTGATCCAGGCAATGCCGCCATCCCAGCCTTTGACATTGGGCGGCTGAAAAAGCTCTTCCCCGAGTTGCAGGAGCATGACCAGCGCCATCGGCATCGTGGGCACGGGAGCCTCCAACTGGTGCGTGCTGGAAACGAGCCATTGCACCGGGCTCTTGATCTGGGCGCGGATGACCTCCGGCGCGTAGAATTCCTTGGAACGGAAAATGACTCCCATCAAGTGCTTGAGATCCAGGTTGCTACTCTGGAACTCGTGCGCGAGCGCATCGACCACCGGTTGCGGCGGCTGGTCCTGCACGAAGAATCGCCATAATTTGGCGGAGATAAATCGGGCGCATTCCGGCTTGGCGCAGATGAGATCGAGAACTTGTTCGCCGGTATAATCTCCGGTCTGGCCGAAGACGGTCTTGGGGCCCTCATCGTGGTTTTTGGGATGATATTCGAAATGGAGCCGGTCCTTGTCCAGACCCCAGCCGGTGTAGGCCTTTGCCGCCTGCTGGATGTCCTGCTCGGTATAGTGACCCTCGCCGAGAGTGAAGAGCTCCATCACCTCGCGTGCGAAATTTTCATTCGGCTTGCCCTTGCGGCTATCGACGCCGTCGAGATAGAGCAGCATCGCCGGGTCCTTGGCGACCGCGGCCAGAAGTTCGTTGAAATTGCCGGTCGCCTGCTGGCGCAGGGTCTCGTTCTGCATCCAAAGAAAATAAGGATTGCGGACTTTCTCGAAGCTGGTCGCAAAATGTCCGTGCCAGAACAGCGTCATCTTTTCCTGCAAGGGGCGCGGCCCCAAGGCCATGCGCCGAATCCACCAGTAACGGAGATCGGCGATCTGCGAATAGATGATGTGTTCCTGCTGGGGACGCAGCGCCCGCCTCGTTTCCTCGTCCGTGGCGTTCCGCAGGGCCGTTTCGGCCGTGACCAGGTCGGGATCGGTGCCATCGCCGATCCAACTGGGGGACGGCGTGTTATCCGGGATTTTGTCGTAATCGACAAACCAGGAGACCGCGGCATTCATCCCCACCTGCTGGAGGTTTTTGACTTCCCGGGGGTTGCCACCGAACCCTGCCCGATTCAAAAGATGGGCGGCGGTTTCCTCATTCCATTGGGAGGCAGACAGTGGCTCCAGCATATGGAGTTAAACCCTTCGGGAGGGCGGGAGTTGCGGAAAATAGACAGTTAAATACCACTTACGGTGCGAATCCTTTTTCCAGATTCCAAACCACGCGCCCGGCGACGATGGTATGGGTGGCGCGACCGGGCAGTTCCCAGCCATCAAAAGGGGTGTTGCGGCTCAGGGAATAAAATTTGGTCGCATCGACTTGCCACGGCAGGCCGGGGTTGATCAGGGTAATGTCTCCCGGTGCGCCGGACGCGAGCGTGCCGCGATCAAGCCGAAGCAGCCGGGCCGGGTTGATCGTGAGCTTGGCCAACATCTGGGGCCAATCCAGGACGCGGGCCTCGATCAGAAGCTTGATGAAGATGCCCAGCTCCGTTTCCAGTCCCACGATGCCAAAAGGCGCGTCGGCAAACTCGACCTCCTTCTCATAGGAGGCATGGGGCGCGTGATCGCTGGCGAGGATCTCGATCGTATCGTCGGCGAGCCCGGCGAGTAGCGCTTCCTGGTCGGAGCGTTCGCGCAGGGGCGGGTTCATCTTGAAATGGGTGTCGTACTTCTCGATCGAGGCATCGGTGAGCGCGAGATGATGGGGCATCGCCTCGGCGGAAATCTTGACGTTGCGCTTCTTCGCCTCGCGCACCAGCCGGACAGAATCGGCGCTGGAAAGATGCTGTACATGAATGCGCGCACCGGTCAGTTCCGAGAGCAGGATGTCGCGGGCGACGATCATGTCCTCCGCGATGCGCGGCCAGCCTGGGAGTCCCAGCACCGTGCTCCAGTAGCCCTCATGCATGACGCCGCCGGCGGAGAGATTGTAATCCTGACAATGATCCAGGGTGAGCAGGTCGAACATGCGCGCGTAATCCAGCGCGCGGCGCATGACTTCGTTGTTCTGGACACAGTGGCCGTCGTCGGTGATCGCGACCACGCCCGCCTTGTGCAGCGAGCCGATAGGGGCGAGTTGCTCGCCTTTCATCCCGACGGTAATGCAGCCGCTGGTGAAGACGTTGATGCAGCTGGTTTCGTTCGCCCGCTGGCGCATCAGGGCGATGGTGTTCGGACCGTCGGCGGGCGGGTTCGTGTTTGGCATCGCAAGCACGCTGGTGAAGCCGCCCGCAGCCGCCGCGCGCGTGCCGGTGGCGATCGTTTCCTTCTGGCTGCCGCCCGGCTCCCGCAGGTGCACATGCATGTCGATCAACCCGGGCGCGACGATCAGCCCCTTGGCGTCGATTACCGGGATGGAGGAATCGGGCTTTCCCGTTTGCTCGGAAATTAATCCATCGATGACTAGGAGATCGGCGGTTTCATCGCGGCCTGAAGCGGGATCGATGACCCGCCCTCCGCGGATGAAAACCGAGGAAGGCGAGCGGTCGTGGAAAGAAAGGGACGGCGGTAAGGGAGTCACTGCCGCTAGCGTAATCCGAACTGATTTCTGGACAAGCTCAGGATGACCGGAGGGTCAATTGCCGCCATCCGGAGGCGGAGGAGGGCCACCTGGACCGCCCGGGCGGCGAGGAGGCATCTTGGCGAGAATCGGCGCGACTTTGGGATCTGCCTTGATCATGGCCTCATGCAATTTCTTTTCGTAGGCATCCATCTTTTCGCGGAGCGCCTGGCCCTCGGCTTCGAGATCGGGATTGGCCTTGAACGCGGCTTCATGCGCCTGGCGTAATTCGTCCATGTCCTCTTGAGAGAGACCGCCGCGATGCTCGTGGCGCGGGGGCGGATTTGCCGTGGAGGTGGTGAGGGGACCGCCGCTGGTGGACAAAGGCGTGGCGTTTCCGTCCTGCGCCCAGGCGGGGCAGACAAGGAGCGTTCCGGCGGCGAAAAGGACAAGGGTGCGCTTCATGTCTGCTTATAACGCAATGATGTGCTTGGCGCCAGTTAATCATCGCGGCTCGACAACTCTGGCCCGGGCCTCCTATACACCGTGGATGAGTGGACAACGCGGCGCAATTTTCGACTGGGACGGTGTGATCATCAATTCCGCCTCCCATCACGAGGCAAGTTGGGAACGGCTGGCCCAGGAGCTGGGCCGCGTTCTGCCGGTGGACCATTTCAAAAAGGGCTTCGGCATGAAGAACGAGGTGATCATTCCTGAACTGCTCGGCTGGACGTCCGATGTCGCGGAAATCTCGACCATCTCCCTGCGCAAGGAGGCTCTTTACCGCGAGGTCGTGCGCGAACAGGGCATTCAGGCGCTGCCGGGAGTGGAGGCCTGGTTGAGCGCGTTGCGCGCCGCGGGGATTCCCTGCGTGATCGGCTCATCGACGCATCTGGAGAATATCACCACGACGCTGGATGTCCTGGGCTTGCGCGATTATTTTACCGCCTTGGTGACGGCGGAGGACGTGAAGCGGGGCAAGCCTGACCCGGAGGTTTTTCTCACGGCGGCGAAACGGATAGGCGTGGAGCCGGCAAATGGGATTGTTTTCGAGGATGCGCTGGTGGGCGTGGCCGCCGCCCAGGCGGCAAAGATGCGCGTGGTCGCCGTGACGACGACCAACCCGGCGGAATTATTGAGCCACGCCGACTGGGTGGTGGACCGTCTCGATGAACTGAGCGTGGAACAGCTCTGGGGGAAATAGATCATGCGCCGGGACATTAATTGGACGGTGAAACGGGACGATGGCACGAAGTATGACGTGCGCGTGACCTGGTTTTCGAAGGCCTTCAAATTTCAGTTCAAGGAGCGCGGCGTCGATCGGTGGGACTACGATCGCAAGCCCTCGCGCGAGGACCTTGAGACATTTCTCGAGACGATCGACCGTCGCTACCATCGCAAGCAGGCGACCCTGCTGGAGTTTGAAGAGGCGCAACGGCTGATGGCCGCCGCACCCCCGGCAGAGATCGAAGAAGATCTCTAAAGGTAGGGACGGCAGTCCCTGCCGTCCGTCGAAAATCGCGCCCCTAGACTCTTTTTTTCTCTGTCATCCTGAGCTTGTCGAAGGATCAGTTCAGATGCCTTTACCGAGGCAGAACTGATCCTTCGACAAGCTCAGGATGACAGATTTCTACGCGACTATTTAACTGGAAATTGCTCTACCCTAAAATCAAGCCGCCGCCGCGTAAGTCCGCAGGATGCTGACGACCACCCCTTGGATATCGAGCGTCTCCACCGGCGTCAGATCGGGATAAGCCGCGTTTTCTGCTTTCAGATAGACCCGGCCATTGGTGTTGATCAGCCGTTTCAGGGTATTTTCCCCATCGATCAGCGCGGCCACGATATCATTGGGCTTGGCCTCTTTCTGCTCCAGCACGACGATGTCGCCGGAGAAAATGCCCGCGTCGATCATGCTATCCCCTCGCACCCGCACGGCGAAGGCGCGGTTTGGATTGGAAATGCCAAGCGTGGTCGGAATAAAGCGGAGCGTATCGGGCGCCTCGCTGCCATCGAACTGATCGGGCAACCCGGCGGGGATCGAGGCGAATAACGGCAACTGCACACCCGAGGAAGTCGTGCGCGGCTTGGTCAAATGGATGCCGCGGGAGTGGGCTTGGCGGATGATCAACCGCGCCTGCTCCAGCTTCTCGAGGATATACGAAACAGCTCGCGGACTCTTGAAACCGCAATGATCCTGGATCTCGCGGATCGTGGGCGGCCGCTGGTGCTCACCCTGATACTGTTCGATGAAGGAGAGGACCATTTGCTGGCTGTTGCTATTACGCATAATACTTGCGTATAACAAAGTGGGCCCCGTGTCAACCCCAATCGCTATATAGATGAATGATTGTTCTCAACAAACCGCCGCTGCCTGGGGGTAAAAAACAAACCGGGCAGCAACCCCAAGGTTACTGCCCGGTTCGGAGAATGAATGAACCTAACATAGAGTAAGACGCAAGGGCGGGCTATGAGGTTCATTACAACAACGAAATAATTTCCAAGAGATGCCTAATGCATCGCCCTCAACTCTTCCGCCAGTGCCACCGGAAGCGCGCGCGGGCCGGACCCACCTAGTCGCGTATCGAGCGCTTCGAGTCGGCGGATCAAGTCGAGCACTTGCGGACGATCATAAGGTCCGCCCGCCGCCGCGCAGAAATGGGTGCGGCAACCGAAAGGCCGATCCTGGTAGATCGTGCATTTGCCATCCTGCTTCAATAGGGGACAGGCTCCGGCAAGCGGCGGTTCGGGCAGGGCTTTTCGTCCCGCGCCTCGCACCGCTTTAGCGGCGAGAAGTGTTTCGCCCTTGGTCAATTGGGGCGTGCGGCCAGTCAGTTTAAACTGGCAGCATTCGGTCAGCCGCGTGCAGTTGCGCTGGATGGGACGGCTTTCCAGTTCGCGATAGATGGCACGGACCTCCTCCAGCGCGGCGCGGCGTTCTGCTTCGTACGGATTGGGAATGCGGGCTCGGGGTTTCATGTTCAAACGGCTTGTCCGCAAGCATGCCCGGAGGCCCAGGCCCATTGGAAATTATATCCGCCGAGCCAGCCGGTGACATCGACCGCTTCACCGACGAAGTGGAGTCCCGGTACCTTGTTCGCCTCCAGCGTCTTTGATCGTAGTTCGCGCGTATCGATGCCGCCGACGGTGACTTCCGCGGTGGCGTAACCCTCCGTTCCGGCGGGATGCAGCGTCCAGTTTTCCAGTTGCCGGGCGATGTCATCCAGTGCAACTGCGCTGTAATCGCGCGCGGCGCGCAGGGGCGCGAGCGAAGCGGTCCAGGCATCCGCAAAACGCTGAGGAAAGCGCCGCGCCAAAAGTGTATCGAGCCGCTGGCCCGACTGCCGATTTTCCTCCAGCCACGCGCGGGCATCGCCATCGGGAAAAAGATTGAGCCGCACCGCCGCGGGCGCCTGCCAGAAGGAGGAAACCTGAAGCATGGCGGGTCCGCTCAGGCCGCGATGGGTGAAGAGAAATTGTTCCGCGAATTCAGCGCCACGCGGGCGCTCCTCCTCGATCACCTGCGCGGAACAGGGGGCGGAAATACCGCTCAGCGCGCGGCAGAATTCGAGATCCTTGCCGCCAAAGGTGAAGGGCACCAGGCCAGCGCGGACAGGGAGCACGTTGAGTCCAAATTGCCGCGCGATCCGGTACGCAAAATCGGTCGCGCCGAGCTTGGGCAGGGAGAGCCCGCCGGTGGCGATGACGAGGCGCTTCGTCGTTACCGGTCCACGCGAGGTTTCGAGCTCGAAACTTCCGTCTGTTTCCACATGCCGGACAGCCTTGATCTCCGTTCCGGTCTGAATGCGCACCCCGGCGTCGGCGCATTCGCGTTGCAACATTTCCACGATATCGCGCGAGCTGTGGTCGCAGAAAAGCTGGCCGAGTTTTTTCTCGTGATAGGCGATGCCGTGGCGCTCGACCATGGCGATGAAATCCTCGGGCCGGTAACGGGCCAGCGCGGATTTACAGAAGTCGGGATTGGAGGAGAGATAATTCTCCGGCCCGGCGTGGAGATTGGTGAAGTTGCAGCGGCCGCCGCCGGAAATGAGGATCTTGTTGCCAATCCGTTCCGCGCGTTCGAGCACAAGGACGGAGCGTCCGCGCTGACCCGCCACAAGGGCGCTCATGAGACCGGCGGCTCCGGCGCCGATGACCGTGACGTCGGTCATGGTCCTGCGGACGGCAGTATTTTTGCGGACGGCAGCGTTTCTGCGGACGGCAGGACGCGAACCTTTTCGCGTCCGTGGAATAAATCAGAGGGCAGGGGATTACCGTTCCCGCCGGTGAAGAATTCCGGCGCGGCGAGATGCCGGTCGCAAACAGCGAACAAGTCGCGCAGGTTCAGCACCGGTCGCAGTTCCTTCCAAAAGGCATCCTCAGGCCCAATGCCGGGCGCGATGTAGCCGAGATATTTTTTCATCTTCCCGACATGCGCGATATCGCGGAGATGCGGGTCGCGCGTTTCCTGATAGAGCTCTTCGATATAGAGCCGCAAATCGGGCAGCCTCGGCTGCGTGCGGACTTCGCCGGTTTCATACGCCTCGCGAATTTGCGTGAAGAGCCACGGATTGCGGATCGCGCCGCGACCGATCATAAGGCCGCGCGCATTCGTCTCGGTCACGACCCGGCGGGCCGAATCGACGCAACGGACATCGCCATTGGCGAAGACCGGGCAAGCCATGAGACGGGCCGCGCGCTCGATGGCGTCGTAGTGGACGACCGGCTTATACATCTCGCGCACGGTGCGGCCATGCACGGTGAGGGCATCGATGGGATGACGGCGGAAAAGGTCGAGCAAGTTGGGAAACTCCTCCGGCGAATCGAAGCCGATCCGCGTCTTGACCGTGAACTGGAGATGCACCGCTGCGCGGACTTCGCGCAGGATGGTGTCGATTTTTTCCGGGTTGCGGAGCAGGCCGCCGCCAGCCTCTTTGCGACAGACAATGGGCGCGGGACAGCCGAGATTGAGATCGATCCCGGCGATCTTGTGCCTTTGCAGGGCCTGCGCGGTGCGTTGCAGGGCCGGGATGTCCTGGCCGATCATCTGCGCGATAATCGGTTTGTCGCCGGGGTTTTCCTCGATGGAGCGGAGGATGTATTTTTCCGGCCGCGAATCGCCATGAACGCGGAAGTACTCCGTGTAATAAACGTCAGGCCCGCCGTACCGGGCGAGCACGCGCCAAAAGGCCAGATCGGTGATGTCCTGCATCGGGGCAAGAATCAACAACGGCCGGTCCTCAGGCAAAAAGTCGCGCATCGCTCGGGATGGCGAGTCTAACGCGGGACGCGTAAAAGGGAAACTACGTTTGCCTTACACTCCCGCCGCTTCCGGAATGACTACAGGTAGCCGAGCAGGTAGGCCACGAGCAGGATCACCAGTATGAGCCCCAATCCGCCGCCGCCGCCCGCATAGCCACCATAGGCATAACCGCCACCGCCGCAGAGCAACAAAACCACGATGATGATGATAAGAAGTGTCATGGCCTAAGGTTACCCACCGGAGAAGGCAACGCCAGTGAAGTATCTGCGCTGGGAGCCTGAGCAATGGCTAGGGGTGATCTGCCGCCCGCAGAACCAGGAGTTGAAACGTCCCCGGAATAATGGAGGGACGAGGCTTCGGATGATCCGCCGTCGGTGCGGCAGGGGGGCCGAATTGGGCCGAGGGCACGTAGGCGGTTCCGGTCAGGGAATCGAAAGCCATCGTGCGCGCGCCGTGTTCAGTCGGAATGTTCGCCTCGCTCGAGTAGAGATCGGAAGACTTCTGTTCAATGACGTTCAGGACTCCTTCTCCGCAGGAGGCGAAAACGCGATGATGGGCCGAATCGTAGGCGGCGGCATCCACACCCTTGCCAATAGGAATCGTGCTCACGACCTGGCCCGACTCGTCATTCAGGACGATCAGCTTCTGGTCTCCGCAACCGACAAAGAGACGATGTCCCGCCGGATCGATCGCGAGGGCGGAGGGTTCGCTTTCGGCGGGAAGGGACCATTGCGCGATGACGGTGAGCTTGGCCGCGTCGATTTTGAGGACGAGACTCTTATCTTCGATGTTATCGAAGACGCTGCCGGCTCCATCGACTTGGGCAAATTCGGGTTTGCCCGGCAGGGGAATCTCTCCCACTTTCTGGCCTGTCCGGGCATCGATCACCGAAGCGGATTGGCTGCGGCCATTGAAGGCGAAGACCCGTTTGGTCACGGGTTCATAGCAAATGGCATCGGGATTCTGGCCGACCTTGACGCTGCCGATCGGCTTGAGCGTGGTCAGGTCGAAAATGGTCACAGTGCCGCTGCCGCCGTTGCTGATGAAGCCGCGATTCAGGTCCTTCGCGAGGGCGATGCCATGGACCCCCGTCGCGTCCAGGGATGCGATCACCTGATTGGTTTTCAGGTCCAGCACCAGCACATGCGCGGCATGGCTGATATAGAGTCGCCGGGCCTGCTCATCGACGGTCTGATAATCCCAGCCGCCTTCACCGCCGAGATGAATCCGGTCGGTGATCTCCCAGGAAGGCGAAGCCCCCTTCACCGGAAACACGCTGAAAATCAAAACCAGGCCGAGGAGGAATTTCTTCATGGAGCGGACAAGCTATCAGGCTCCTTCGACGGAGTAAATTCCGGGCGAAGCTTTCAGTAAGCTGGTCGAGGAGCTTGCTGAAAAAAGCAGTCATCCTGAGCTTGTCGAAGGATCAGGTCGGTTGCCTTTTGCTTTTTGGGCTTCCCCCGATTTGACGGACAGTGGGGGAAAGGTAGAACAGGAAAAATGACGGAAAAGACAGAACGCAAATCGA
>JAMFSY010000085.1 GCA_026225555.1 Methylacidiphilales bacterium
ACGATGCGCTCGGCGAATTCCTTGATCGTCAGCTCATTCGGGTTGCCGATGTTGACCGGCTCGTGGAAATCGCCCTGGGAAAGCTTGTAGATGCCGTCGATCAAATCGGAGCAATAGCAGAAGCTGCGGGTCTGTTTGCCATCGCCAAAAACGGTGATGGGTTCACCCCTCAACGCCTGACCGACAAAAGCGGGAACGACGCGCCCATCCTTGAGCCGCATGCGGGGGCCGTAGGTGTTGAAGATGCGGACGATCTTGGTGTCGACCTTGTGATAACGATGGTAGGCCATCGTCATCGCCTCGGCGAAGCGCTTGGCCTCGTCATAGACGCCGCGCGGCCCGATCGGGTTCACGTTGCCCCAATATTCCTCGGTTTGCGGATGAACCAGCGGGTCGCCGTAGCATTCCGAGGTGGAGGCGAGAAAGAAGCCCGACTTTTTGGCGAGAGCCAAGCCGAGCGCATTGTGCGTGCCAAGTGAGCCGACCTTCAGCGTCTGGATCGGAAGCTCGAGATAATCGATCGGGCTCGCAGGCGAGGCGAAGTGGAAGATCATGTGGATCTCGCCCGGGATATCGATGTACTTGGTGACGTCGTGCTCGATGAAGCTGTAGTTGGACTCGGTTTTGAGGTGGTCCAGGTTCGCCGGATTTCCCGTGATGAAATTATCGACGCCGATGACCTTGTACCCTTCGCGCAGAAGGCGGTCGGTGAGATGGCTGCCGAGAAAGCCGGCTCCGCCGGTGACAACTGCGGTTTTCATGAAGAAGGGATGGGGTTACGGATTATTTTCGTCACGGGCCGGAATCAGCCCGGTCTGGCGGGCAAAATCAAAGATGCCGCCCGCGTCAATGACGGGACGTACTTCGCCCAGGGGTTTGAGCGGATAAACGTGGCCATTGGCGCGAAGCTCATCCTTGTCGAAATCGACTTCGACGTGGTCGCCGGTCTTGATCGTATCGGAGAGCGCGCCCTCGCTTTCGTAGGGGTAGAGCTCGCCGGTCGCGATGGAGTTGCGGAAGAAAATACGGGCGAAGCTTTCGGCCACGACGACTTCGCAGCCCGCCGCGCCAAGGGCGATCGGGGCGTGTTCACGGGAGGAGCCACAGCCGAAATTGCGGCCGCCGATGACAATCGGATACTTCGACTTGGTCGAGCCTTCCTCGACGTAGCGCTCGGTGTAAAGCGAATCGGGCAGGCCGATGAGCGCGTAGGTGCCGAGCTTCTCGTATTCCTCAGGAATGGTCGGAACGAGGGTGAGATATTGCGCAGGGATGATCTGGTCGGTGTCGATGTTATCCCGCACAACGTAAGCGGGGCCGGAGATGACTTTTGCCATAAGAAAGCAAGCTTAGCAGAACTGGACGTGATCGGCTACAGCGGATGCAGGGGTTTCTGGTCGATCCGTCAGCGCGTTCGGACTATGGGTAGCCCGAACGACTCCATCCGAAAAACTTACCGCTTCAAGGGCGGCGGCTTGGAGCCGCCAGTTGGCCGGATCGAGGGCTTGGGCATCGGCTGGCCGCCGTTGTTGGCGATGGCCGCGAGACCGCCGCCGTCCTCGCCGTCAGTGGGAAGAAACTTGGCGAAGCGTTGCTTGTCGATGGCCTTCATGTAGGCTTCCTGCGGTGCGACCGTTCCGTCGTCGAGCAGGCCTTGGATGGCGTCGTCCATGAACTGCATGCCTTCCCCCTTGCCGCTGATGAGGACGTCGGTCAGCTTTTCGGCCGCGCCTTCGCGGATGATGGAAGCGACGGCATTATTGGAGATAAGGATTTCGTTCACCGCGACACGGCCACCCGCCGCTTTCTTGAGCAGAAGCTGGGCGACGATGCCGCGCAGGGAGGCGGCCAACTGGGTGCGTACCTGGGGCTGCTGGCTGCTGGGAAAAACGTCGATCATACGATCGACGGTCTTGCGCGCGTTGTTGGTGTGCAGCGTGCCGAAGACGAGCATGCCCGTCTCCGCCGCGGTGAGGGCGAGCGCGATGGTTTCCAAGTCGCGCATCTCACCAACGAGGACGACGTCGGCGTCCTCACGCATGGCGTTCTTCAGCCCATCGGCGAAGCTCGGCGTATCCTCGCCCACCTCGCGCTGGGTGATGATGCTGAGCTTGTTGTTATGCACGAATTCGATCGGCTCCTCGATCGTGATGATGTGGCGCGCATAGCTGCTGTTGATGTAATCGACTAGCGCGGCGAGGGTGGTCGATTTGCCGGAACCGGTCGGGCCGGTGACCAGGACAAGCCCGCCCTTGATGTTGGCAAAGCGCTTGATGACCTGGGGCACGCCGAGCTGCTCGAGCGTGGCGATTTTGTTCGGGATCAACCGAAAAATACCGCCCAGGCCGTGAAGCTGGCGGTGCAGATTGCAGCGGAATCGGGCTTCTTCGCTCAATTCGTAGGCCAGATCGGCGTCACCCTTTTTCACGAAGGTTTCCCAGCGATGCGTGCCGGCGACTTCACGAAGCATCTGCTCCATCTCGCCATGGGTCAGCGGGGCTTCCCGCAGGGGCACGATGTCGCCATGAACGCGCATCTTGGGCGGCTGGCCTTCCTGCATGTGAAGATCGGAGGCCTTGTTTTGGACGATGATATCGAAGTAATCATCGATCATGATGCGTTGATGGGCTACGGCGGACATGATCGCAATATAACCGGAAGAGGCCTCCTCGCCGACGATTTTTTACCGATAATTTTCGATCTAGTTCTTGCCGTCGAAGGCGCGTTTCAGTCCTTTGATATCCAGCTTGATCATTTTTTGGACCGCCAGAAAGACCCGGGCGGCGTCCTTATCGCACATCATCTCGCCGAGGAGAGTCGGGACCACCTGCCAGGAGAGGCCGAACTTGTCCCGGAGCCAGCCGCAACAGATGCCCTCTCCGCCCTTGGAAAGCTTGGCCCAGTAGGAGTCGATTTCCTTCTGGGTTTTGCAATTCACGGCGAACGAGACCGCGTGGTTGAACTTGTGCGCGGGACCGCCATTAAGGCTGATGAAGTCCTGGCCATTCAGGCGGAAGGCAACGCAGAGGGGCTTCTTATTATGCCGCGATATGCTGCCGATTTTGGAATTCTTGAAAACGGAGCAGTAGAATTTGGCCGCCTGCTCCGCATTGCCGTCGAACCACAGGAAAGGGGTGATTTGCTGGGCGGAGCCAGAGGAGCTAATGCGGGAAGAGGACAGTTTTTCCATCGGGAGGAATAGGAATTTTCCTCCACACCCGTCCGCAGAAAAGAAGAAATCGCCGCTCACAAAAGCTGTGTCGGCGATAGGGCTGACCAAAAAAGAAGGCGAACCCGACGGCTGGTCAGCCGTCATCGAAAAACTGCCACGCTCCCGGGAGCGTGGCGTAAGGTAAGCTGGCGTTAGATAACGCCGGCTTTTTTCAGCGTATTGTAAGCGCCGTTCTTGGTCATCGTCTTGAGCGCGCGGGCGGTCAGCTTGACCGTGATGTGACGCTTCAATTCGGGGACGAAGATCCTCTTTTCTTTCAGGTTCGGCTGGAAGACGCGGGGCGTGTTGGCGGTGACGTGGGTACCGATACCGCCCTTTTTCTTGGCTTTACCGCTACGGAGAATTTTACGGCCGCGGGAAGGTGCGGCGCCGGTGATTTCACAAAGTCGGGACATGGGGTAACTCCGGTTATTTGACGAGGAGCACGTTACGGGCGCGCTTGATTTCCTGGGTAAGCTTGCGATGCATCTTGGCCGTCATGCCGGTGATGCGGCGGGGCAAAATGCGGCCCTTTTCCGTCAGGAATTTCTTGAGCAACTCAACGTTTTTGAAGTCGAGCGCTTCGGTGTTGATATCAATCCGGCGCTTCGGTAGCGAACGGAGTGTACGGCGGCGAGGCCGCATGGGTTTGGCTGCAGGAGGCATAACTTAGTCTTTCTCTTTTTTCTTATCGTCGTCATCCGAGGATTCTTCTTCCTCATCGGCGAAGGTCTCGGCGGAATCCATGAACTGAGGGGCAGTGTCCCAGCGGCGGCGGCCCCGGTTTTCTTTTTCGAGCTGCTGCTGGCATTCAACAGTAAAGCGGGCAAAGGGAATGGCTTCAAGCCTGGCGTGCGGGATGACCTTGTTGGACATTTCGCAAACGCCGTAACTTCCGAGTTCGATGCGCTTCAACGCCTCTTCGATTTCGTAGAGGGCGTCCTGTTCCTGGGAAAGGAGGCTGAGGGCGAAGTCCTTCTCATAGGCATCGCTGCCGGCATCGGCCTGGTGCTGGCCGACGGCCGAGGCTTCGTTGTTTTCCGCGCGGGAGCGCAGGCTGTCCTGGGCCACGCTCTGCATCTGGTCGAGAAAATGGTCGCGCAGGTCGAGCAAACGCGCTTTCTGGCGCGCAAAGAAGGCGATCGTCTTCGCATCCTGGGGCAGCCGAAGCTGCGGACGCGAGTCTTGATCGTCGTCCTCGTCGGCGCCATTCTTGGGCTTGGACTTGACGGAAATTTTGGCGGATGTCTTGGGCTCCGTCGCTTCGGATTTCTCCGCGCGCGCGCCTTTGACATCAATACGCCCGTTCGCTTTGGTGGAAGCGGGTTTTGTGGCCTTCGGGGTCTTGCCACTGGATTTAGATTTCTCAGCCATGGGAACCGTAACCAATAGGGAAGAGTGGGAGAAAATCCAATCAAATTTTCAGCAAGAAATCAAATGAAGGTGAAATAGTCTTCGCTTTCATTTCGCTTTCACCTCTCTCCTTTATCTCCTCGCCATCCGTATCGGAGCCCATTACATTGCGGCAAGCGTGTTTAAGATTCCACCCTCAGGACCTGTGCAGGACCTCATAGGACGGGCCGGAGGGCGAGCCGAGCTCCTGGTCCACTTTTCGACCGCGCACGGGTATGAACTCGTCGACTGGAACCTGGTTGCCGCCGACCTTTTTTCCCTTGATGTCGCCGGACCCGGTCATGCCACCACCCCTTGGGCGCAATTGCCCACCTACCTCGCGCAATATCTCTCGCAGGCGCTGACGCTTGTGAGCGGCGCGCCCGAGGAAGCGATGCCCGAGTTGGCCCATCCCACCCGGCCCGAGCAGAATTATTTCGCCAAGGTCTTTTATCAGGGAGTGCCTCCGATGGAAGACCAGGAGGAGGAGCATTGGTATCTCTTCTGTTTCCAGGACTCGGTCAACTGGCTTGATAGCTCCCAGGGCGCGGTAAACCAGAAAAAACTGGAGACGATTGGCGAGCTGGCCAGTGGCGTGGCGCACGATTTCAACAATCTCATCATGGGCATCCAGTCCAATGCGGAGGCGATGCTGGCCCAGCCCAGCATGACCACGCAGGCCCGGGACAGCCTGGTCAATATCATCCGCGCCTGCTCGACCGGCGCGTCGCTGACGCGAAGCCTGCTTGGCTATGCCAAGCGCCAGCCGATGACCATGACGCCATTCGATCTCATCGATCTCGTCCACGACGTCACGCGAATTGCGGGCGTCGCTTCCGGTAATTACCGGATCGCCCTTGGAAAGGAATTATTGGAGAAGAGCGCGCCGATCCCTGTCGTCGGCTCCTACTCCAGCCTCAGCCACTGCGTGCTGAACCTGATCAAGAACGCGCGGGAAGCGATGCCGGATGGCGGCACGATTCACGTGCTTTGGGAGGGCAACGAGCAAAACGCGGCGATCACGGTGCGCGATCATGGCTCGGGCATTTCCGAGCAGGACATGGCGCATATTTTCGAGCCCTTTTTCTCGACCAAGAAGCAGGGCACCGGCCTCGGTCTCGCCATGGTGCGAGGCATTCTCAACCAACATTCCGGCACGGTGGAGATTCGCTCCACGGTGGGCATGGGCACCTCGGTCTCGCTCGTCTGGCCGCGCGGCGAGGGGATCGTGCTGCCGCCCGCGCGCGCGAATGGCGAAACCCGCCGCTCCACCAACCGGATTTTCCGGCGTTCGCAACGGATCATCATGCAATCGCAACGGATGCCGGCGGAGGCCCATTTTCTTATCTACGTGATCGACGACGATGATCTCGTGCGCGACGGCCTGTGCAGTCTTCTTCAGCATCTGGGGCACCGCACGGAGTCATTCCGGCAACCCGAGGTCGCCCTGCAAACGTTGCTCGCGGCCGATCCACGGCCCGAGGTGGTGATCGTCGATTTCAACATGCCGGGCATGAACGGCACCCAGTTCATCGGCCGGTACAGCACGACGGCGGCCGGGCCGGGAGGTTACCTCGACACGCAAATCCTGCTCATGAGCGGATTGCCTCCGAGCCATTTCCAGGACTTCATGTCGGAGTTCGCGCATCTCAAGGTCGGTATTCTGGAGAAGCCTTTCAGTCTCGAGACGTTGCGCAAGAAGCTCAACAATATCCAGGGCAGCCGCAAGATGTCCGGAAACCTGCCGCACTTGTTGCCCAAGGTGGTTCCCCCGCCCCCGGCGGAAGAGACGGAAGAAAACGGCCACCTTTCCGAAACGACGAACGGCGGGGAGTAGACAACGATGGCTCGGTCGTCCACCGCCTGAGCGAAAGGCTTTTGGGTTAGATTGTCGCTTCTCTCTCTGTCATCCTGAGCTTGTCGAAGGATCAGTTTTGCCTTCGGTAAAAGGCGACCGAACTGATCCTTCGACAAGGGATCGACGCCCGCCATCTCCTTTCCTAAGTTTATGCTTTGTAGCTACTTACTACTCATAAATCAAGCTTTTTTTGGTAAACTTTAGCATTAAAGAGTACCGGCCTGTTATGCGCATCGAAGGTGGAATGTTATGCCGCCTCCACGCTTCGTCTGAATACCACTCGGGGAGTTAGCCACACCCCAAACCGCCGCGGTGCCGCAGGCACGGCGGTGCTTACGTGAGCCTGTCTTGATTCCCTGTCGATTCGTACAGACTTCTGCGGTGTTATTGATCGTGGGGGGCTTTGGGACATCCCTTGGATTATGCGTCATTGGCAGACGTAATGGTGGCCAGCTCAGACCGTAACTCGCTGCAAATTATCGGATTTTCGCCTTATATTGCCCGGTTCCTAGTTCAACAGATGAATACAGCATCTTCTTGGCAAGATTGCAGTTGTCCCTCAGATGGGGTGAACACCCCATTGCGCAAGATCAGCCCCTTGAACATTCTGACATTCACGATGGATCGCAAACGCGCAACTGCCTCGAAAAAAATTGATCATTCACTGGCATAATCAAGATGAGGACTATGTTAAAATTCGAGATTTATACAACAGACCCAGCAATTAGACTTGGAGACATTTCGTCACGGGCAGGAAAGCCATAAATATTCAAATATCGAAATAAATGTAATTATAATTCTTGGGAAAGAAACGCATCCTAAACACACGTATCTACGATTTGATCAATTCCATCCTCAGTATTTGGCGTTGATTCAAAAACACGTAGACAACGGCGATAGCCTTCGAGATTCGTACCATCGCCTGTAGATCAACGAATTTAATCTTCTTCTGGGTCAAGGGTAGCCTGAATTGCCCATTCAACTACAAAATAAGTTATGAGCATCGATCTACTTAAAAATCACCGCATCCTGATCATTGACGATAACCGGGCCATTCACGACGACTTTCGTAAAGTATTATCGAAGCCTGACAATCAGTCGAATGACCTAGCCAAGGCTGAAGAGGCTTTATTCGGCGATACGGAGGAGACGTTTCAACTCCCTACCTTTGAAATTGATTCAGCCTATCAGGGGCAAGAAGGCTTAGATTTAATCGAGAAAAGTCTTAAGGAAAATCGCCCCTACGCCATGGCTTTTGTGGATGTTCGCATGCCACCGGGATGGGATGGCGTCGAAACCACAGCCAAGATTTGGCAAAAGTATTCCGATCTACAAGTCGTCATCTGCACGGCCTATTCCGATTACTCCTGGGAAGATATGTTGAAGAAACTCGGCTACTCCGATCGCTTGGTCATCCTTAAAAAGCCCTTCGATACGATTGAAGTCCTCCAATTGGCCATCTCCATGACAGAAAAATGGCGGCTCTACCAGCAGGCCAAGCTTCATCTTCTGGATCTGGAGAAAGTCGTTCAGGAGCGAACGCACAAACTGGAAGACACCAACGCCGAATTGATTGCGGCCAATCAATCCTTGATTTCGGCCACGGCAAAGGCGCAGCAAATGGCGGAAGCTGCTCTCGTGGCCAGTCGGGCAAAAGGTGAATTCCTCGCCAACATGAGCCATGAAATTCGCACCCCCATGAACGGGGTTATCGGCATGGTGAATTTCCTGCTGGAAACCGATTTGACGACGGAGCAGCGCGAATTCGCCTCCACGGTTAAAGTCAGTGCGGACGCCCTATTATTCATCATCAACGACATTCTTGATTTTTCAAAAATCGAGGCGGGCAAAATGACTTTGGAAAGAGCGCCTTTTGACTTACGTGAAATGGCGAAAAGCACGGTCGAGTTGATGACCTGGCAGGCGCAAAGCAAGGGGCTGAACCTGACCTACACCATTCAACCCGACACGTGCACCAGTTTGCTGGGGGATCCGACTCGCCTTCGCCAAATCCTGCTTAATCTGATGGGCAACGCCATCAAATTTACAGACCAGGGCAAGGTATGGCTGGAAATCACTCCAGGAAATGAAACTAACGACGAAATCCAACTACATTTCTCGGTTCGTGACACGGGCATCGGAATTTCGGAAGAAGCCCAAAAAAAGCTCTTTCAATCCTTTACCCAGGCCGATGCATCCACTACCCGGAAATACGGCGGAACAGGTTTGGGTTTGGCCATCAGCCGCAAACTTGTTGAATTGATGGGAGGCACTTTGGAGGTCAGAAGCAGGCCACGAGAAGGTTCCACCTTCTCGTTTACTCTCCAGCTTTCTAAACGAAAAGCTGTCGCCTCCGAAGATCATCCGCTCATTGTCGTTTTTGACTATTCCGATAAGGCTCATGCGAGCGCGTCTTGGGTTGTTCCGGAAAACACCCGCGTGCTTTTGGCTGAAGACGGCAGGATCAATCAACTGGTCGCCGTCCGCCTTCTCCAGCAACTCGGTTGTACGGTGGATATAGCCAGCAACGGGCTGGAGACCGTAGAGGTCTGGAAAAAGAATCATTATCCCATCATTCTGATGGATTGTCATATGCCGCAAATGGACGGCTATGAAGCGACGCAAATGATTCGGGAATGGGAAAAGGAGCAAAACCTGTTGCCGACTCAAATCATCGCGCTGACGGCCAGTTCGATGGAAGGGGACCGCGAGCTTTGCATGGCCGCCGGCATGAACGATTTCACTTCCAAACCGATCAGTAAACAGGCCTTGGAAACTGCGTTGAAAAAAGCCGTGGCCCTCGTATCGCTCTCACCATGAGGAGGAGAACTTGAAAAGATCCTCCTCAGGGAGGACCAGTGGATTCATGGACATTCGGAATGATGTCCTAAAGGGTTGACTCTATTATTTGGCCGCGAATGAAAGACACCTACCAAACTCAGCTTCCAACTCGTTTGGTAAAACTTTCGCAAGCAGTCTGCCGCGGGCGGGAGGAGAAGAGCGATGTGTTTTCGGGTTCAGGTTCGCTTCGCAGCCGCTGGCGGCTTGGAGCGATCATTCTTTTCGCTTTGATGGTTTTTCTTTGGGGCAGCCAGACGGCGCACGCCCAAATATCCATGTCGGAATATAAGGTGAAGGCGCTGTTTTTGTGCAATTTCGTGAAGTATGTGGATTGGCCTGGAGGAGCAACCGGCCCCATTGTCATCGGCATCCTGGGGCAGGATAATTTCAACGATAGTTTGACGAGTGCGGTCGAGGGCAAAAACGTCAACGGACGGCCGATCGTGATCAAGCACCTTTCCGAGAATGACGATCCAAGCGGGTGCACCATTCTCTTTGTCAGTTCATCGGAAAATTCGCAGTTGAGCGCCATCCTGGGAAAAACCGGCTCCTTGCCGATTTTGACCGTGGGCGAAGATGAATCCTTTTTGCAAAAAGGCGGGATCATTAATTTCACGCTGAAAGAAGGCAAGATTCATCTCGCGATCAATTTGAATAAAGCTCAAAAAGTGAAGTTACAGATCAGCTCGAAGCTTTTGAGCGTGGCGGACGTGGTGAAGGAATAAGCCTGGGAAACTCACATGCAATTCCTCCAAAGAACCTCAATCAAAGGCAAGCAAACCCTTATTGTCATGCTGACGAGCGGTGTGGCGTTGCTCTTGGCCTGCGCGGCTTTTTCCTTTTACGAGGTGACGACCTTCCGGGCGGCGATGGTGCAAAACCTTTCCATTCTGGCCGAAGTCATCGGTAACAACAGTTCCGCGGCACTTGATTTTTCGGATCCCAAAGCCGCGACAGAAGCGCTTTCCGCCCTTCGAGCGGAACCGAATATTGAGGGAGCCTGTATTTATACCAGCAAGGGAGAGGTCTTTGCGGTTTATTCTCGGGCGAAGGATGGGAAGACGTTTCATCCTCCGTTACAACAGACGGACCGTATTGATTTCAATAAAGATTCACTCGAACTTTTTCGTCCCATTGTCCGTGACAAAGAGAACCTCGGCACGGTCTATGTCAGGTCCGATTTGAACGCGCTTTATTCGCGATTGGAGCGATACATCCTTATTGCCGTCGGGGTGTTTTTTGCCTCGGGCCTGATTGCTTTCCTTCTCTCCTCGCGCCTTGGGCGACTGATCTCCGGCCCGATTTTAAGTCTGGTCCAAACCACCCACGCCGTGACGGTGCAAAAGAATTATTCCGTGCGGGCGATCAAGCAGAGCGATGACGAGCTTGGCGTGTTGATCGATGGGTTCAATGAGATGTTGAAGCAGATTCAGGAACGGGATGCGGCCTTGCAAAAATCGCACATTGAATTGGAAAAGCGCGTGGCGGAACGGACGGAGGAAGTCGTCAACTCCCTTTCCCTCATCCGCGCCACCCTGGAATCAACCACCGACGGCATTCTCGTGACGGATGGAAACGGGCGGGTGACAAGTTTCAATGAGAAATTCGTCGAAATGTGGCGGATCCCACGCGAGATTGCGGACCAGGAGAATGAACAGAAAATACTGGAAGTAGCCTCTCCGCAATTAGCAGATCCCCAGCAATTTCTTTCTACCATCAGTCTTCTTTACGCGGATAGGGAGAAGGAAAGTTTTGACCTGCTTGAATTCAAAGATGGAAGAATATTCGAGCGATCCTCAAAGCCCCAACGTATTGAAGAAATGTGCGTTGGTCGGGTCTGGAGTTTCCGCGACATCACCGAGCGCAAAAACAGCGAACGACAATTGCAGGTCCAGTATGCCATCAGTCGTGTTTTGGCGGAAGCATCCACGGTGGAACAGGCCGCTCCTCAAATTTTGCAGACTATTTGCGAAAATCTTGGCTGGGAGGTTGGTGGATTGTGGCATTTGGATCGTCGCGAAGAAGTGTTGGGCTGCGTCGAAATGTGGAACATGCCGGGAATTGACGTTGAAGAGTTCAAAACGACCAGTAAGCGGATGACCTTCGCGCGTGGCACCGGCCTGCCGGGACGCGTATGGAGCAGCGGCCAGCCCGCCTGGATTCACGATGTCGTTCAGGACGCCAATTTTCCCCGATCAACCGTGGCTGGCAGGGTCAATCTGCACGGCGCCTTCGGATTCCCGATCGTGATTGAAAAAGAAGTTGGCGCCGTCATCGAACTTTTTAGCCACGTGCCTCGGGAGCCGGACGAGACTTCATTGCTCATCGTGACTTCTCTCGGCAACCAAATTGGACAATTTTTCCAACGTAAACGCTCCGAAACCGAATGGGAGCAAATGCACCAACAGTTGGTGGATACATCGCGTCAAGCCGGCATGGCGGAAGTGGCTACGAGCGTGCTGCACAACGTGGGTAACGTCCTCAATAGCGTCAACGTTTCCTCCACCTTGGTTTCCACCCAAGTAAGAAAGTCGAAAGTCGCTAACTTGTCCAAAATCGTTGCGTTGCTGAACGAACACGCAGCTGACATCGGAACATTTCTAACGAGTGATCCGAAGGGTAAACAGTTACCCGGTTATCTCGGTCAGCTCGCCGAACATCTCGTTGCCGAGCAGGCCACGGTGCTCAAGGAACTTCACCTGCTGCACGAAAACATCGAGCATATCAAGGACATCGTGGTCATGCAGCAGAGCTACGCCAAGATTTCCGGCATCGTCGAAACCGTGAAAATCACCGACCTGGTCGAGGACGCCCTTCGTCTCAATCTCGGTGCTTTGCAACGTCATGGTGTCGAGGTGCTCCGCGAATTCGAAGACATTCCGCCAATCGATGTCGAGAAACACAAGATCCTGCAAATCCTCGTGAATCTCGTGCGCAACGCCAAGTACGCCTGCGATGAATCACTCCGTACCGACAAAAAGATGACGCTTCGGGTGACCCGGAGTGACGACCTGGTCAAGATCGCCATCATCGACAACGGCATTGGGATTCCAGCGGAGAATTTGACCCGCATCTTCAATCATGGCTTTACCACTCGCAAGGAGGGACACGGTTTTGGCCTGCATAGCGCCGTCCTGGCGGCCATGGAAATGGGAGGTTCGCTTAAGGTGCACAGCGACGGGCGCGACCAGGGTGCCTCCTTCACCCTGGAACTGCCTTACACCCCCCACGAGACCTTATGACCAGCATGAATCCTGAGAAAAACCGGCGCGTTCTGGTCATCGACGATAACAAGTCGATCCACGATGATTTCCGCAAGATTCTATCTCCGGACGAACCCACCCGTGCCGCCTTGGACGTCACAGAGACGGAGTTGTTTGGAAACCCTGCGAATGAGGAACAGGAACCTCAATTTGAAATTGATTCGGCCTACCAGGGCCCGGAGGGGGTGACCATGGTGACAGAAGCCCTTGCCGGAGGGCGTCCCTACGCAATGGCTTTCGTGGACATGCGGATGCCTCCGGGATGGGATGGCATTAAGACGGCACAGAAACTTTTGGAAGTAGACCCTGAAATCCAAATCGTCATCTGCACGGCCTACTCTGCTTATTCATGGGAGGAGATATCCGAACAAATCGGCAACAACGACCGGATGGTCAGTCTCAACAAACCTTTCGATACGGTGGAAGCGTTACGATTAGCGAACGCGTTGACCGAGAAATGGTGTCTAATTCATTTTGATCTGAAAAAAACCCAACGCCTGACGCTGAAGTATAAAAGAATAAAGGAATAACAAAATGCCAACTCAATTTCTACTTCAGAAGAACTTAAAACGTCAGTTGTTGGTAGGCGCGATCGGTCTCTTTATGACCTTGGGTCTGATGGGGCACGCAAGGGCCGATGATCCACTGAGCGATTTGACCAATGCCGCGAGCAATACCGCTCCGAGTCCCACGACAAAACCGGGCGTGAGCGCGGATGCGAAACCCGCGGCAGGTACTGCTGCCACAACCGCGAACGTAAAACCCGCCGCGGGTACTTCCACCCCAACCGCAACACAACCCGCTGTGAACTCCGGCAGTCAGGACATCGGCGGATTGAGCATCGATCAACTCCTGAACGTAACCGTTACTTCAGCCGGCCAGAAGGAGCAAAAGCTTTCCGACGTCGCCGCGGCGATAACAGTCCTCTCATCGACTGACATCGAGCGCTCGGGAGCGACCAACATTCCTGATCTGCTCCGCTATGTGCCGGGGGTCGAGGTGGCGCAGGTCAACAATTCAGGGGCTAGCGTGGGCATTCGCGGTTTTGACGGGGTGTTCGACACCAAGCTACTGGTCCTGGTGGATGGACGCTCGATCTACGATCCGCTTTTTGGCGGCGTCGATTGGCAGTTTCAGCGGATGATGATGGAGAATATCGACCGCGTCGAAGTCATCCGCGGCCCCGGCGCCACGGTGTGGGGAGCGAATGCGGTCAACGGCGTCATCAACATTATTACCAAAGACTCGGCAGACACGCAGGGTGGATTGGTCAGTACGATTTATGGGACAAAGGAGGATGGAGCGGGATCTTTCCGTTACGGACTTACTCCAACGCAGGGTTTGACGCTGCGTCTTTACGGCCAGTACGAAAATATCGCGGCCAGTTCGCCGCTTCCGGGAAATCAGAAATTTGATGATGCCCGAACAGTCACGGGAGGCTTTCGCGCCGACTATCGGCCCGATTCCGACGATCACTTTCGTCTCTCCAGCGACGTGCAGACCGGCCATGACAGTGACGCTCAGTTTTTTTTAGGCTCCCTGGCTCCACCCGTCTACGATCAAACGGGCGACGATGAAAACGTCAACTTTGTCTGGGAGCACAACTTCGAGTCGGACAATCAACTGACCGTGCAAAGCTATTACGATCGCTTTGCCCGCAATACCGACCCCGGCGATCTCTTTTTATCAGCGAAGGTACAGACAGCCGATGTGCAGGTGCGCCACAGCCTTCCTCTTCACCTGCTCCCGATCAAACAGGAGCTGATCTACGGAATCGAGTATCGTGAAGTAAGCAGCGAATTGGACCCAACGAGAATCGGCAGTTGGCTACGACCTGGCCGTAGCGATCAAACCTTCAGCGCGTTTGCTCAGACCGATCTTCACTTGATCGATGATGTGCTGACCTTGACCATGGGGTCAAAATTGGATCATAACGATTATACCGGGTTCGAAGTCCA
>JAMFSY010000086.1 GCA_026225555.1 Methylacidiphilales bacterium
ACGGAGAGAGCTAAAATTTATTATGCCCATAGATTTAAAAGAATATTCAAATTTCGCTTGATCCGTCAATTCTATAGTAATACTCTAGGCTTTATAGAACTAACCCCCAGCCTCACGAATTGAGGCCGACAAACCCCTTAAAGAAGTTATGACTGACAACATCGTAATCCAGTACTTCGTCAAAGGAGGATGGATCATGTGGCCCATCCTCCTCACCTCCGTGGTGGCCCTTGCCGTGATCGTCGAGCGCGCCATCTGGTGGACCTTGGAGAGCCGTCGCCGCGAGACGGACAAGCTCGACCAGATTTATGGCTCGCTGGAAAATGGCGACCTGAAGGCGGCCTCCGCCTATGCCCGCAATTCCCGGGACCCGCTTTTGCGCGTCATCTGGCACGGGTTGAACCACCATCACGCTTCCCTGGAGGGCGCCCTGCAGGTCGCCGCCGGGATTGAGCTCAAGCGGGCGGGCCGGTTCCTGGTCGTGCTCGACACCATCGTCACGCTCGCGCCGTTGCTCGGGCTGCTCGGCACGGTGACCGGTTTGATGCGGGCCTTCTTCCGGCTCGGCGACGCCGAAGTCTCCGAGCAGGCGATCACCGGCGGCATCGCCGAGGCACTGATCGCCACGGCTTGCGGTCTGACCATCGCCGTCATCGCATTGATTGCCCTGAACTATCTCGCCGCGAAAGTCGCCGATTTCCAGTTCCAGATCCAAACCGCTGCCACGAATACCGAGGTGCTCGTCGGCAGCCACATCGCCAAGGAAAAAGAAGCCGCTCCCTATGAAAATCGTTTCACCGCTGCCGCATAAGCGCGGTCGGCTGGAGATCATCCCGCTGATCGACATCATGTTCTTCCTGCTCGCTGCCTTCATGATGGTGAGCATCGGGAAGATCCATCTGAAGTCGCTCAAGGTGAGCCTGCCGACCGACGTGCCCGCCGCCCAAAAGGAAGCCAAGGAAGACTTCATCGACCTCTCGGTGAATGCCGATGGCCAGGTGCAACTGGACAAGGAACTCATCACCACCAAGGAGGAGCTCACGGCTCGCCTACAGGATCTTTACGCGAAGAACAAGGACCAGAAATTCCTGATTTCCGCGGATAAGGACGCCCACCACGGCGACGTCATGGCCATCCTCGGCAAGTTGCGCGCGGCAGGTTTCCAGAAGGTCGCCTTTAGTATCAAAGCCGAACATGCATCGGCGGTGGCAGCGCCATTGGCCGCGCCCACGGCACTGGCTCCGCCGGAATCTCCTGCGATTGCGCCGACCAGTCCCGCGCCTGAGGCGGTGGCTCCAGCCCCGGCTTCATCGAGTGTTCCGGCGTCGGCTCCAGCAGCGGTCCCGGCCCCTTCACCCGCCAATCCCTAGTTGCTTCGTCATGGCCACGC
Source organism: Methylacidiphilales bacterium (assembly GCA_026225555.1). Lineage (GTDB taxonomy): Bacteria > Verrucomicrobiota > Verrucomicrobiia > Methylacidiphilales > UBA1321 > JABDGH01. The sequence continues at coordinate 1,391 of JAMFSY010000086.1, forward strand.
CTTCACTCCTGACTCAATATCCACCGGAAGAAGCCCATTTGCGCTGGGGCGCGCTGGGCTCGGTGGGTCTGCATTTGCTCGTCATTGCCGGGGTTCTTCTCATCGCGTTTCTCACGCATGTGAAGTCGCTCGAGGAATTGATGCGCGAAAGCGGTTCCATTGCGCAAAGCGGTCCGGCGCCCGAACAGCCGATGGAAGTTGTCCTGCAACCCGATGACGTCCCGCCTCCGCCGCCCACGTTGAATCCGGATTTCATCCGGCAGATCGAGAAGCCCAAGCCGGTCGTCATTCCACCGCCGCAACCGGTGGTCGTGAAGAAGCCGGTGGTTCAGGTGAAGCCGAGATATACCGCGCCCAAAGCCACTGGCACGGGCGAAAGCGAAACCGTTTCCCGCCTCGTCGTGGGTTCGGCGAATTTCCCGCAGCCCGGTTATCCCTATGAGGCGCAGGCACGACGTCAAACCGGCACGGTGCTGATTTCCATTCAGTTCGACGGAAGCGGCAACGCGGCCGATGTCAGCGTCATTCAATCGAGTGGGGTTTCCATCCTCGATTCCAGCGCCCGGATTTTCATCCGGTCCCATTGGAAGGACGCGCGGTTTGCCGGTCAGACGAAAACCGTGCCGATCGAGTTCACCCTCTAAACCGGATCAAATATGATAATCGATTTCCGGCTTTCCCTCGAGTTCCTCGGCTTTTGCCACCATCTGGTCCAGCGTGGTCTGGTCGAGGATCTTGGCAGTTGAATCGCGGACATCCTTCATGACCCAGCGAATCACACATTGTCTTTCGTTGGGGCAATCGTCGCAACGGGAATAGGCGGTCTGGCTGACGCAGGGAACCGCCGCGAGGGGACCATCGATAAATCGAATGACTTTCCCGAGAGTGATCGTGTCGGGCGAGCGATCCATGAAATAGCCGCCCTCCTTGCCCTTGCGGCTTTGCAAAATGCCCTCGTTCCGCAAATCGAGCAGAATGGCCTCGAGAAACTTGCGCGGCAGGTCGAGCGTTTCGCAAATTTCCCGGATACGGATGGGGCCCTGGCCTCTCAGCCTCGCCAGGTGGACGAGCGCGTGGATGCCGTATTTGGCGCGTTTCGAGAGCATCCCCCCACCATAAAGAGAGTGATCTTTCAGCGCAAGAAGCTCCTATCTGATCGAGACAATCGACCCACTCGAAACGCCACCCTGAATTTCCAGACGAGCTTGCGCCTCACAGGCCAGAATCAGGATGACCTGGAGAATGCTGGCCGAAAATGTGGGGGAACCGATGATATCCGCGAGGTTCAACCGGGACTCGGCGATCGGAATGGAAACGACCGCCTCCTCGCTCACATGAGCATTCATTCGGTTCAGCGCGGCAGCCAGGGAACCGTAGGCAAAGCTGGCCTCTTCCGCTTTGAGAAGGCCCACCGGCTTTCCGGAAAACTCCCCGCTTTTGACCACCCAATCCAAGGCGTTTTTCAGGAAACCTGGCACCCCGTGGGCGTATTCCGGGGTGGAGATTACTACAGCGTCGGCACGGAGGAGCTCTTCCCGAAAGGAAATGATCTCGGAGACTTTTTTCCCGATTCGATCGAGGCTTGGATGAGGCAGTTCTCCCAATCTTTCGTAGAGTGAAACTTCAATTCCCGGGGGCGCCAATTGTTGGGCGGCACGAAGAAGGAAAGTGTGGGGAGAAACCCGGCTTAAACTGCCCGAGAGGGCCAGAATGCGGATCATGATCCAATCCTACTTGTATTTATCTATTAAATCTATAGATATTAAGAAATAATGCGCGTATGTAGGGTCTGTCCCCGGTTTTTTCGGCCCCGGGCTCCTTTCAAAATCGCCTCAAACTAAATTTTCCCATGACGACCATGCCCATTCATCCTGTTCCGGCCACTGCCCTGGCCGATTGCCAAAGCCAGCCAGACACGCGCCAAATCCGTATCGACAAGGTCGGCGTGAAAGGCCTTCTGCACCCCATTGAAGTGCGGGACAAGAGCCACCAGACGCAGGACACGGTGGCGCGGCTTAGCCTTCTCGTCGATCTACCTGAGGATTTCAAGGGCACGCACATGAGTCGGTTCGTCGAGGTACTTAACGCGCATGGCCGTCTCGTGCATGTGGAAAATCTGCCGGCCATGCTCCACGAATTACAAAGGAAGCTGCATGCCCAGGTCGCCCATATCGAAATGGAATTTCCTTACTTTTTGGAGAAGCAAGCGCCGGTCACCAAGGCCCGCGGTCTGGTCGATTATCAGGTCAAATTCGACGCCGCCGCTTATGGCCGGGAGATCATTTTTACCATCACCGTGACCATTCCCGTGACGACACTTTGCCCGTGCTCCAAGGCGATCAGCTCCTACGGCGCGCACAACCAGCGCGGCTACGTCACGCTCTCCCTGCGGTCGCTGCAGCCGATCTGGATCGAGGACATGATCGCTCTGGCCGAGGCCTCTGCCAGCAGTGAGGTCTATTCGCTGCTCAAGCGTCCCGACGAAAAATTTGTCACGGAGAGAGCCTACGATAACCCGGTTTTTGTCGAGGACCTTGTCCGCAATGTCGCGCTGCGCTGCCATCAACACCCGGACATCACCTGGTACAAGGTCGAGGCGGAAAATATGGAAAGCATCCACAATCATTCCGCCTACGCCTGCATCGAAAAAACGTTGATCGATTAGGTCCACAACTCTCTCTCCATGTCCGCTTCCTCCCACGATCCCTATGCGCCGCTACGCTACCCCAACTATCTTTGCTTCACTTTGGGGCGGATCATCTTTGTGCTGGGCGTGCAGATGCAGACCATCACGGTCAGCTGGTTGATCTATCAGCAGCTCCACCGGGACACGCGGCAGGCCGCGTTTGCTCTCGGGATGATCGGGCTCGCGCAGGTCGCCCCCATCCTGCTGCTGGCCTTGCCGGCGGGGCAGGCCGCCGATCGCTTTAATCGCAAGACGCTCGCCATGCTGGGGCAATTCGTCATCGCCCTCGGAGCGATGGGCGTGTTTTTGACCACCCATTTTCACGGTCCAATCTGGTTTTACTATGCCGCCCTTTTTGTCGCAGCCATTGGGCGGGCCTTCAATATTCCCGCGCTCTCGGCTCTCATGCCGCAGCTTCTTCCCCTGAAGATCGTGCCGGAAGCCATGGCTTGGAATAGCACGGCTTTCCAACTGAGCGCGATGTTTGGCCCGGCCTTGGGCGGTCTCTGCGTCGCTCAATTTCCGGGCGAGACGGCTTGCCTGATCAATGTGCTTTTCCTGGGTCTCGGCTATTTCTTTTTTTCACTGGCGAAACCTTTGACCCGGCACGTCGCCAACCGGGCACCGGTGAATTTGCACAGCCTGCTTTCCGGGGTTCGTTTCGTCCTCAAGACCCGGCTGCTTTTCGCGATGCTGTTGCTCGATCTCTTCGCCACCCTGCTCGGTGGCGCGACAGCGTTGCTGCCGATTTACGCGCACGACATTCTTCACACCAACGCGGCTGGCTTCGGCATGCTGCGCGCCGCTCCGCCGGTCGGCGCGGTCCTGATGGCGTTGTGGATGGTCCATCATCCCGGCTGGAATCGCGCGGGACTGGTCCTGCTCTGGGCGGTGGCGGGCTACGGCGCGGCCACGTTCATCTTCGGCGTCTCCACCTGGTTCTGGGTTTCCGTGCTGGCGCTGGTTTTGGTGGGCGCCTGCGACAACGTCAGCGTGGTCGTGCGTCAGACGGTCGACCAGATGCTCACGCCTCCCGGAATGCGTGGGCGCGTGTCATCCTTCAGCTTCATCTTCATCAGTTGCTCCAACGAATTGGGCGAAGTGGAATCGGGTATCACCGCCAGTTGGTTCGGGCCGGTGGGATCGGTGGTGCTGGGCAGCGTCGGTTCGCTGCTCGTCGTGGCCGGTTCCATCTGGCTCTTCCCCGAGTTGCTCAGCCTCGGCCGGCTCAAGGAGCTGCGCCCGGAGCTGATCGAAGAGAAGACGAGCGAGCGGCTCGAGGAACTTGCCGTTTAAGCGGAGCGGACTTTTTAGAAACCGCTCATGCCGCCTCGGCGCTGCTCTCCGGAATGAAACCGTCCACCTGGCGATTCCAGAGCCGGGCGTAAGCGCCGTTCCTGGCCAGCAACGCGTGATGAGCGCCGTCCTCGACAATCCGTCCCTGATCGAAAACCAGAATGCGATCCAGGTGCGCGATGGTGGAAAGACGATGCGCCACCACGATCACGGTCTTGTCCTTCATGATGATATCGAGACTCTCCTGGATGGCCTTCTCGGTCAGCGAATCGAGACTGGAGGTCGCCTCATCCATGATCAGGATGGGCGCGCCTTTCGCAATAACGCGGGCGATGGCGATGCGCTGACGTTGCCCACCGGAAAGTTTGACGCCGCGTTCACCGACGAGGGATTCATATTCCGAGGGCATCTCCTCGATGAAGTTGTGAGCATGCGCGAGGGCCGAGGCTTCCTTGATGTCCGCTTCGTTGGCGTCGAGATTTCCGTAACGGATATTTTCCATCAGCGTGCGATGGAAGAGCCCCGGGTCCTGGGGAATCAGGCTGATCTGGCCGTGAAGCGATTCCTGGGTCACCGACTGGATCTCGGTGTCGTCGATCAGAATGGCGCCCTGCTGCGGCTCGTATAAACGGAGCACCAAATTGACCAGTGTCGATTTGCCTGATCCCGAAAAGCCGACGAGGCCGACGCGCTGGCCGGGTTCGATGATGAGATTAAGATTCTCGAAGACGTTCCGTTCCGGCGTGTAGCCAAAGGTCACGTTGCGAAACTCGATCGAGCCGCGCCGAACCTGCAATGCCTGGGCGTGCGGCGCGTCCGTCACTTCGTGAGGACGGATGATGGTGTGAACGCCGTTGGAAATATTGCCAATGTACTCGAAGAATTCCAAAAAGCGGCGACCAAGATTGCGCACCTCGCTGATGATCAGCATGGCCAGACTGATGCTCATGACGAATCCCGCTACATCGATCCTTCCGTAGCGCCAGAGATAAGCGGCAAGCGCGAGCACGCCGACCTTCAGCACGACGGCGGCGGAATATTGAAACCAGTGGATCTTCTCCATGTAATCCATGGAAATGCGCGCGGTCTTGATCTCGGCATCGAGATACTTGTTGAGATATTCGCGCTCGAACGAGAGGCGCGCGAACAGCCGGACGCTGGAGAGATTCGTGACCGAGTCCACAATCTTGCCGTTGGTTTCGCTACGAGCCGCAGCATGGCGGCGGGCATGCGGCTGACATTCCCGCGCCAGCCGATAGGAGATCGTCAGGAACGCCACCGACCAGATCGCGACGAACGCCGCGAGGGGAAGAGAGGCGAAGAAGGAGAGCAGCAGACAGGTGACGAACAGCTTGATGATGATGGGGAAGAACTCGAAGATGATCGTGGCCAGCGCCATGCCCACGCCCTGCGACGTATCCGAAATCCGGTGAGCCAGGGAGCCCGCGAAGTTATTGGTGATGAAGCGATGCGAGTGTTGCTGGAGATAGGCATAGAGCTCCTGCGTCACGCTCCGCCGCATCCTCGGATTCGTATAAGCGCGGCACGAACCGGCGGCGCGTACGAAGACGACCTCGCTCACATTTAGCAGCACGAAAATAAACAACGGCATGGCGAGCGCCGCCCAAATCAATTCCGGATGATCCCGCAGATGGCCGATGATCTTGACGATCTGGCCGGTGATGAGCGACATCCAAGTCGCGCTGACCGAACCCGCAATTTCAAGGGTAAGAATCAGCAGATACCACCACCGGTAGCGATGGACAAAATGAAGCATGAACGCGACGGGCTCCGAGGGGAGAGATGGCGCAGCGGGAGGCTGCGAAAGGGACAACGAATGGCTCATGATAAATGGAGAGAAAAGCTTTTTTGTCTTAGCCCGAGGTGACGGTGCTCTTTTGCGCCGGGGCGATGGCCGCGGGCGTTTCATTGGGCGCGGTCCAATAATTTTCCAGCTTCAATTCCTTGAGCACTGCTTGTTCGTATTGAGGTTCGAACCAGCCGCGCACCGCTGATTCATCCACTTCCTTCCGGATTAGTTTGTGCTCGGCGGCGAATTTGGCCGTCGCCTGGAAGGACTTGATGGCTGCCTCATCCGTCAGCGGATTGTAGCGATCGCGCAGGGAGCCCACATATTCCTGCTTGATATAGGAATAGGCGTAGCTGCGGGCGGAAATGAACTGCAGGAGCGCCTCCCGGTTGCTTTCCTCGGAGGCCCACTGAGAAATCCTGACCAACACCTTGAGAACTCTCGACACCGTTTCGGGATACGCTTTCTCAAACGTATTCGTGACCAGAAATCCGCTGGTATTTCCGTCGTACCGGAAGTTCTTCGTATCGGCAAGAATTCGCGCCTTTCCCTGGTCGCGAAGGATAAGAAGATTAGTCGCGCCAAAGACTGAGTCGATGGCTCCGGCATTAAAGGCGACGACCGCCTCGGCTCCCTGCAAATTGACGATGGTGACGTCTTTTTCATCGATGCCGTGGGATTTCAAAAAGACGACGAGTTCCATATAGGGATTCGTTCCCTTCTGGACCGCAATGCGCTTGCCTTTCAAATCTTCAACCGAATTGATCGGAGAGTCGGGCCGCACCGCAAGGTAATAGGTGGCCGAGTTGGTCAGACGACGCGCCAGGATGATGTGGGCCGGGATGCCACCGGCCAATCCAATGACATTGGGAAGACCGCCGTAACTACCGAAATCAATTTCGTTCTGAGCCAGGGCTTCGTTGATCGCGGGCCCGGTCCCGGCAAAATAATCGGTTTCGATTTTGGGACCATTCTTGCCGAACTCCGCGTCAAAGAATCCCTGTTCAATGGCCAGAGGAACCAGGCCGGCTCCGGCCGGTTTGCCTCCTATGGAATGCACACTGGCTCCGCCGACCTCCCCAAAGCGGATGACTGGTGGTGGATTTTCCGCCCGGCTGGGAAGAAGAGGGAAAAAGAGAACCGGAATTATAAGCAAGACGGGGAGATATTTCATAAATGGAGCGTGGGGTTGAGTTAGAAGGAAGAGTTGGGAGAACCGTTTAGGCATCTCTCCAGCGGAAAAGATAACGGGGAATTTGTCGCAAAATTTTGTTCATCAGAATGCCGACCAGCGAAATCAGGATGACGCCGAGCAGGAGAATGTCGGGCCGCAGATTGTCCTGAGCCGCCATCACGACGGAGCCAATCCCGTTCGACATTTTGCCGATGACATATTCCGCGCCGATGGCGGCAAACCAGGAAAAAATCAACGATAACTGGAGAGCCGTGACGATAGATGGCGCCGCGGAGGGCAGGATGATGCGCCGCAACATGCGAACACGTGAAAAGCAGAGCACCCGTCCCACTTCGAGATATTGAATCGGCACGCTGCGGATTCCTTCATAGGTGCCCATCACCACCGGATAGAAAGCGGCCAGGGCCACGAAAACGACCTTGCAGATATCTCCATTACCGAACCACGCAGTGAGCAAGGGAATCCAGGCAAAGATCGCCACCTGACGGGCGGCGTGGAAGCTTGGGCCGATCATGCGGTCGAATGTCCGGGATAAGCCGAGACCAACGCCGAGCACCAGGCCAAGACTGATTCCCAATGCGCTACCTTCGAGCAGACGGGTGAAACTTGCCTCCAGCCCGACAAAAAGACTGCGACTCACTTCGGGATCGAGGGCCGATTGATAGAGTTGGCCGAAGGGGACCAATACCGACGAACTCACCCAATGGTAGGTCGTGGCCAGCCACCAAAAAGCGAGGAAGGCCAACGGTAAAACAAAGCCGCGCCAACGGAAATGGTGGAACAATCGGTCCATATCAATTGCCGATCCCACGCCACCGCAGCAGACCCGACTCGAGCTTTCGCAAGCCGAAATCAAAGATGAACCCAATCACGCCGATCACGCCCACGCATACCAACACCACATCGAGTTGGAAAATTTGGCGGCCCCACGTCATCAGATAACCAATGCCGTCCGCGGAGGCGAGTACTTCGACCGCGACCAGCGACACCCACACATGGGCCAGCCCCTGCCGGACTCCAGAAAAGATCGAGGGCAAAGCGCCGGGAAGAATGATCCGCCGGATCAGGGTCCATCGGCTTAGCCGAAAGACACGGCCCACTTCGAGATATTGCGCGGGGATATTCCGGATGCCGTCCGCCGTGGTGAACGCGAGAGGAATGACGCAAGCCTTGACCATGATGAAAAGTTTCAGACGGTCATCGATTCCCAGTACCATGATCAAAAGCGGAATCAGGGCAATGGAGGGAATCTGGGCGATCATCCGGAACGACGGCCCGATCCAACTTTCGACCGTCGGCGAAAATCCGAGAGCGACGCCGAGGGCAAGCCCGAGGGTGACGCCGAGGGCCGAGCCCTCCGCCACACGCCGCAGACTGGCGCCGAGATTGGTGGCCAGGTCTCCTCCAGAAACGAGATCACCAAAGGTATGAACCACGGTGATCGGACGCGGCAGAATATTTTCCGGGATCCACGCCCACGTGCTGGCGATCCACCAGAAAAGCAGAAGCAAGGCCGGAAAAACCAAGGGTAAAGCGATTCCACCGGCGACTTTTTTTATCCTCGAAATTCCCGCGATCCAGACCTGTCCATTGATGCGCGGACGCGCGCGGCGGATCCTTCTTTCTGGAAGTTGAAAGGGAATATCCAGCGACTGCGATTTGTAAGTAGGCAGGGTCTGCATGGTTCGGGCACGGCTTGAGATGAAAATTAGTGAGTCAATTCCTCGATCACGGCTTGCCGCAGCGCGCCGAATGCGGGGTCGACACGATTTCGCGGATGCGGCAAATCGATGGCGATCTCCTTGCGGATGCGACCCGGCCTCGGGGCGAGCACGACAACCTTGTCACTGAGAAAGACCGCCTCTTCCACATCGTGGGTCACCATGACCATCGTGACCTTTTCGCGGCTCCAGATGCGCAGCAGTTCCTGCTGAAGATGCAAGCGGGTCAGGGAATCGAGCGCGGCCAGCGGTTCATCCAGGAGGAGAATTTCCGGCTGCGTGACCAGGCTCCGCGCGATGGCGGCCCGCTGGGCCATTCCGCCGGACAATTGCCGGGGAAAGGCCTTCTCAAAACCAGAGAGCCCCACGAGCTCGATGTGCTCGCGAACCGTGCGCTCACGCTCCGCCGGGGACAACCGGCTGGCGTCCAGCCCCAAGGCGATATTTTGCGAGACGGTCAGCCACGGCAACAACCGATGTTCCTGGAAAACGATGCTGCGCTCGAGCCCGGGCTCCGTGATGGGAGCTCCGTCGAGGAGAATCTCGCCCTGGCACTCAGTATCGAGGCCGACGATCAATCGCAAAATGGTGGACTTCCCGCAGCCGGAGGAACCGACGAGCGTGACGAATTCCCCGGGCTCGACCACCAGGTTGATGTTCTGCAAAACCTTCAAGGGTTTGCCATCGACCTGGTAAGTCTTGCTCACATTCCTGAGATTGAGCGCCCCGGCATGCTTCCGCGCCGTTTTCGGCGCGGAAGACACCGCTTCTGGCGTTTCAAGAACAAGGCTCATGACCGGTCCGATTAAAACGGCGCGCCGACCTTGCGCTGCAGTTCCCGCATTTCGTTCATCCGGATTTCGGGGCTATTGCCCTTGTTCCAGCCCAAATTGCGGCGATAAGCGCCCAGCAGGCCCTTCGCGATCAGGTCCTCTTCATTGACTTCGACGTGCTCGTGCGCTTCTGCCGCGACGAACATCGCATCGACGGGGCAATAGGCCTCGCAGAGGAAGCAGGTCTGGCAATCCGACTGGCGGGCAATGACCGGCGCCTCTCCAGGCACCGGGTCAAAGACGTTCGTCGGGCACACTTCGACGCAGATATCGCAGTTGATGCACCGCGATTGGCTGATGAGCTCGATCATGCGTGGACCGCCACTTCTTCCTTCGCGGGTTGAGGCACGACCGCCTCCGGCACCGGCACCGGACGAGTCCAGAGCTTGTCGAGGCCGCCCACCGCCAGGTAATGGCGCTGATTGGGATCGAGCTGCGGATAGTCGAGACGCTTGTGCATCCCACGGGTTTCCTTGCGCTCCAGCCCTGCGAAATAGGCCCAGCGGGCCGCCGCCACGAGCCCAACCGCTTCACGCGAGCGCTGCAGTTCCTGCGCAGTACCCTGCACCGGGTTCTTCTGCACCTCGCTCCACAACTGATTCAGCTTGGCCAGGGAATCGAGCAGCCCCTTCTCCGTGCGGAAGATGTTTTTGTCGAGGGGGAAGATCTCCTCCTGCACACCTTTCACCACCGCGTTGGCGTCGTAGGTGGCGTCCGTCTCCGTGGAGGAAACGAGCCCCGTCCGGCCCACGCCGCGCACGTTGCGTTCCGTGGCCTTCTGGCCCAGGCTCCGCGCGTGATCGGCTGCCGCCCAGCCGGCGATGTTGCCGCTGCCGATGGCCCAGGTCATGTTCGGACCTGCACCGCCGGTGAAGCCGCCGCAATTCAATTCCCGCGTCGCCGCGTCGCCCGCCGCAAAAAGGCCGGGAACCGTGGTTCCGCAATCCTTGTTCGCAATGCGGATGCCGCCGACGCCGCGCACCGTACCTTCGAGTAGCAGGGTGATTTCCCATTTCTCGGTGAAGGGATCGACGCCGATCTTGTCGAAGGCGTTCATGAAGTTGGGCTGCTGCAGGCGCAGCAACTTCTGCATGTCCGGATTATCCGCCCCGTTTTGATTGAGCGTGACGTAGACCTTGCCCTTCAGCAGTTCCTTGGCGATGGCCGAGGTGGAGCGATGGCCGTTCTTGGTCAGACCGTCCAGCACCTTGCCCGACTCGTCGTAAAAGCTCGCGAACCGGTAATAGGCGCTCTTCGTTACGGAAGAGTGCTTGGGCGCGGGGACGTAGTGGGCCGAGAACTCCATGCTCGAGAGCTCGCCGCCGGCCTCGACCGCCATCAGAAGGCCGTCGCCGGTATTCGTGTTGCAGCCGAGCGCCTTGCTCAACCATGCGCAACCGCCGGACGCCATGACCACCGCCGCCGCCTTCACGGTCCACGGTCGGTTTTCCTGGCGCTGGAAGCCTCGCGCACCCGACACGGCGCCTTCGTCATCGACCAGCAGTTCCAAAGCCGGGCTGTGATCGAGAATCTGCACCCCCGCTTTTTTCACCTGCTTGCGCATGATCCGCATCGTTTCGCAACCCTGCAGGCCGCGGTAGGCGGGCCGGCCATTGGTATTGTAGGGCGGTGTTTCGTAGCCGCCCCATTCGTAGATCTTGGGGGCCTTCTCGAAAGTGACATCCAAAAGGCGGTCCCACCACGAATGCTGGGCCAGATGACCGCCCAAGGCGTAGCGCTCGAACTTGACAGGGTCGCGCAGCTCCTTGATGGGAGGGATAACCTTGGCCCCCGAAGTGCTGGCGGCAAAAGCACCGCTGGCTCCCAGGTAGCCTTTGTCGGCAATAACCACCTTGGCTCCGCGTTCCGCCGCGGCCAGTGCCGCCCACGATGCCGCCGGACCTCCGCCAATCACCAGGACGTCCGCATTTATTTCCAAACCGGGTTCATTGAGTTTATTCATAACCGCCTCGCTTTCTTCTTTTTTGTTTTGTGAATTCAGCCTGAATTACTTTATATCTATCGATTTAGTAGATTTTAAGGACGGGGTCAATGCTTTTTATCTTTTCGAGCTCTCCAAAGAGCGAAAAAATCTGGAAAGTGAACCGGAGCGCCTGTCCGGCTCTGACAGGATAAAGCCCCACAAATTCTCGGCGGGAGAAGTCTATTTTTGGGAGTGGAGCAGGGTGACCACGTTACGACTGCTTATTCCTTCGGCGATCCTGTGGAACTTCGACGGGCCACCTAAACAAATACGGGAACTGGTATCTTCGACAGAGCATCGCCAGGACCAGTGAAACGAACACTCCAAGTGCCACGCCAAAAATAATCGATGCCACCGGATTGTGAAAACCAAACCGGCTCAATATCGCACGTGCGGCCGTGCTGAACAGCGGATGCCCCAGATAAATTTCCAGGGAGTAAAAACCGAGAAGACCAAAGAAGATGCCCAAGGCTCCTTCCGCCATGGCCCGGGCCAGAAAGACCACTCCGCCGATGCCCAGCCATGCCGCCAACAAACCCGTGACAAAAAAACGACCTTTAAACATCAGGGCCACCAGAGTCATCAGTGTTAGAAGAAAAAGCCCCCCTATCCACCACTGGTACGATCTCCCGCGTGAAAGCCATGCCTGAATGGTTCCAGAATAAAGCCCACCCACCGCGTAAAAGATAAAATTCAGCATCGCTGTATTCAAGATCGGCCAAAACCCAAAGACATTGAATTCCGCTGCCACGTACAAGAGGAATGCTGCAAGCAAGGTCGCTCCCCTATACAGATTCCGGTGGGCTAGCAGATGGAAAAGCGGCGAAATAAGAAAAAGACTGTATAAAAACCAGAGCCCATAGCCGTAGGGCTCCCACAGAAAGTGAGAGGCCCTGGCAAAGTCCGCAGGACTGTTGACGTAACGCGACATCGCCGCTTGGACGATGAGGTAGATTCCCGTCCAGAGGATATAGGGGTACACCAATGTTCTCGTCCGGGCGGATAGGACGGTGCTCCAGGGCCGTCCCAGAACCCGAGCCGCCAATAAGCCCGAGAGGAAGAAAAAGGCCGGCATGTGGAAGAGGTAGACCCAGCTTCGCATCCACTCGAAAATGGAGTCGGTTGCAACCACGCCCGAGAGCGTGAGACCGCCCGTGACATGCCCATAAACCACCAGGACAATGCAGATTCCCTTGCAGCAATCCAACCAGCCCAATCTTGCAGCGGGAGCGCCGGGCGTGGCTTTGCTCATTCCGAACGGAAGGTGCCAGAGGCGGTCACCGTTTCAAGCTCCAAATGTGGCAAGCCGCTCTTTATCGCGATTCGACTTGCCGCTGACGGCGGTTCTAGTAAAGTCACCTTTCCTGTCCGATCTTTTTGGGCAACACGGGCCGTAGCGCAGTTTGGTAGCGCGCTTCCTTGGGGTGGAA
>JAMFSY010000009.1 GCA_026225555.1 Methylacidiphilales bacterium
GGCTCGTAATAATCCTCACTGGTGAGGGGAGGCGCGTTGGGCGGGCGCTTGCCGTGGATGAGTGTCCACTTGCGGCTGAGCTGGCTTTTGGGGTCCCAATCGTAGGCGGCAGGGCAGGTCACTTCCTGGACGAAATCGCGTTCGAGATAGGACCACTTTTTCGCGAGATCGATGGCGGCCGCGTCGGAAAGTTTCTCGGAGGTAAGCACGCCTCGCAACGAGCCCTGGGTCCGCAGACGAAGCGTCAGCGAGCGCGTATCGACGCCGGTCAGGCCTGGAATGTTGTAGCGTTTCAGGTAGGAATCGAGGCTCTCCTCGCTGCGCCAACTGCTGACGACGGGGGAAAGTTCCCGCACGATCATCCCGGCGACGTGGGGCACGGTCGATTCGACATCGACGGAGTTAATGCCCGTGTTGCCGATCAGCGGGTAGGTCATGGTGACGATCTGTCCGCGGTAGGAGGGATCGGTCAGGATCTCCTGGTAACCAGTCATCGAAGTGTTGAAGCAGGCTTCGCCATTGGCGGTCATCGGGGCGCCGAACGACTGGCCGCGCCAAATGCTTCCGTCTTCCAGGGCGAGGAGGGCTGAACTCATGAGATGATCATTGCGACTTGTGGGTGAAGCCTCAAGAAATTGTGTGGGAAAAATTGCTGACGGATCTTTTTCTTCACCCTTCGGCTTGGGGGCCAACCCCATCCGGCAAGTTACCGCCGACCACTTCCTGGTAAGTTTTGAAATGAAATTTGGCGACTGACTTGAGCGTTTCCGGTCCTGAGCGCCGCACGATTTCCGTGGCAGCCTTTTTTACGAGGACGGACGCGCCCTTGGGCAGCGGCACGCCGACCTTTTCTCCGAGCTCCTTCAGCCGGGAAAGGAAACCGGCGCGGGCGAGAATGGAGGCCGCCGCCACCGCGATATCGCTTTCCGCCTTGGTCCGCTGCTGGAGGATGATCTTTTTGCCGTGCTCCTGAAGGGCGCGCTGGATCAGGCGTTCATCGGCGAATTTATCCGAGAGCGCGCGCGGGCAGTGGGGGTGACGGATGAGCAGATTCTCGATGACCTTGGCGTGGCCCCAGGCGAGCAATTGGTTCAGGTTGCGGAACTTGATGTAAAGTTCGTTGTACCGGTGGGGCAAGATCGTGATCACTTCCCAGCGGGCGCGGCCGATGAGGTCCTGAATCGCGTCGGCGAGATCGAGCGCTTTTTTGTCGCTGCCAATCTGCTTGCTGTCTCGCACGCCGAGCTCGAGTAGTTGGCGGGGCAGGTCGCCTTCGACGAAGACGCCGGCGATGACCAATGGTCCGAAGAAATCGCCCTTACCGCTTTCGTCGATGCCAAGATGCGGCTGGAACATCTCGGGGTTATGTACTTCGTCGTAACCAAGCTTCGCTTCCCCGACGATCTCGGGTTCGATGGTGAATTCGACGAATTCCTTCGCGCCCCGGCCCTGCACCAGCAGCTTGCCGGAACTGTAGGCGTTGATGGTGAGTTTTTGTTTCTGCGCGCCGTAGAGCGTGTAAGGTACCTCGCGAAACGTGAATCCCTTTTCCTCGAGAATTGCGCGGAGCTTTTCCGCCTGGGCGGCAGTGATTTTGAAGGTGAAGCAGCCGGAATCGGACACGATTGTTTTTAAGGTAGCGGCGGTCTTGGGCCGTCGCACTTTAACGGCACACCCGATCATTAGAGGATGGCAGCCGTTATGAAAATGAAATCCTTGGAATCGACGGCGGTTCGACCGGCGAACTGGCCTCGCATGCGGGCCTTTCTCGCGACATGGTACACGGTCGCGAAGCGCGATCTTCCCTGGCGGCGCACGAACGATCCCTACGCCATCACCGTCTCGGAGCTCATGCTGCAACAGACGCAGGTGGTGACGGTCATTCCCTATTACGAACGATGGTTGAAAACGTTTCCGACCTGGAGCGCCCTGGCCAAGGCGCCGGAGGAAAAGGTGATCAAGGCTTGGGAGGGGCTCGGCTATTACCGGCGGGCGCGCAATTTGCAGGCGCTGGCGAAAGCGGTCATGGAGAGCGGGGGGACGCTGCCGCAAAACGAGGAAGGTTTGCGCGCGTTGCCCGGTATCGGACCTTATACCGCGGCGGCGGTCGGCAGCATCGCCTTCGGGTTGCCGCTCGCGGTGCTGGATGGAAATGTCATGCGCGTGCTGACGCGATTGCTGGCGCTTTCGGATGATATTTCCCGCCCGCAAACCCGTGAGAAGCTGCAGGGATTTGCCACCGCCTTTTTGGATGAAGGCAATGCCTCCACCCATAATCAGGCCGTGATGGAATTGGGCGCAACCATCTGCCTTCCGCGCAAACCGATGTGCCTGATTTGCCCGCTGAAGGATGATTGTCTGGGGCGCGATCACGCCGAAGATTTTCCGGTCAAGACGCGCGTGGAGACGGTGCGACGGGAGGAGACCGTCGCCATCCTGCGCAAGGAAGAGAAAATCTACTGCGAGCAAGTCGAGCCCGGCAAACCTTGGCACGGTCTCTGGCGCTTCCCCGATTTCGATCCCGTGCGGATGGAAAAGGGCGAGCCGCTGGCGCAACTCAAGTACGGCATCACGAAATACTCTGTCACCATGCAAGCCATCGCCGCCAGGTGGAAATCCGGCACATCCGCCTCTGGTTGCTACCTCACTCAAAAAGAAATGCAGGCCCTCGCCTTCGCCGCCCCGCATCGCAAGCTCATTCTCAAAATCCCATCCCGTCATCCTGAGCGGAGCGAAGGATCAGCTTAGATGGTTTTTTAATGGCCGCCGCTCCCTCCACCACAACCGTGGCCGCCACCGCATCCATGGCCACCGCCATGCCCATCACCGTAACTGTGTCCATGACCTGTAAAGGAGGACGAGTCGCTGCTACCGCAACTATTGAATGTGCCACAGCCCCTGCTTGGCTTGCCTGCCGAACCAGCACGACAAAACTTCAGGAAGATGACAACTCCAGTAATTATCAGGAGCAGTGAGACGAGGTAAAGGGAGGCCTCAAGATGAAATTGACTGGTCAGCTCATAGATAGTGATTCCCGCCGCCCCTATGAGAATTGCGATTGCAAACATTCCGGGACGAGTCGGAGAAAAGGCTGGCAGCCAGATTCGATTCGGAATTCCAAAAAATTGGCGATAGGACTTCAAGGTCAAATCGGTCCATTCGTCG
Source organism: Methylacidiphilales bacterium (assembly GCA_026225555.1). GTDB lineage: Bacteria > Verrucomicrobiota > Verrucomicrobiia > Methylacidiphilales > UBA1321 > JABDGH01. The sequence goes on from JAMFSY010000009.1 coordinate 3,166, forward strand.
AATTGTGCGCTGTCTGATGAATTCCCGGTATGCGGCGAATGGTCGAGGTTAAAGCCTAGAATTTTGGGACAAAACTCCAGCCAATACTCCTTCGTGTAGAGCAGGTGAAGATGCCAGGCCTTATCAATAAGTGGCGATGGACTTACGGGATGGTGGCCTTCTCGGGCGATGAAAAGAAATTTGGCGTACTCTTCCACAACTGCTTGCGCAAACGGTAGGCTCCATTTGTTTTCGCGAGCAAGACGGGCTGCAAATTGTGAGTTGGTGCTCAGGTATGAGAGGTGTTGACGAATCCGGTCGAGAAGGACTTTCTGCTCAGGCGTTACTTGGGCCGTCATGACGTAAAATGTACGTCAGCTCTAAACCAAGGCGAGAGAGATTATCGAGTTGGCATCCTCGCCCAGAGGTGGACCGCTACTGGAAAGACAGCGATGATCTGGACCATCGCTAAAAGGCTAAACTGATCCTTCGACAAGCTCAGGATGACGGGCACAAAAAAGCCCCGACCGAGGTCAGGGCTTTTAATCACCGGCGATTCGAAATCGCCGCTAGAATAGGAACCTCAATTCTTGCTCTCGGCGCGACGGCGCTTGCCTTCGTCGAGGATTTTTTTGCGCATGCGCAGGCTGGTCGGGGTGGCTTCCACGAACTCATCCGAGCCGATGTACTCGAGCGCGCGCTCGAGGCTCATCTTGATCGGGGTATCGAGCTGGATGCCTTTGCCGTCACCCTGGGAACGCATGTTGGTCAAGGCTTTTGCCTTGCACGGATTGACCGCCATATCGTCGGGGCGTGAGTTTTCGCCGACGACCATGCCGGCATAAATCGCGTCGCCGGGGCTGATGAAGAGGCGGCCGCGTTCCTGGATATTATTGATCGCAAAGCCGGTCGCATCGCCCGTTTCCATGGAGACGAGCACGCCATTCTGGCGCGTGCTGATATCGCCCCGCTTCGGGCCGTACTCCTTGAAGAGATGGCTCATGATACCTTCACCACGGGTCAAATTGACGAGGTCCGTCTCGAAGCCGATCAGGCCCCGGGTCGGGATCACCGCTTCCACCGAGACGGTGTTGGCATGGTGATTCATGTTCGTGATGTCCGCCTTGCGGTTCGCGAGGCCTTGGAGAATATCGCCGAGTTTATCGGCGGGCGTCTCGACGTAGAGAGTCTCGATCGGCTCGAGGATGTTGCCCTTGTCGTCCTTGTGGAAGATAACTTCCGGGCGGGAGACCATGACCTCGAATCCTTCGCGGCGCATCTGCTCGACGAGAATCGCGATCTGCATTTCGCCGCGGGCGCTGACTTCGAACACGCCGGCCGCGTCCGTGTCGGCCAGCATGATGCTGACGTTCGTACGGGTTTCGCGCACGAGACGGTCGCGAATGTGACGGGCGGTGAGAAACTTGCCTTCGCGTCCGGCGAGAGGCGAGTCGTTGACCACAAACTGCATCTTGATGGTCGGAGGATCGATGTCGACGAAGGGAACCGCTTCGCGTTCCTCGGAATCGGCGAGGGTTTCACCGATGAAGACGTCTTCAAAACCGGCGAGGCCGACAATGTTGCCCGCGCTGGCGGCTTCAATTTCGATTTTGGCCAGACCGGCGTGGGAAAGGAGCTTGGTGACCGTGCCCTTTTCCTTCGAGCCGTCCTTATGGATACAGACGATCTTGTCGCCCATGCTGACCTTGCCGCCGGTGATCTTGCCGTAGGCAATTCGACCGAGGTAATCGCTGTAATCGAGATTGGAAACGAGCATTTCGAAATGCTTGTCGAGATTCGCGACTGGCGGCGGAATTTTCTCGAGAATCGCCTCGTAAAGAGCGGTCATGCCCGCGTTGCGCGTCTCGTCATCCAAATGGCCTTTCCATTCCTTGACGGCGAAGCCGAGCTTGGCCGAGGCGTAGATGGCGGTGAAATCGAGTTGTTCGTCGGTGGCGTGAAGTTCGAGGAAAAGCTCGAAGATCATGTCGAGCACCTTGTGCGGACGCGCGTTTTCGCGATCGATCTTGTTGATGACGATGATCGGCTTGGCGCCGACTTCGAGCGCCTTGCGAAGGACGAACTTGGTCTGGGCCTGCGGGCCGTCGAACGCATCGACCACGAGAAGCACGCCGTCAATCATCTTCAGGATGCGCTCCACTTCGCCGCCGAAATCGGCGTGGCCGGGAGTGTCCACGATGTTGATGTGGTAATCCTTGTATTGGAACGCGGCGTTCTTGGCCTTGATGGTGATGCCCTTTTCCCGCTCGAGGTCCATGGAATCCATGACGCGCTCAACCACGGCTTGGTTGGAGCGGAAGGTTCCGGACTGGCGGAGAAGCTGATCGACCAGGGTCGTCTTTCCGTGATCGACGTGGGCGATGATGGCGATGTTGCGAATCTTCTCGATGGTTTCCATAAAAATAAAGTGGGGAACCGAAGATGCTAGCCGTTGCGGCAGGCCACGACAAGCGGATTTTTGCGTTCGCCGCTGGACGTCACCTATTTGGCACGGTCTTCTTTGCGGCCCAATTGGTTCGAGATGGCGCAGGGATGGATGATGACCCTGCGCCATCTTTGGCGGCATCAGACCTTGGCGGTCAATTCATGCGACTTCCGTCGGCGACCGGCGCCGACCAGAAGTAGAAAACCAAAGCCCAGTAACAGCCACATGGAGGGCTCGGGCGTCGCTTGCAGGGTGAGAACACCCGTGCTGCTGATATCGGCATCGTAACCGAGAATATTCGTCTCGATATCGTCAACCGACGCGCTGCTGTCGAAGCCGGAGAAAAGCTGGTAGCTGTCGTTGACGTTGAAGCCGCTGGCCTGATCGATGTCGAGGGTCAGGTTGGTGAGGGAGAACGTGCCGCCCGCGCCGCCCAGGATCTGATCGGAGTTGGTACCCAGGGTCAACGCGAGCGTGCCGCCGTTCACCTGGAACGAGTTGCCTGACTGTAGCGTCAACGTCCCGGCCGCCGTGCCGTTCAGATCAAGAGTTCCGCCATTGCTGACCAACACGGCGGCAGATGTCATGGCCGCCTGGTTGATTTGCAAAATACCATTCTGGACCTGCAAGCCACCGACCGCGCGATTGGAGATCACCGTGGCCCGGCCGGATCCGGTATAGAGGAATGCCGAGGACTGGCTGATGGTGCCGGACCCGCCGAGATCATTCGCGCCCGCACCCGTGGCCAGCAACGTCACGTTATCGCCAACCGTGGTGGAAGCGGCGCTGCTAAGCGTGAATCCCGCGGCCTTGAAGGTTCCCTGGCCGGTCGTCGATGCCAACGTCCAGGCCGTGCTGGGACCGTTGTTGGTCGGATTAAAATTGGTGCCGCTCGCGGTCAGATCGAGAGTGTGCCCGGCCAGATCGATGCCGAGACTGTTCGAGCCGGTGGTGGGACCACCCGTCGTGCCTGCCGTGATCTGGTAGGCCGACTTAAGATCGCTCCCCAGTTGCAGCGTGGTCGAGGAGCCATTATTCCCTTGGATCATGGTGACGGGGCCGATGTTATTTCCCGAGGCCGTGTCCGCAATGACAACCTGGGAGGTTCCGGCCGCCGCCGCGTTGATGGTAACGTTCGACAGGGCAACCGAGCTGGTCAGGGACTGGCCCGAGGGACCATTCTCCAAAAAGATCGGGGTGTTGTTTAAGGATCCGCCAGTGATGTTATTAGTGGTGCCATAAATGTAGAGGCTGCCGACGCCATTCGAATTGATGGAGCCTCCGTTCATCGTGAAATTTCCCGTGGAAAGGCGGTTGTCGGTGCTGGTTCCGATGCCTCCGCCGAAGTTGATATTGCCGGAATTCATCGTGAGCGCGCCGGTGAGGGTATAGACGGTCGGATTGCCGCTATTCCCAGCCTGAATGGCCAGGGTTCCGCCGTTGAGGACGGTCGAATCGGTTTCCAGAACGGCCCCGACATTCTCCGAGCCGATGAGATCGGAAAAGCCGGAAAAGGTCACGTTTCCACCGTTCCCGATGGTCAATGAATTCGCCACGACAAAGAATGGCGCCGTCGCGCCGCTGGAGGGCGCGTCGAGCAGGATCTCACTGGTTCCATTGGTGGCCGAGACCGTGACCGCATTGGCCACGCTTAGGCTGAAAGCGACGTCGAGTTCGTTGGTCACCCCGCCGGTGGTTTGATTGAAATCGAGGCTGCCGATGGTTCCCTCGGTGGGGCTGGTTGTGGAGCCGTTGTTATAAACCACGGTGCGATTGGAGGTGGCATTTCCAAGCTCGGCCGTGTCGCCGGTCGCGGGATAGGTCGTCCCCGAGCCCGAGACAGTCGACCAGTCGGCGGGAGTTTGCCAGGTCCCGCCCGCAGTGGCGCTCTTCCAGGAATAGAGGCTTTGGGCGTGGGCCTGGAGAGAAAGGCTCATGCAAACGAGGCTAAGGATGAGTTTTTTCATGGGTTTGGATGCTAGGCGGTTTTTTTAACGCGATGGGGGATAGGAGAAGCCCGAACTTTTACAACCTCACATTAGTTTGTCGGATTAAAGGGACGGTCTCCTTCTACGACGGTGTCTCGCTGCATTTGGTCACAGCAAGGCGTCGCCCGAGACAAAAAAGGGCGGAAAAAATAGCGAGATCGGCGCTTCGCTCCGGCCGAAGCGCACCTTGAATCAGGCGACCGGCTTCGAATGGCCGATGAACTTCGCGATGCGCTGCACCGCGATCTCGAGCTGCTCCATGCTCGTCGCGTAGCTGCAACGGACGTAGCCTTCACCGCTGGGACCAAACGCGGTGCCGGGGACGACGGCGACCTGTTCCGCCTTGAGCAGGCCGAAGGCGAAGTCGTGCGAGGTCTTGCCGGTCGGCTTGATCGAGGCGAAGAGGTAAAAGGCGCCGAGCGGCTCGAAGCAGGGCAGCCCCATCGCGCGGAAGGAATTCACGAGGAAGTTCCGGCGGAGCCGATACTGTTCCCTCATTTCGAGCATATCGTTGCGGCCATGGCGCAACGCTTCCAGCGCGGCCTCCTGGCTGACGATGGGCGCGCAGAGAATGCCGTATTGATGGATGCGCATCATGGCGTCAATCAAGGGCGCGGGCGCGCAGGCGTAGCCAATGCGGAAGCCGGTCATCGCAAAAGCCTTCGAGAAACCGTGCAGGAAAATCGTCCGCTCGCGCATGCCGGGCAGCGAGGCGATGGACGTGTGCGCGTCCTTGTAGGAGAGCTCGGAATAGATTTCGTCCGTGATCACGAGCAGGTTGTGCTCGCGACAGACCGCGGCAATTTCCTCCAGTTCCGCGGGAGTCAGGACGGCGCCGGTCGGGTTGGTCGGAAAGTTGAGGAGAAGCACCTTTGAGCGCGGCGTAATCGCGGCCCGCAACGCGCTGGCACGGAGCTTGAATTCATCTTCCTCGCGGGTGCTGATCGCGACGGCATGGCCGTGCGCCAGCGCGATGCTCGGGCTGTAGGAGACGTAACAGGGCTCGTGATAAAGCACCTCATCGCCCGGATTCAGCACGGCGCGCAGGGCAAGATCAAGCGCCTCGGAGACGCCGACGGTGACGAGAACCTCCGTGGCGGGATCGTACGACACGTGATAATGCTCGGTTACATATTCCGAGATGACTTCGCGCAGGCGCATCAGGCCGAGGTTGGAGGTATAGCCGGTCTTGCCGCGCTCGAGCGCATAGATGGCCGCTTCGCGGATGTGCCAGGGTGTGACGAAATCGGGTTCGCCGATGCCGAGCGAAATGACGCCGGTCATCGACTGGACGATCTCGAAGAAATCGCGAATGCCGGAACGTGGGATGGAGCGTACGTGCTCGGCGACAAAGTCATCGGTGCTATTCATGGAGACGGAGGAAAGGGGAAGGTGCATGGGCGTGATAGAGGTTGGAGGCCGCGCGAAAGCGGGCCTAAGGGCTGACCTGCAGGCGCTCTTCGTTCACGACAGCTTCGCGAAGAACGCCCTGGACCTTGTAGGTCTTCAGATTGAAATGGGTCGCGGTGGAGAGTACGCCGGGCAGGCTGGAGAGCTTCTCCGAGACGAAACCGGCGACTTCCTGCAGCGTGTTGCCTTCCACGAAAACCAGCAGGTCGAAGCCACCGCTCATCAGGAAGCAGGAACGCACTTCGCTGTACTGCGCGATGCGGTGGGCCAGGCGATCGAAGCCGCCTTCGCGTTCCGGGGTGATGCGCACTTCGATGACCGCCTTGACGTGCGTGCGCTTGGCTCGCTCGTCATCGACGATGGCCTTATAGGCGAGGATGACGCGGTCCTTTTCGAGTTGCTTGATCTGGCTACGCACCTCATCCGGCGTCAGATTCAACTGGGCGGCCAACGTCTCGGGCGTAGCCAGAGCATTGTCTTCCAGAAGATTGAGGAGTGCGTTCATCGGGAAAAGCTAGCGCTTTGGAGCAGCAATGTCGACTCCGGTGAAGGGCGGCACGAATCCCTGCATGTTTTTCTTTGTTAAGATCAAGGAACGGAAAGGTACTTCTCAAAACGTCGGCAGAAAAATGTTGAGACAAGGCATGGGGTGTACTTAAAAATCCCTCGTCAGCAATGAGAGGGTTGGCTAGGTTGCGCGATTCATGAGCGTGTCCCAGATCGAACCCTATAAGCCCTTCAAAAGCTACGGCGGACTCAAGAACGTTTATCTCTCCCTGAAGGCTTGGATGCGGCCGAACGCGATCGGCCATCGGCGTGAATTGGGCCTTCTGCTCAACGCCCAGGGGCTTACCGGCCGGGGCGCGGAGATCGGCGTGAAGGAAGGGAAATTTTCCGAGCGCCTTCTCCATTATTGGCGCGGGGAATTGCTCTACTCGATCGATCCGTGGCGCGAATTCGGCGAAGATTATCGGGACATCGCGAACGTGGCCCAGGCGCGCCACGACGCTTATCATGCCGAGACTCAGGCGCGTCTGGCGCGGTTCGGCGCTCGAAGCAGTATCCTGCGCCTGACTTCCGAGGAGGCCGCGCGCGAAATCCCCGAGGGCTCGCTCGACTTCGCCTACCTCGATGCCCAGCACCATTACGAGGCGGTGAAGCACGACATCGCCCTCTGGTGGCCCAAGGTGAAGGCGGGCGGCCTTCTGGCCGGGCACGATTATTACGATATCCGGGAAGTGGCCGAAGATGGCGTCATCAGCGTCTTCGAGGTGAAGCGCGCCGTGGATGAATTCGCGCGGGAGACGGGCGCGATCCTGTTCGCGACGACGAAAGATAAGCGGGCCTCGTGGTTCGTGCGGAAGCCCTAAAGGCGCCCGCATCGACGCGTCCTGTCCTGAAAGCAAAAAGCCCCGGCTGAAGCCGGGGCTTTTTCAGGTAGCCGCCGCACACCATGCGGCGGTTCGCTACTACATGTGGGCGATGATATTGTCCCCAAAGGCCGAGCACGAAATCTTCGTCGCGCCTTCCATCTGGCGGGCGAAATCGTAGGTCACCTTCTTGCTGGCGATGGCACCGTTGAGACCCTTCAGGATCAGGTCGGCCACTTCGTTCCAGCCGAGGTAACGGAACATCATCTCGCCGGAAAGCACCACGGAACCGGGGTTCACCATGTCCTTGTCGGCATACTTCGGGGCTGTGCCATGGGTCGCCTCGAAGATCGCGTGTCCGGTGATGTAATTGATGTTGCCGCCCGGAGCGATGCCGATACCGCCCACCTGCGCCGCGAGGGCGTCGGAGAGGTAATCGCCATTCAGATTCAGCGTCGCGATCACGTCGAAATCCTCGGCGCGCGTCAGCACCTGCTGCAGCGTGATGTCCGCGATGGCGTCCTTGATGATGACGCCGTCCGGCAGTTGGCACCAGGGACCGCCGTCGATCTCCACCGCGCCGAATTCCTTCTTGGCCAGTTCATAGCCCCAATCGCGGAAAGCGCCTTCGGTGTACTTCATGATGTTGCCCTTGTGGACGAACGTCACCGACTTCTTTTTCGTGTCGATGGCGTACTTGATCGCCGCGCGGACGAGGCGTTCCGTGCCCGGCTGGGAGACCGGCTTGATGCCGATGCCGACTGAACCGGGTTGATCCGCGCCGAAGCGGATCTTCTTGAATTCCTTCGGATAATTTTCCTTGAGGAAGGCGAGGATTTTCAGGGCCGGCTCGCTGTCCGCCTGGAAATCGATGCCCGCGTAAATATCTTCCGTGTTCTCGCGGAAGATGACCATGTTGACCTTTTCCGGGTTCTTCACCGGGCTGGGCACGCCGGTGAAATACTGGACGGGACGCAGACAGACATAGAGATCGAGCATCTGGCGCAGCGCCACGTTGAGCGAGCGAATGCCGCCGCCGACAGGCGTGGTCAGCGGGCCCTTGATGCCGACGAGATATTCGTTGAAGGCTTCGACCGTGTCATCCGGGAGCCAGTTATCAAACTTGGTCTTGGAGGCTTCGCCCGCGAAAACCTCGAACCAGGCGATCTTTTTCTTGCCGCCGTAGGCCTTCTCCACCGCCGCGTCGAACACGCGCACGCTTGAGGCCCAGATATCGCGCCCGGTGCCGTCGCCACGGATGAAAGGAATGACGGGTTGATCCGGCACGGTAAGCTTACCGTTTGCGATTGAAATTTTGCCGCCGGCGGGGGGAGTAATGTCTTTGTATGCCATAGAGACCATGACTAAAACCTCTCTCTCCTGAAATTACAATCCCGATTCCCTCTAAAGATGGGAGACGTCTCTCCTCGCGTCCGTGGAAAAAATCGCAAGGAGGATGATATAGGTTCCACCCCTAGTACGGCATAGGGGCTGCTTGCACAGTCGAACTTAGGTGAGCAAAACATCCAACCCTAAGGAGCAGCAATGATCTCGATCGAGGAAGGCTATCCCGCCTTTGCCAAAATGTGCCATGACCTGAAAGACGGGGAATCGGCTTATTCCGAGCAACCGATGATTCCTTTCGACGTCCACCGTTATCGCGACGGCTGGTACGCGTTGTGGAAAAATCCGCCCAACGGCCATATCGGGCGCCGTCTCCGCACCAAGACGGAATTGACCGCCTTTTTGCGGGGCAATTCGCGTACGGGGGGGCTTCTCCTGACGCGGAATCTGAGTCGGTACTTGGTCGATTAAGAGCACTCTTGGCGCAAAGGACTAGGCGGTTTCTGCCCGCCCTGCTAGGAGATGAATGAAGCCATTTCCGTACGCCAGAGGAGACTAGGCATCTGGTATACTCAAGGCATGGCAATTGCTCCCGACGCTGTATGATTTTTCAAAGAGGCCCGTTCGTCAGGAAAAGCGCCCTCGCGCTGACGGCGGTCTCGTGCCTGGGCCTGGGGCTCGTTCAGGCCAACGAAAAACCAGGCATGCCCGATCTGGCCCAGATCGAGCAAACCTGCCTGCCTACTTCCACGGCAAACCTGATGATCTGGTTCGGCCACCACGGCTATCCCAAGCTCCTGCTTTCCGGCAGCACGGAGGATGAGCGCGATCTTCACACCGTGCATCAGATCATGACCGATACCGACGCGCGCTTTGATTGGGGCACGCAGATGGCCAATGTCACCACCGGGATCGAGAAGTACATTCACGATGCCGGGTACGAGGCGGATATCGAGTATCGCGGCATGGACGGCAAGGGGAGTGCCTTCAGCCAGGATTGGTTGAAGGATAATGACTCGCCGAACAAGGGCTTTATCCTTCTGCTCAATTACTGCCGGGTCAACCCGGACAATCATGTCTTCACCCGCGCCTGGAACGCCGGACACGCGGTCACTCTGGTAAACGCCGAGCCCGACATGCTGCTCATCCACGATCCCGCGCACATGGAGGATGAGACCGGGCGCAAAATCATCACACCGTATCCTCTTACCGACGGCACCTGGGTTGACCGGGAGGGATCGCGTTCCGTGGCCGGGTTGCTGTTGTTGAGCGGCTCGCTCCTGGAAGGTCCCGCCGACGGCACGGTGATGATGACCGGGGCGGTTTGCGTTACCATGCATCCGCTGGATGACGGCAAAGGGTCCGTCAAGCCTACTCCCGGAGCCGGGCCAACTTCGACTCTTGCGGGCAAAGGTGCCACCGATGCGCCCGCGACGGGTCTTTCGACAACCAGCAAGGCCGAGACCACATGGTGGAGTTGGGCCTTCGATCTTTTCTTCAAGAAGTAGAAGCTTGGCCTTTCACCGCGCGCCCGGTTACATGGGCGGTACATGAAAGCTGTTATTCTAGCCGCCGGGAAGGGAACGCGCATGGGCGATCTCACGGCAAATCTTCCCAAACCGATGGTGCAGGTTGAGGGCAAACCGGTGCTTGAACACATCATCGAAGGCCTGCGCGATGTCTCGGGCGTGCGCGAATTTTTCATCATCACCGGCTGGTGCGGGCACGTCATCCGCGATTATTTTGGCGATGGCCAGCGCTGGAACGTGCGGATCAACTACGGCGAACAAAAGGTGCAGGACGGCACCGGCAAGGCCGCCGATCCCGCGAAGGATTGGGTGGGGGACGAGCGCTTCCTGCTCACCTACGGCGATATCCTGCTGAGTCCGCCGACCGATTACGCGCTGCTGGTCGAGTCGTTCCAGGAGGACGGCGTGATCGCGGTGAAGGATGGGGAGGATTTGACCAAGGGCGGCGCGGTGATCCTGAACGAGCAAGGCTTCATGACCGACCTCGTGGAAAAAGGCGCGCTGAAAGAAGTGCCGTCGAATGCCTTTTACAATGCAGGCATCTATCTGCTGAAGCCGCGCATTTTTGACTACACGGCAAAGCTGGAGAAATCCCCCCGCGGCGAGTACGAATTCACCGACGCGCTCAAGGCCAGCGTCAAGGCGGGCGACCGCCTGCGCGGCGTGACCTTGCGCAAGGCCTGGGCTGATGTGCGTGATCCAGGCGTGCTGGCCGAGCTGAATGCGAAAAAGAAATCGTAGGTTTTCCGGCGGGCAGCGTGGCCCGTCTTGTTCCGAAATTTCTCCTTCATGAATGCCGACTGGGAAGATGCGGTGGAAGGCTGCCTCGGCTACCTGGCCACGGAGAAAAGCCACTCGGTCAATACCCAGTTGATCAACCGGCTTGCGCTCGAATCGTTCGTCGCGTGGATGGAAAAGCATCAACCCGGTCGCGCGCCGGGCGCCATCACGGTGGCCGATCTTCGCGCCTACGTGCGTGAGCAGCGCATCGGGCGAAAGCTCGCGCCGTCCTCGATGAAGATGATCCTGGTCGCGCTCCGCCATTTCTTTTTTCATCTCCAGCGCTCCGGCCTCATCCAGCATGATCTTCTTCCCGCGCTCGATCTTCCCCGGCTGGACCGGTTGTTGCCGGAGACGCTTAGCGAGGCGGAGGTGAACCAGCTTCTCGCCGTGGAAACACCCGACACGCCGCTTGGTCTGCGCGACCGCGCGCTGCTGGAAGTTCTCTACGCCAGCGGTTTGCGCGCGGCGGAAATCGCGGGGCTGCGCCTGGAGTATTTTCTACGCGAGGAAAGGCTCCTGCGCATCATCGGCAAGGGCAATCGGGAGCGCGTCGTGCCGGTCGGAGACAAGGCGGTGGTCGCGATTGATCGCTGGCTCGCGCGCGGGCGTCCGCTCCTGGTCAAACCGAAGACCGGCGGCGAATTATTCCTGGGCGAGCATGGCCGACGGCTCACCACGGCGCGCATCTGGCAGATCGTCCAGGAAATGGCGAAACTGGCGGGATTGCCAAAAAAAATCTGGCCTCATCTTCTGCGTCATTCTTTCGCGACTCATCTGCTCAGCCACGGCGCCGATTTGCGCGCGATCCAGGAAATGCTGGGGCACGCGAGTCTCGCCACGACCCAGATTTATACCCACGTCGATCAGGCGCGGCTCAAACAGGTGCATCGCCAGTTTCATCCCCGTGCCTGATCCCGCTGGGTCGCGGCGGGCCTCCCTAAAAAGAATAGGGAAAATATCCAAGTTTTTTTCGGCATCTGTGCTTTATTAAACTTAGTCCCGGGTGATTGAGGCGGTGAGAATGCCAAAAAGGAAGCGGCGGCTTTTTCATCGGTATCACCAATAAAAAGATGAAAGTAATACCTCCCCATTTTATGAGCATTCAAAGACTCATGCCCTCATTTGACAGATCGTTGTTCGATGTTAAGTAAAAGATAATGTGAAGGATTTCCTGCTATGCCGATTCGAAGCAAAAACGGGGTAAAGCGAGGCGCGGCAGTCACGGTTAGTTTTTCCGACTCGATCAATCTGATTCAGGACCAGGTCCACTGGACGCCCAAAGGAGTTCGCCTGCTCACCAAATGGCATTTCGCCGAGGGCACCGAGATAGAGTTCGCCTTCGATCATCAGGGGGAAAGGCATTGCTGCGCCGGCGTGGTCGTAGCCTGTCATCCGCTGAGCAAGCCCAGCGGCATGTATCAGACAGTCCTCTTTTTTGTCGAAGTTCCCTGTCCCGATTTGCAGAAGGCCGCCTGCGCCTGCCGCCTTCATCGCGAGGAAAATGCCGCCGCCGACGGGAAGCCGATCGCCCTCACAAAAGCGGCGAAGAACGGCGCCGCGCGCGGATCATCACGTGACGGCTCCAGCGCCGCTTAATTTCGCTTCGCGTCTTTTTCCAGCGAACGTAAAATTACCTGCGCGGTGCGGCGGCCTCCATTCAGGTTCGCTTCGAAGGTTTCGCGCGCGCGTTGGCCCAATTCCCGGCGGGTTTCATCGGAAGCCAAAAGGGCTTCCATGCTGGTCGCCAGTTCGAATTCGTCGGTTACTTGTACGATGGCCCCTCGGCTGAGAAACTCGCGTGTCAATACCTCGAAGTTCTGCATATTGGGCCCGACGATGATCGGCGTGCCCATCGGCGCGGCTTCGATAAAATTTTGGCCGCCCTGGCCCCGGAGGCTCTTGCCCACGAAAGTCAGGGTCGCGCGTTTGTAGAGGGCGCGCAATTCGCCGGTCGAATTGACCACCAGCACCTCGGGTGAATTGCCGTTGGAGAGAGGCGCGGTTGCGGCGGCGAGTTGGGCGCGCGTCACGGTCTTGAGTCCCATGCGGTCGCAGAGATCCCGAATCGCGCCGCCCCGTTCCGCATGGCGCGGGGCGAGCACGAGCCGCAACTGTGGCCAGCGTTCGCGCAGGGTCATATAAATCCGGGCGAGCACTTCCTCTTCGCCGGGATGGGTACTCCCGCCGAGCAGGATCATTTGCCCGGCCTGCCAGCCGGTGCGGTCCCACCATGAGCTGATATCGGCTTCCGCAGAGAGTCCCAATGCGGCAACATCGTATTTCAGGCTGCCTAGATTGAAGATGCTTTCCGGTGCGAAACCGGCCTGCCCAAGGCGTGTTACGTCCGTTGGGTCCTGCGCGAAGACGAGATCGATTTCGTGGAGCAGCGGGCGGATGAGCCAGCTCATCCGCCGGTAACGCTCCTCGGAACGGCGGCTCAACCGGGCATTGACCAGGTAGATCGGGATATGGCGGCGGCGCGCGCACCACAGGTAATTCGGCCAGATTTCCGATTCGATCAGGATAAGCCGTCGCGGCCGGATGACATTGAAGGCGGCGATGACGCTCCAGAGAAAATCGATCGGGTTGTAAATGACGGTGGTCTGAGCATCCGCCAATTGCTTTTGGGCCGTGCCGAAGCCGGTCGCGGTCGTGGTCGAAACCACCACGCGCAAGGCGGGGTTGACCTCTCGCATGCGGCGGATCAGCACCATGGCGAGGGCGACCTCTCCCACGCTGACGGCATGCACCCAGAGATCCGCGCCGGGCTTTAGCTTCGTCCGGATCTCCTGTGAGTAGCTGCCGAAGCGCTGGCCGAATTGCGGCAGCAGCTTTCCCCTTCGCCACAGCCGCCAGAGAAAGAACGGCCCGGTGATGAAGAAGAACGTCATGAAGCCCACATTATAAAAAACCTGAAGGAGAAATTTAATCAGGGCTTTCATGAGGGGCAGAGAATCGCAGATTTAAAAGCGTTGGCCAGCTTAAGCCCGGGGGTGCGCGCCGTCGTAAACCCGCTTCAGCCGTTCGACCGACACTGAGGTGTAAATCTGCGTGGTGGTCAGCTGGCTGTGGCCAAGCAGTTCCTGCACGCTGCGGAGATCGGCGCCGTGATCCAGCAGGTGCGTGGCGAAGGTGTGGCGCAGCTTATGTGGAGTAATCTTGGCATTCAGCCCCGCCGCCATGAGATAACGCTTCAGTGCGAGTTGCACCGTGCGTCCGTTCAACTGCCTGCCCTGTTCAGAGACAAAGAGCACACCGGATTCGAACGGGCAGGCATCCAGATAAGCCTCGAGCGCTTGCAAGGCCGGTCCGCCCAGCGGGCAAAGCCGTTCCTTGCCGCCCTTGCCGCGCACCCGCACCGTACCTTGGAGAAGATCGAGGTTCCGCCGTTGCAGGCCGACCAGTTCGGCGAGACGCAGGCCCGCGCTGTAGAAGAGTTCCAGCCATGCGGTGTCGCGCAGCATCTGCCAGTTTTTCCCTCCTCGCCGGGACGTCTTCTTTCCGCCCAGCGTCTTGCGTTTCTGTTCCTGGTCCCATAAGCGGCGAGGCGCGTCGAGCAGCGCGAGGATTTGTTCCTGGTTCAGGAAGATGGGCAATCGCCGGGGCAGTTTGGGCAGGGTCAGCCCCGAAACCGGGTTCGACTTGATTTTGCCTTCGCGTAAAGCCATCCGATAAAAGGTGCGCAGGGCGGCGAAGCGCAGTCGCACCGTGCTCGGCCCCAGCTTCTGCGCGCGGGCGAGGCCGTAGAGATAGCTCTTGAAGTCGACCGGGGTGAGCGCCCACCACGATTTATCCGGCACGGTCGCCTTGAATTCGGTGAGGGCCTGCCGATAGTTCCGCGCGGTGAGGGGAGAGATGCCCCGCCCTTGTTCGAGTTGCTGGAGGAATTCGGTTATTGCCGGGTCCGATGGGGTGGGAGGCATGGGCGACGAAAGACTATCCCAAAAAAGCAGGCCGGTCGCCTGGAATCCTCGAGGAAAACTTCCTCTCGAAAAGTCGTCAACCCGGACGGTTCCAGCTCCCGCCTTCGCTTTAGCCTAAGATCAACGCCAGCTTCTTCGCGGTCGCCTCGGGCCAGTGCTCCTTGTGGGTTAGGATCGCGTACTTTAGGGCCTCATGCGCCTTCGCGTGGGTCAGCTTGGCCACGCGGGGTATGGCCTCGAGCAGGATATTCTGCGCCAGCGCGGTGTTCTTTTGCAGCCAGCCGATCACCATTTCCACGGTGACGCTGTCGTGTTCCGGATGCCAGCAATCGTAGTCGGTCACCATGGCGGCGGTGGCATAGGCGATCTGCGCCTCGCGGGCCAGCTTGGCCTCGACCAGGTTGGTCATTCCCACAATCGCGTGCCCGGCAGAGCGGTAAGTCTCCGATTCGGCGCGAGTGGAAAATTGTGGACCCTCGATATTCACATAAGTCCCGCCCTTATGGACCTTGGCCCCGGCGGCCTGCGCCGAGACGTGGAGCACTTCCTGCAATTCCGTGCTGATCGGATCGCCGAAAGCGATATGGGCCACGATGCCTTCTCCGAAAAACGTGTCCGGCGTGCGCCCTTTCGTGCGGTCGAAAAACTGGTCGGGCAGCACCACGTCGCCCGGCGAGTAATCGTGCTGCAGCGAGCCGACCGCGCTGATGCTGATGATCCAACGCACGCCGAGTTGCTTGAATCCGTGGATGTTGGCGCGGTGCGGAATTTCGTTGGGTAAAAGTTTATGGCCCCGGGCGTGGCGGGGAAGAAACACCACCGGTTGCCCGGCCAGATCTCCCTGGATGTAGGCGTCGGAAGGGGAGCCGAAGGGAGTCTCCAGCCGCACTTCCTTCTGACCGGTGAAGGCGGGGAGCTGATAAAGACCGCTGCCGCCGATAATTCCAATGGGTGAAACGAGAGACATGTTGCCCGAGACTTTTCAGGAACCGGGGCGCGGGTGCAATCCAGATTTTCACCAAGGTTGACGGGAGCGCGGCGTTAACACAACTTTGGTCGCGTGAGATGTTTGTCATTGGGAAACATGTGTGGTATTAGAGTGCAAGCCATTTCCTCGCGAAGACTTTCAGACGAAATGATCTAATCATGCCTGCCGCGCCGCTTCCGTCGAATGAGAACGCCCGTTTGGCGGCGCTTCGTGATCTCAAGCTTCTCGATACCGCGCCGGAGGAACGCTTCGATCGGATCACCCGGCTGGCCGCCCGCATTCTGGGTGTGCCGATGGCCTTTGTCTCGTTGATCGACGAGAATCGGCAGTTTTATAAATCGCGCTACGGAGCGGATTTGGTGGAAACCTCGCGGGACGTTGCCTTCTGCGCGCACGCGATTTTGGATGACAAACAGCTTGTCGTGCCCGACGCGTCGATCGATCCGCGCTTTGCGGACAATATCTACGTGACCGGCAAGCCCAACGTCCGCTTTTACGTGGCCAACCCGCTTGCGGCCGCGGATGGCAGCCTGGTCGGCACGCTGTGTGTCGCGGACCACCAGCCCCGCATTCCGAGCGCGGAAGATCTGGCCGCCCTGCGCGACCTCGCGCAAATCGCGCAGGCCGAACTCAACCAGGTCGAAGTTTCCGACGCCTACAAAGTCC
The DNA here is from genome assembly GCA_026225555.1 of Methylacidiphilales bacterium. GTDB lineage: Bacteria > Verrucomicrobiota > Verrucomicrobiia > Methylacidiphilales > UBA1321 > JABDGH01. Next base: position 19,592 of record JAMFSY010000009.1, read on the forward strand.
AGCAGGAGATGTTGCGGGTGAGCGAAGCCCGCTTCCGTGAAGTCGTTGATATTCCCGGCAAGTTCATCTGGGAAACCACGGCGGAGGGAAAGATCACTTTCGTTTCCGATCGTATGCAGGAAATGCTGGGCGTGACGCCGCAAGAAATGGAGCACCGTGGGTTCTTCGATTGCGCCGTGCCCGAAGACGCCGTGATTGCGTCGGCCAAGTTTTTCTACGCCGCCCGCAAGGAACAGCGTTTCAGCGACCTCGAGTTCCGTTGCAAGGCCAAGGACGAGCGCGTCATCTGGCTCAGCACCCGGGGCGCGCCGATGCATGACACGAAAAACCAGCTGATCGGTTATCGTGGCATCTGCGAGGACATCACCGCGCGGAAGGGAATCCAGGAAGAGCTGATCAACGCGAAGGAAGCGGCGGAGAGCGCCAATATCGCCAAGTCGGAATTCCTGGCCAACATGAGCCACGAGATTCGCACGCCGATGAATGCCGTGGTGGGCATGACCGGCCTGCTGCTGGGCACCGACATCAATGCCGAGCAGCGCAACTACGCGCAGACCATCCGGCAGAGCGCGGATACGCTGCTGACCATCATCAGTGACATTCTCGATTTCTCAAAGATCGAATCGGGCAAGTTTGAGCTCGAGAGTCATCCCTTCGACCTCGCCGTGCTGGTCGAGGAGGCGGTCGATTGCGTCGGCTTGCAGGCCTCGGAAAAGGGCCTTGAGCTCCACTGGCACATCGCATCCGACCTGGCGCCCGGCTTCCATGGCGATGTCACCCGGCTCCGGCAAATCCTGGTCAACCTGCTATCCAACGCCGTCCGCTTCACCTCCACCGGCGACGTCAGCGTGCATGTCACCAAGGCGGAAAATCAGGCGGGGGACCATTTCGTTCTCTTCTCGGTCTGGGATACCGGCATCGGCATTCCGGCGGATAAGATCGACCGGCTTTTCCAGTCCTTCTCCCAGGTGGATGCCTCCACCACGCGCCGCTTCGGCGGCACCGGCCTTGGCCTCGCGATCAGCCGCAAGCTGACCGAGATGATGGGCGGCAATATTTGGGTTGAAAGCGAGGAGGGCAAAGGTTCCGGTTTCCATGCCGCCATTCCGATGAAGGAAGCGTTGCCGCCCAAGCCACTCGTGCCGAATCCGATTCTCAAGGGCAAGACCCTCCTCATCGCGGCGACCCATCCGGGCGTCCGTTCGATGCTTTCCGCCTTGGGCAAAAGCTGGGGCATGCAGACCGTTGCGGCGGGCTCCGGCACGGAGCTGATGAAAAAGCTGCGCGCGGGGCAGACTTTCCATGCGGCGCTAATCGAGGAGGACCTTCCCGATCAATCGGGCAAGAAACTGGTGCAGGATGTCCGCAGCCAGCGCAATGCCGAGGGCTCGCCCTGCGTCCTCCTTAGCTCGCTGCAACAGCAGGCTGCCTACGGCAAAAACCTGCCGCCGGGATTCGTCGCCTGCGTGGCCAAGCCGATCCATTTCCAGCAGCTTCACGGCATTCTCGCCACCTCGCTCAAGGGCGAGCGGGTCACCGATAATCTCCTGCGTTCCACCGGACGCATCGATACCGGTTTCGGCCAGCGCCGGCCGCTGCGTATTCTTCTCGCGGAGGACAATGTCATCAACCAGAAGGTCGCGACCCGCATTCTTAGCCAGATGGGTTATCGCCCCGACGTCGTGCAGAACGGACTCGAAGTCCTGCAGGCCCTGGAGCGGCAGAAATACGATGTGATTCTGATGGACGTGCAGATGCCGGAAATGGATGGGCTCGAAGCGACCCGTCGGTGCCGCGAATTATGGACCGGCGCGAAACGGCCCTGGATCATCGCCATGACCGCCAACGCGATGGAGTCCGACCGGCAGATGTGCTTCAAGTCAGGCATGGACGGCTACCTCAGCAAGCCGGTACGCATCGAATCGCTCGAAGCGGAACTGGTGCGGTCCTCGGAAAATATCGGCCAGATCGTCGACTTCACCGTCCTGGCCCGCTTCGGCGAGATGACCGGCTCCGGATCGGAGGCTGTGCGCGAACTGGTGGAGATTTTTTCAGAGGAAACGCCGCTCACGCTTCAGCAAATCCGCAAGGACATCGAGAACCGCAATGTCCAGGGTATCGGCATCCAGGCCATGCAACTGGGCCGCGCCTGTGCGAATTTCGGCGCGGAACGGATGCAGTTGCTTTGCTCCAGCCTTCAATCGGCGGGTCGCGGCGGAGACCTTAACCTGGCGGTGGAGTTCACCGACCGGCTGGAAACCGAGTTCAAGGTGGTGAAGGCGACGCTGGAAGAACTGGCCGCCGGCGCCCTGCCTAAGGTTTCCTGACAGGGAAACGCGCTGCTGTCTCGACAATCGTCGCGACCCCCGCTTAGCTCCGCTTATGGCCCGCGAAACGCAACGCTTCTGGTTAACCTTCAGCGCGGAAAGCGCCCGTCGTCCCCTCATCTGCGAAATGAGTCGGCAATTCGACGTCATTTTCAATATCCGCAATTCCTCCGTCACTCCCTCCATTGGCATCATCGCCATGGAACTGGAAGGAGAACGCTCGGTCATCAAGGATGCCGTCGCGTGGTTCGAGAGCAACGGCGTGCAGGTTGAGCCGGTCGAGATCAATACGATCGAGGGCTAGACCGGTTTTCAAACAAATGGTCGTGTCAAAATTGCCGTCATCCTTCGACAAGCTCAGGATGACAGAGAAAAAGAGCGACAATCTAATTAAAAAACGGTCCGGTGGTCGGACGGCAAGGTGACCTACCCCGCCAACGGCTTCAGCAATTCGAACGGCCAGCCCGGAAAGTTGCGCATGACCATGAACAGAAGCATGGTCAGGAAAATCCAAATTCCGCTTCGCATGAGCAGGCGGGGCTGCACGCTCCAATCGGGCCACACCTTTTTTTGCCATGCCTCCAGCAGGTACCAGCCCGCTAGTCCGGCGAGGAAGGGCAACGCCCCGATGAAGAGTGCGTTGTCGTGCAGGGCATCCAGCACGCGCCCATGCAGCAACGCGTAGAGCGCCCGGGTCGCGCCGCACCCCGCGCAATAGATGCCCGTGGTGCGATAGAGAATGCACTGCGGATAGATAGCGTGCTGGGTGGGGTTGACCGCGTAGAGAAAGGCGGAAGCGCCCGCACAAGCGCACCCGACCGCGACGATCTGCGCACGCGTGGAAAACCATCCGCTGGGAGTGGCCGGGGCGCTCGCGGCTTCGCAAACGGGAGCCATGTTACTCCGAGTTGGTGGAGCTCTGTTCCGTTACGGTCCACTCGTGGTTTTTGATGATCAAGGGCACCGCATAGACCAGGAACGCAACGGAGATCAGCAGCGCGAGACCGGAAAGCACGGCGCCCGCCACGGCCAATCCGCGGCCTGATTGATCGGGTTGTTGATGGACTTTGACGAATCCAAGGATGCAAATAATCAACGCCGGTGCGGCCAGCAGAAGTCCGATTCCGCAGAAGAAGGAGAAGATGAATCCGGCCAGGGCCAGGCCGAATCCCCACGCGCACCAGGGATTCGTCCGGCGGACTGGGTAGTGGGCATGCGGCGCGGCCAAGGGAACGGAAGAAGGCACATGGATGGCGGGAGCATGCGCGGCGGAAGGAAAAAGAGGGTGGACCTGTGAGGTAGGCGAGGCCGCCATAGGCGGCGGAGGGAGAGGAACCACACCCGGCACCGGCGGAAGCGGAGGCAATGTGGGGCTCTCCGGAAAGATCTCACGGTAACGACGCCACGCTCCTGGCGCGCCCGCGACACCGGTGTGCTCGATGACATAGGTCTCCGGCGTGACAACTCCGCTTGAGCGGCGAGTCTGCAATTCCTCCAGCGAAATCGGGCCGACCGGCTTGGCCTCGGGCCCTGCGTAGTACCATGGCATACGTTTATGACTAGCACGCGCCGGACTTAAAACCACTCTCTCTTTCCATTGAGATAGGTCGCCACGAAATCTGCATCGCTTTTGTTGAGATAAATAATCCCCTCGATGATGCCGATCACCATCACGGCCAGGGTGGGAATCAGGAACGGAACCCAGCCGAAGAGGCCGATGACCAGCATGATGATTCCGGCGCGGTTATAGCCGAGCATGAATTTATGGACGCCAAGGCCGCCCAGGAGAATGGCGGTCCAGCCAATCTTGCGTTTGATCGCGCCGGTATCGACATATTGGGCCTGCGGGGTGGATTCGGTCATGAGGTAACTTCTTCTGCTTCCACCTCCAGCGCAACTGGGGAATTACGGGGCGGGTTGGGATAACGCCCGGCCACTTGCGTAAATACGGACGGCCTTTATTCTTCCTTCATGGAATATCGCCGCTTGGGAAAATCGGGAGTCAAGGTCAGCGCCTTGTCGCTCGGATCATGGGTCACCTTTGGACAGCAGATCGGCGACGACGTCGCGGCCGATTTGATGAAGACGGCCTACGACGCGGGGGTGAATTTCTTCGACAACGCGGAAGCCTACGCCTCGGGCCGGTCTGAAACGGTCATGGGAAAGATCCTCCGGGACATGGGTTGGGCGCACGATACCTTTCTCGTTTCCAGCAAGGTCTTCTGGGGCGGCGAAAGGCCGAATCAAACCGGGCTGAGCCGCAAGCATGTCATCGAGGCGTGTCACGCGGCCTTGCGCCGGTTGCAGGTCGAGTATCTCGATCTTTATTTCTGTCACCGTCCCGACCCGGAGACGCCGATTGAGGAAACGGTCCGTGCCATGAGCGACCTGATTCACCAAGGCAAGGTGCTCTACTGGGGTACCTCGGAGTGGAGCGCGCAGGAGATTACACAGGCCCATGCCATTGCGCGCGAATGTCATCTCGTGCCGCCGACGATGGAGCAGCCGCAGTACAACATCTTTTGGCGGCATCGCGTTGAGCAGGAGTACGCGCGGATTTATGAAGAATACGGGCTCGGCACGACGATCTGGTCGCCGCTGGCTTCGGGGCTGCTGACCGGCAAGCACGCCAAGGGTCTTCAGGAAGGAACGCGCGTGACGACGGAGAGTTACGATTGGCTGAAAGCGCGGATGGAAAACGAGACGAAACGGAAAGGCGAGATCGTGGAGAAACTTGTCGCACTGGCCGGGGAACTGGAGCTAAGCCCGGCTGTTCTCGCCATCGCCTGGTGCCTGAAGAATCCACGGGTCAGCACAGTCATCCTGGGCGCGTCGAAAGTGGCGCAACTCACCGAGAATCTTGCCGCAGTGGAGGCGCAGCCGAAGCTGACGCCCGAAGTGATGAAGCGGATCGGCGAGATTGTCGGCAAAGCCGAACTGGCGTTCGATTAGGTGGCGGGTAGAGCGATTTTTACTGACATAGTCGCTCCAAAATCAGTCATCCTGAGCTTGTCGAAGCCTCAGTTTTGCCTCAGTAAATGGAACAGAACTGATCCTTCGACAAGCTCAGGATGACGGCAATTTTTAGGAGTGAGTCTTTTTCAGCAAGCTCCCAGCTCGCCAGCCTGACTCAACCTCAAATGTAATACCGCCAGTTGATGTTGGGGAAGATGTTGTTCCGCCACTCACAGTTGCCGAGGAAATCGGTGTCGATCGTGTTGGCCTTGATCTGCTCGTAGAGTTTGGTGAAGCGCAGGATGTGGTCCTGGGTCCGCTTCACGGCGTAGGGCACCATCGTCCCGGTCTTCATGATGAAGGCCCAGTCGCTCGATTGGGCCAGCAGCAATTCGCGGGCGGCCTGCTTCATCGCGCGGTCGGTCAGGCCGTAGCAATCGCGGAACTGGCGCGCCAGCTCGATCATGCGGCCCGTGGCCACGTGCAGGTGGGGATAAATCCAGGCGTTCGGCTCGTCGAGCCAGACCTTGTAGTAGCCTTCCGCGCCCCAGGAGGAAGCGCTGGGTGTGGCCAGTTGCTGGGTGTTGTGCTGGGCGAGATATTCGCCCGGAGTCGTGGTGCGGAAGGTCTGCTGATCGTAGTTCGCCTTGCGGAAAACATAGTTGAGGAATTCCGGACCCTCGTACCACCAGTGGCCGTAAAGCTCGGCATCGTAAGGCGCGAGGACGATGGGATCGATGCCCAGCATGCTGTGTAAATGCTCGATCTGCTTCGCGCGATTGTGGACGAAATTGCCCGCGTGATCGGCCGCGCGCTGATGCGCGGCGCCGGGCCGATAGGGTTCTTTCCATCCGCCCTTGCCGGTGATGCGATGGTACTTGAGCCCGGTGAATTTGCGCAGGCCGTTCGTCTGGATGTAGGGTTTGATGTAATCGAAATCAAGATCGTAGCCGATGTCGCGGTAGAAATCGCGATAAGCGGGATCACCCGGATAACCTTCGATGGACGACCAGACCTGCACGCTCGATTCGATGTCACGCGCGAAGGCGGCGGGACCCGTCCGCGTGTAGATCGGCGCGTAGACGCCGTAGCGGGGGCGTGGCTCGGCGTGCATGACGCCGTGGGTGTCGACCACAAACCAGCGGATCTCGGCTTCTTTCAGGAAGCGGTCGATGCCGGGGACGTAAGCGCATTCCGGCAGCCAGATGCCGCGCGGGTCGCGTCCGAAACATTCGCGGTAATGGTCCCGCGCGATCATGACCTGGGCCCGCACCGCTTCCGGGTATTCGTTCATCAACGGCAGGTAGCCATGCGTCGCGCCGCAGGTGATGATCTCGAGCTTGCCCGCATCCTGGAACTTGCGGAACGCGGTCAGGAGATTGCGGTGATACTTGTCGACGAAGACGCGGCGGCAGTTTTCCAGCCGGTGAAGATAGAACCAGGCCAGCTCGTGGAATTGGTGATCGCCCTTGGTACGATTGATTTCCTTGTGTGCGAGCTCGATCGATTTATCGATCGTCCGCACGTAGCGGTTCTGCAACAGCTCGTCGCCCAGCATCGAAGCGAGCGGCGGCGTGATCGACATGGTCAGGCGAAAATCGCAGCCATCGTTGATCAACCCGTCCATCATGTCGACGAGCGGGATGTAGGTCTCCGTGATCGCCTCGTAAAGCCAGTCCTCTTCGAGAAATTCCTCGTACTCGGGATGACGAACGAAAGGCAGGTGCGCGTGGAGAACGAGAGCGAGGTAACCTTGTGGCGTCATGACAGTTGTAATGCTTATCCGCAAAGAGCCGATTGTCGCTATAGAACTGATTAAATTCCGTGGAACGAGCCATGAATTTCAGAGCGCGCAGTGGAATGAATCCTGCTTTTGATCATAGAGAGCGGGAATCTTGAGATTACGGAGGTACTGGGTCCAGCACTGAGATCGGCGGCACGACAAACCGCTGCGTAAAGGCGTATCGGACGTTTTCCCGCTCTTGGAACAAATCAAAGAAGACGTATGAAAAATAAAGGATGGCTGCTTGACATGGATGGGGTGATTTATCGGGAAAACCATTTGATTCCCGGCGCGGCGGAACTCGTCGCGCACCTAGTGGAGAGCGGGGCGCCGTTTCTCTTCCTGACCAACAATTCGGCTCCGACGCCGAGCGATCTGGTCGTCAAACTCCGCCATCTGGGTATTGCCGGGCTGTCCGCCCGTCACTTTTACACTTCGGCCATGAACACGGCCGATTTCCTGGCGGAGACCCATCCCAGCTGCACGGCTTTTGTCGTGGGAGAGGCCGGGCTAAACTCCGCCCTTCAGGAGGCGAAAATCCCGAATGACAGCATTCATCCGAGTTATGTCATCGTGGGAGAAGGTTCTCCGACAGCGGAAAAGCTGATCAAAGCCCATGAATTGATCGAGAAGGGAGCGCGGCTTGTCGCAACGAACTCCGACTACTGGTGCCCGGTGAAAAGCACGGTGACACGACCGGGAGCCGGGGCGCTGGCCGCCTATCTCGAAGCCAGCACCGGACAGCGCGCCTATTATCTCGGAAAGCCGAATCCCTACATGTATTTCCGGGCGCGACGGCTGCTTCATCGGCAAACCCACGAGGTCATGATGGTTGGCGACACGATGGAAACCGACATCCGCGGCGCCATCGAGATCGGAATGCAGGCATGCCTGGTTTTAACGGGATCCACGAAATTGGGCGACCTGACGAATTACGTCTATCAACCGACCTGTGTGATGGAGAGTGTGGCGGAACTTCTGGCCGAACTAAAAGGGGAGAGTACGGATCGCATGAAAAGTCCCGCCCTGGCGATGCAGCAGCCCACTCCGCACCACGGTGGGGATCGTATCCCATCGGTGAACCCTGTCGCCAGCCGCCCGCGTCCGGCGATGACAAGGTAGGTTGACGGAGCCTCGCAGCGCCTAATCCGTGATGATGTCCTTGAACGTGTGGTTCGCGGGAATCATCGGCAGCACGTGCTCGGTGTAGGGCACCATGACGTCGAGCGCATAAGCGCCTTTGGCGTCGATCAATCGTTGCAGCGCGCCTTCGAGATCCTTCTTGTGCAGCACCCGCTCGCAGGTGATGCCGAAGCCCTTGAAGATCGTCGGGTAGTCAGGATAGATGCCCGCGCGGTCGCTCGGATCCCCGAGGTAAGTGTGGCCGCGATTGCTGTCGAAGAACCGGTCTTCCCACTGCACCACCATGCCGAGATGCTGGTTGTTGAGGATGATCACCTTGGCGTCGATTTTCTCCACCTTGGAGGTGGCGAGTTCCTGGACGTTCATGAGGAAGCTGCCGTCGCCGTCGATGTCAATTACCTGCTTGTTCGGACACGCCACTTTCGCGCCAAGCGCGGTGGGGTAGCCAAAGCCCATGGTGCCGAGACCGCCAGAAGTCAGGAACGTCCGCGGCTTGATGAAATCGTAGAACTGCCCGGCCCACATCTGGTGCTGGCCCACGCCGGTCGTGATGATCGCTTCGCCCTTGGTCATCTCGTAGAGTTTACGGATCACCAACTGCGGGGCGATCTTGTCGCTGTAATCTTCGAACTTCAGCGGGTGTGCGGCTTTCCAGGTGCCGATTTCCTTGACCCAGGCCGGGAACGATTTCCGGGCGCGGCCTTCCTTGCGGATCATGGCGTTCAGGCGGCCGAGCGCGTATTTCACGTCGCTCAGGATGGGCAGGTGTACGTGCTTGTTCTTGTCGAACTCGGCGTAATCGATGTCGATATGGACAATAGTGCCGTGCTTGGCGAATTCGGAGACTTTGCCGGTCACGCGATCGTCAAAGCGCACGCCGAAGGCGAGCAGGAGATCGGCCTCATTCACCGCGCGATTCGCATAGTAGGTGCCGTGCATGCCGAGCCACTTCAGCGAGAGCGGATGTGTCTCCGGAAAACAGCCGATGCCCATGAGCGTCGTGGTCACGGGAATGTTCGTCAGCTCCACGAATTCCAGCAGCTCCTTCGCCGCGCCGGAGGAAATGATGCCGCCGCCCACATAGAGCACCGGCTTCTCCGCCTTTTCGATCAGGCCGAGCAATTCGTTCAGCGCCACGTCGTCCGCTTTCTTCTCCGGCTTGTAGCCGCGCAACTCCACCTTGTCCGGGAAGATCGGCTGCGACATGGATAGCTGCACATCCTTCGGAATGTCGATTACCACGGGCCCCGGCCGGCCGCTGTTCGCAATGTAAAAAGCCTCCTTCACCACGCGGGGAATGTCCTTCGCGTCGAGCACCAGGTAACTGTGCTTCACCACCGGCAGCGTCATGCCGAAAAAGTCGGTCTCCTGGAAGGCGCCCTTGCCGATGTTGTAGGATGGCACCTGGCCGGTGATGGAAACCAGCGGAATCGAATCCATGTAGGCATCCGCCAACGCCGTCACCAGGTTCGTCGCGCCGGGACCGCTCGTCGCCATGCACACGCCTACGTGGCCGGTCGCCCGCGAATAGCCCGCCGCCATGAAGCCGCCGCCCTGCTCGTGCCGGGGCAGAATCGTGCGAATCTTCTTCGACTTCGTCAGCGCCTGATGCAGCAACTGGCTGGCACCGCCGGGATAGGCGAAAATGGTATCGACGCCCTCACGTTCCAGGCTGGCGACGAGGACTTCCGCTCCGTTCATCACGGGGCTACGTCGGGAGGGGGCAGGGGAACCTGCCTTTTTCTTCTTGGAATGAGTCGTCGTTTTCATACAAAAGGGGGAGGGGAAAGCCTACAGGGCGGGAAACGTCTTAGCAACGCCGGAGTTGGTCCATTCGCCCGGCAAAAGCCGAAAAATGGTCCGTTAGGGCCGCCCCGCGACCTTGGCCTTGAGGGCGTTCAATTCGCGGGTGAGCTGATCGTGCTGCGCCTGGAGAAGCATGTTCTGTTGCACCAGCGTGGCGCATTCGTTCTTGAGGTTATCCAGGTTCGTCTTGGCCATGGAAGAGCCCTCGCTGGCTTCGCGCAGGGCGTCGCGGGTTTCTTGCAGCGCCTTTTGGCTGAGTGCCAAACCGCGCTGGGCAATGGAGGCATCTTCCCGGGCCTGGTTGAGCTGGGTTTGCAGGGCGCTGGTGTCTTCCGAAATTGGTGCGGGCACAGGCTCGGGGGCGGGAGCGTTCTTCAGTTCGGCGATCTGCTGGTCGCGTTCGGCGAGTTGCGCGCGCAAGGTTTCGAGCTCCGCTTCCAGGGCGGGATCTTTCTTGGCCGGTTCACCGCGCAGGCGCACGTGCTCCAGCTTTAAATTCTCGAACTGCTCGCGCAGGCTCGCGTAATCGCGGCGCGCGCCGTCCCGTTCCTCCAGGGCTCGGGAAAGCTCTTCCGGCGAAGAAGCCTGCGCCTGGGCGGCGCCGTTGGCCTCCTCGGCCTGTTGCAACTGCGAGCGTAAAAGATTCGACTCGTTCCGGGCGTCGTCGCGTTCCTCGACCACGCGGGAGAGTTCCTCCACCTTGGCGGCGAGCTCATCGCGTTCCTTGGAGACGTCATCGTATTCCAAGAGCTGGCTGCGGAGGAGATCGCTTTGCCGGCGGGCGTCATCGCGCTCTTCGGTGACGCGGGAAAGGTCTTCTTTGAGCGTGTTCGAGATATCCCAGGAGGCAGGCTCGGGCGGTTCCGCCTTTGCTTCGGTGATCGATTCGGGGAGAGCGGGGATTTCCTCCTCGGACTCTTCTTCTTCCTGCTCTTCTTCGGTGAAGCCCAGCGGGGCGTCCCGAAGCCCAAACGTCTCGTAGGGCGGTGTGGGAAGAACGGGCGTCTGTGGCGTCAAAACCGGACGTCCCGGCATGGGCTGGCTCTGGGAAGGAGGCAGGCTGACCGGCTTATCGTACTCGAAAATCGGCTTGAGATTCGGGAGCGGAGTCGTCCGCTGCCGAAGGGGAGAGGGGGCTGGCGTTTCGGCAGGGGCGGAGGAGGAAAGGGGGAGGCTCCGGATCGGCTCGCTTGGCTGGGGAATCGGTGCGGGCGCGGTCTCAGGAATTGGCTCGGGATCGGGGGCGAAGAGAGGCTCATCCTTTTGCACGGGAGCCAGCGCGGGCGCTTTCGCGGCTGGAGCGGTGAAAAGAGACGGCGCTTCAGGGGTCGGAGCGGATTCCCTGGCCGATGGCCGAGAAGCGGGTTTAGCGGGCGCCGTGGGCGCACCGGTGGCCGCGGCAGACTTGGGGCCTACCTTTTTGACCAGACGGGAAAACTTATCCTGGTCAAACCACGAGGGAGACGTACTCATCGTTTTGTTCGGGCTTCTGCAGGCCAAGTTTGCCTTCTAATTCGGCGGCTAGTTGATCGAAGAGCAGCGCGATGGGCGGAGGCGCATCGCCGCGAAGGAGGCCGAGGGGCATTCCCTTCATGCTCGCATTGATAATTTCGGGATCGCGCGGGAAGAAGGCCTGGCAGACCATCTCGGGAGGGAGGATCCGCCGGATTTCGTCGACGATCTGTTTCGATTCCGGAAGTTCGGGATCGGCCATGGTCAAGACCACGCCGGCGAGAGAACAGGCATCCGGGTTTTCCGTCTGCAACTGATCGAGGAAATCGACCGTCAACATGAGCGAGCGCAGGGCCAGCGGCTCGCACTGCTGGGGCAAAAGAACATGCGTGCAATTACGCAGGATGCCCTCGGTCGGACCATGTAGGCCGGAGGGGGTGTCGATGATGACGATATCGTAACCGGCTCCGTCCACGGCTTGGAAGAAAGGCTTAAGCACGGAACCGTCCTGCAGGCTCGAGCACCACTTGGAGATCTCCTGGATGGGAATCTTGCCGGTCATGACGATCCGGAGCGTTTCCAGCTTGGTGCGCAGAGCCGCTTCCTCCAGGGGCATGGATGCCGTCAAAATTTCGTAAAGGCCCACATAGGCCTGGGCGCTGGGGGAAAGCGACATGCCGATTGATCCCTGAGGATCACCGTCGACCAGTAGCGTTTTCCAGCCGCGCTTGGCGCAGGAGAAGGCGAGATTAATGGCGCAAGTAGTCTTACCAACGCCACCCTTTAAACTTGAGATTGCTAGTGTAATCACGACGTTGAGAACAGTTTCTACCTGTTGAATGGGATAACCGCCAGCTAGAAACGTAGAAAAGCGGAAAAAGTCGCGGAAGGAAGTTATTTAGGGAGTTCAAAAATCCTCCCTTTGGCGAGCCAAGGGTTTCACCGCGAGCGGTTTCCATCGAGAGAAAAGCCGGGTTTCAGTTTTCGGCCAACATTTCCAGGCTGAAGTCAACGGCATGAACACTATGGGTCAGCGCGCCGACGGAAATAAAGTCGACCCCGGTGGCGGCGACGGGGGCAATTCGCTCCAAAGTCATATTGCCCGAAGCCTCCGTCTCGGCCCGTCCCGCGATCAGCGCGACGCACGCCCGCATCTCGTCGAGCGACATATTGTCGAGTAGGATGCGATCGACGCCCAAGGTCAGGATTTCGGGGATCTGGTCGAGGCGATCGACTTCCACTTCGAGCAGTGCCTTCGGCTCCAGTTCCCGCGCGGCACGAATGGCTTCCGCCAGGCGATTGCCCGCGCCCATGAGCGCGAGGTGATTGTCTTTGATCAAAAATTGGTCGTACAACCCGATGCGGTGATTGACGCCGCCGCCGCACGCCACGGCGTACTTTTGCAAGGCGCGCAAACCGGGGACGGTCTTGCGGGTGTCGAGGATGCGCGTTTTAGTGCCGGCTGTCGCCTCGACGTAGCGCCGGGTTTCCGTGGCGACTCCCGAGAGCTGCTGGATGAAGTTAAGGGCGCAACGTTCGGCGGTAAGGATCGACCCGGCGGGACCTCGAATTTCCAGGACGGTTTGGCCGACCGCCAAGGCGGCGCCGTCCTGTGCCCGGGGAGTCAGGACCAGCGCGGGATCTTGTTCCCGGAAGACCTGCTCGGCGACCGGCAGGCCGGCGAGGACGCAGGGTTCCTTGGCAAAAATACGGGCCGCGCCGCGGATTTCCGGTTTGACGCAGGCGAGCGTGGTGATGTCGGCCGGACCCCGGTCCTCGCCCAGCGCGCGGGCGGCGGCTTCGCGAATGACAGCCGGGGTGAGGGAAGGCGGCATGCTACTGCGCGTTGCCCTTGTTCGTCTCGGGAATGGGCTCCGCTTTTCCGGGAGGCGTCTGGGTAGGCGCAGCCACGGGAGGGACGGCTCCGGCGGGAATGAGACCGCCATCGGCGGCCAATTCCGTCAGGGCCACCCGGTAGTGGGCCTCGACCTTGAGGAACTCCTGCTGGCGATCGACGTCCTCCAGCAGCGCCTCGATCTTGGCGTTGCGGGTGTCGCGCAGATCGGAGACCTGCTGCGCCTGTTGCAGGGGCGACACGGAGTCGTTGTTAAGCACGTTCTTGAGGAGAATACCATCGGCCAGGTAGAAGCTTTGGATCGCTTTCTTTTCGTTGTCCGAAAGCGTGAAGGCCTCTCCGAGATCTTTCAGATAATTATCAAGAATGGTCGCCACCGGTTTGCTGGCTGGGGAAGGGGCGGGAGGAGGTGTGGCGGGGCTGTTGGGTTTCGAAGGCGTGTTCGAGGTTTTCGTGACCGTCGTGCCGCTCGGGGTCGCGCCGTTGCTTCCATTCGGAGCGGCGGCACCGGGCGCCGATTTGGCGGTGGTGTTCGCTTGTGCCGGGGCCGGGGTCGCCGGTTGGGCATTGGTGGAACTGGAGGGTTGAACCGGGCCGGGAGGCGGAGAGCCACCGTTGTCGGCGGCGAAAACGCCGGTCAAGGGAACAAGGACGACCAGGCCACTGAAAAGGATGGAGCGCGATTTCATAGAAGCTATTCTCAGAGAATTGAATAAAGCGGGCGCGGGCGAAAGCAAATTCCTCGCTTTCGGGCGGGACTGCTAGGCGAGCCGCGCCAGCGCGGCGCGGATTTCCTCCTCGGGCCCTTCGTGATGCTGGTCGATGGCGAACTGGAGTGCGGATTGATAAAGGGCCGTCGCCTCGGCCTTGTCGTCGCGGCGCAGCGCACACTGGGCGAGCAGCATGGTGACGACCATCCAGTCCGACCGCGCGGCGAGCGCCGTGCGCAGATGTTTTTCCGCTTCCGGAAAACGGCCCGCATCGTAAAGGGCCTTGCCCAGGCTGAAGTGGAGGAGCTCGTCGTTCGGCCGCTGCTGAAGCAGGCCTTCGTATTTGGTGATCAAGGTATCGGAAGTCATGGGCTTTCTTAAGAAAGCCCGCCGGGGGCGGGTTGTCGAGGGAGTTGCATGAAGATAAAAGCCGGACTGCCGCACGCCGTCGAGCCCGAGGTAGCCGCCGCGCGCCGCGCGGTGGAGGAGAGATAAAAAGCTCCCACGCTCTGCTCCTTCTCCGAAAAGACACCACCGCACGGCGTGCGGCGGCTACCACTTGAGTCGAAGCGAACTGCGGGGAATTGAGCCAACGAGATTAAAATAAGTGCGCGGGAGAGCCGACCATCGTTACACTACGCATCATGGCGCATTATGACGTGGTGGTGGTCGGGGCGGGGCACAACGGACTTACCTGCGCCTGCTATTTGGCCAAGGCGGGCCGAAGCGTGCTCGTCCTGGAACGCCGCCATATCGTCGGTGGCGCGGTCTGCACGCAGGACGATCTCATTCCCGGCTACCGGCTCGATGTCGGTTCCTCGGCGCACATCATGATCCACCTGACGCCCGTGCTGCGCGACCTGGAGCTGCATCGCTTCGGGCTCGAATATCTCGAAATGGATCCGTGGGCCCATTACCCGATTCTCGGCACGGGGACTGGCATCAGTTTCTACCGTGATCTCGACAAGACGTGCCAGAGTATCGCGAAGATTTCGCCGACGGATGCCGAGGCCTATCGCGCCTTTGTGCAGCACTGGGGCGAGTTGAACGACGGCATTTTCGAGACGTTCCTGCAACCGCCCACGCCGGGCCGGATCTTCGGCACGATCTTCAAGCGCAACCTGCTGAACTGGCGTTCGCGCAAACTCTGGTCGTCGCTCGATACCACGCGGCAACTCATGGCTCCCTATGGCCAGATTATCGATGAACTCTTCGAGCATCCCTCGGTGAAGACGGCGTTGGCGTGGCTCTCCGCGCAATCAGGGCCCGCGCCGGGTGAGATGGCCAGCGGCGATATGCTGGGCTGGAACGCCATGATCCACAAGAGCGGCGCGAAGCGGGCCAAAGGCGGCAGCGGTGCGCTGACCCAGGCGCTGGCGAAATGCCTGGAAAGCCACGGCGGACGCGTCATCTGCAATGCTGGGGTGACGGAGATTGAGCAACTGGAAAATGAGAAGGATCAATGGAAGGTTTCCTATGACTCGCGTGATCGGGACGAGCATCATTTTGTCGAGACCGTGCATGCCAAACGCCTGGTCGGCGCGTGCCATGTACACACGCTTTTTGGCGAACTGCTCAAGAACCCGGCGACCGAATTAAAGAAGCGCGTCGCGCGAACGCGGATTGGAAACGGCTTTGGCATGATCGTCCGGCATGCGGTGGAGGAACTGCCCGATTACGGCGCGGGGCCGGCGGGGCCACGACCGGGCACGAAGGATTACCATACTTCGCTGCAATTACTTTGCCCCTCGCAGGATTACCTGAAGAGTTCGCATCGCGATTTCTCGTTCGGCCTGCCGCCGCAAAAGCCGTCGGTTGTGGCGATGACTTTTTCCGCGCTCGATCCGACTCTCGCTCCCGAGGGAAAGCACACGCTTTTCACCTGGGGTCAATATCATCCTTACGAGCTCGCCGACGGGGTGAAGTGGGATGACATCCGCGAGCGAGAGGCGGACAAACTCTACGAGCTCGTCTGTCAGTACGCGCCCAACATGCGGGGTAAAATGATCGACCGCTACATCCAGACGCCGCTCGATCTCGAACGCACGTTGGGACTGCTGCGCGGGAACGTCATGCATCTCGAGATGAGTCTCGACCAGATGTTCATGTTCCGGCCGCTGCCTGAACTCTCGACCTATAAGACGCCGCTAACCGGTCTCTATCTCACCGGCGCGAGCACGCACCCGGGCGGAGGCGTCTTTGCCGCGAGTGGATATAACACGGCGCAGGTGATCCTGCGGGAGCGTAGATAAATCGACGTTGGCCCACGATTGATTCCCCGAAGCTCGCTTCGGCCCGAGGTAGCCGCCGCGCGCCGCGCGGTGGTGTCTTTCGAAGGAGAGAGCGTGGGAACTTTACTTCTCTCCTCCACCGCACGGCGTGCGGCGGCTACCTCGGGCTCCATGGCGGGCGTCGACCGGCGCAATTACTGCCGACCGCAGGTCCGGCGGCTACCTCGGAATGCCTCGAGCCTTCTTCGCGGGTTTTATCTACTCAATCGTCCGAACTTCGTCGTCCGCGCTGTGAATATGGTCCTTGGCTTTTTCGACGTCGCCGGTGCCGAGGTCCGCGATGGCATCATCAATGTAAACCAGCGCGTTCTTACGGTGATGGTGGAGATTGCGTCCCGGAGGCACAGATGCCACGGCAGCCTTGGCCTCGTTCAGAAGTTTGAGCTCGGTTGCCGTATTCGATTCATCCAGCGCCTGATGAAGCAGGTCATGCGCCTGGGTCATCGGATCGGACTCATTGGCATGGAGTGCTCCCGAAAAGCCGAGTGAGAGGCCCATAATGGCGAGAAGAGGAAAGAAGACGCGGGGAAGTTTCATTCATCTGCATTAACAAATAGACGAGGGAAGGCAAGGTTCATTTGTGTGACAATGCCGATGAAATGGACGCGCGAAAAGCCGAGGCACAGGAAGGTTCACGTCCTTTACTTTTGCCTATTACTACCTAGGATGCGCCGATGAGGATGATACATGCCATCGCCTTCG
This sequence comes from Methylacidiphilales bacterium, assembly GCA_026225555.1. Classification (GTDB taxonomy): domain Bacteria; phylum Verrucomicrobiota; class Verrucomicrobiia; order Methylacidiphilales; family UBA1321; genus JABDGH01. The sequence continues at coordinate 36,616 of JAMFSY010000009.1, forward strand.
TTTTCAGTCTCGCGACGGCCTTTGCCACCTTGGGTCATGCGGTGCAAAGCGGATCCGGCTTCGATACCACGCCTCCCACGAGTACGGACATTCCTAATTGGAATACCGGCTGGGGTTCGGATTCGGTCACGGGATGGGATTACGTCGGCCAGGTAAACGACGCCAGTGGGACTTATCTGGGCAATGGCTGGGTCCTCACCGCCGGGCATGTCGGGGAGGGAGATTTTACGCTGAACGGGGTGACCTACGACTCCACCGGTCCGGCTTATAATATCACCGTGGGTTCGAGCACGGTTGATCTCACGCTTTTTCAGATCGCGAATGCGCCGGCATTGCCCGCGTTGACATTAAGCATGACTGACCCGACCGCGTTGGCCTATGGCACGCCGGGAAGCCAGGTGGTGATGATCGGTTATGGCGGTGGAGCGGGCAAGACATGGGGACTTAATACCATCACGCAGGTCAACCAATCGATCACGCCCGACGGGATGAGTTATGTCTCGAACGATTTCCTGACCTACACCGGCAACTTCACCGTTTACAATTCAGACCACACCGATAGCCAGACGATTTATAATCCCGCCCAATTGGTCGGGGGCGATTCGGGAGGAGGCGATTTTATTTACAACGCGACGACGGGAACCTGGGAGTTGGCCGGGATCAACGAGGTCATGGGCAATGATGACGTGACGAACCAGCCTCTTTCCGGTTCCGTGCAGGTGGATACTTATGCGGCGGAGATTGAGGATATCATGGCCACGGCCACGCCGGAGCCCCCTCTCGGTTTGTTGCTGGGCATGGGATGTTGCTCGATCTGGGGCGTGATGCGTTGGCGGCAACGGAAGAAGTCGGCCTAAGCTGTTTCTCTTTCAGGCTCGAAACCGGCGTCGTTATTATTCCAAATTATAAATGAGAAAATCTTTGACACATCTCCTTCAGCATGGCTTAATTTTCGGCTCCCGATGAAAACTTTTAGTGCCAAAGCAGAGCAAGTTGAACGTAAATGGTTTGTGATCGACGCCGACAACCAGGTCGTCGGTCGCGTAGCTGAAAAAGCCGCCGTGCTTCTGCGCGGCAAACACAAGGCCATTTTCACCAGCCACGTCGATACCGGTGATCATGTCATCGTCATCAACGCGGAAAAGGCCGTCTTCACCGGCAAGAAGGAAATCCAGAAGGAATACATGAGTTATTCCGGTTTCATCGGCGGCCACAAGTCGGAGTCAGCCAAGTCGCGCCGCGCCCGCCATCCCGAGTTGATCATTGAAGGCGCCGTCAAGGGCATGGTTCCGCACAATCGCCTCGGTCGCGCCATCTTGCGCAAGCTGCATATTTACAAGGGTTCCGAACATCCGCACGTCGCGCAGGCTCCCGCCCCTCTCAAGCTCAAATAAGGATTCACGTCATGGTTACCGCATCAAAGAATGTTATCGCCGCCACGGGCCGCCGCAAGACGGCAGTCGCCCGCATCCACCTCGTCCCCGGCGTGGGAAAGCTGGAAGTCAATGGACGTGATTTTGAAGATTACTTTACCACCCCGGCGATGAAGACCATCGCCCTCATGCCCTTGCAGACCGTTGATTCGTTGAAGAAATTCGACGTCAAGGTCAAGGCTCATGGTGGTGGGCTCGTCGGCCAGGCCGGCGCACTCAGCCTCGCTCTCGCCCGTGCTTTGATCCAGGTCGATCCCGCTTTGCGGACGACGCTGAAGAAGCCGGGTTTGCTTCGCCGCGATCCTCGCGAAAAAGAGCGCAAGAAGTCCGGCCAGCCCGGTGCCCGCAAGCGCTTCCAGTTCTCCAAACGCTAAGCAATTCGTTCGGTTCGCTCTTCGAACTGGAACAGAAAGGCCATCGTTGCACTCCGTACGTACTGCGGTCGTCGGCGCCTCCGGCTATTCCGGACAGGAACTGCTGCATTATTTGGCGCGTCATCCGGTTTTCCGGCTGACGCTGGTGACCTCCCGGCAGCAGGCGGGCGAGCCGCTTTCCAAACATGTCCAGGGACTTCCACGGGAAGTGGGCGCGCTGACTTTTGTCGATGCGGCGCCGGACGCGAAACTGGCCGAGGCGGCCGATCTATTCTTTCTCGCGTTGCCTCACGGGGCTGCCGCCCCCTATGCGGTCGCCTTGCGGAAGGCGGGGAAAACGGTCATCGATCTCAGTGCCGATTTTCGGACCAGCGATCCGGCGATCTATCAGGAATTTTACGGCCATCCGCATCCCGCCCAGGATCTGCTGGCCCAGGCGGTCTACGGATTGCCGGAACTGCATCGGGAGCGGCTGAAGACGGCGCAACTCGTGGCCTCGCCCGGTTGTTTTCCGACCAGCATCATCCTGCCGCTCGCGCCCTTTTTGCGGCAGCATCTTCTTGCGCCCGGCTCCATTTCGATCACCTCGCTCTCCGGCGTTTCCGGCGCGGGACGGAAGCTGGAACTTCGGTTGCTTTTCGGGGAAGTGAACGACAACATGTACGCTTACGGCGCGCCGAAGCACCGGCATTTGGGCGAGATCGAACAGGAGCTCTCGCTGGCTGCCGGAGAGAAAATCACGGTGACATTCGTTCCCCATCTTGTTCCCATGCATCGCGGCATGCTTTCCACCATTACCACCACTCTTCTGGAGCCGAAGTCCGAAGCCGAGTTGCAGACGATCCTCGAGCAGGCCTACGCCGATGAACCGTTTGTAGAGATTGTCCCCGCCCCGGCGTTTCCCGAAGCGCGGGAGGTCGCGCATTCCAACCGCATCCGGATCGGCCTTCGGGTCGATGCGCGGACGAACCGGCTCATTCTCTTTTCCGCGATCGACAATCTTGGCAAGGGCGCTGCTTCACAGGCGATCCAGGCCGCAAATGTGGCCTGCGGCCTGCCCGAGCAGGCGGGGCTCTAAAACAAAATGATCATGGAAGCCAAGACCATCAAGGACGGCGGCGTCACTTCCGCGCAGGGATTCCAGGCGGCGGGCGTCGCCTGTGGGATCAAGGCGCGGGGCGAGAAGGACATCGCGCTCGTGGTCTCCGATCTTCCGGCTGAGGCGGCGGCGACGTTTACGACCAACCTGGTCAAGGCCGCGCCGGTGAAGGTTTCGATGGGCCACGTGCGCAAGGGCAAGATCCGCGGCGTGCTGATTAATTCCGGTTGCGCCAATGCCTGCACCGGCGTCGGCGGAATTGCCGATGCGAAGGCGATGGTCGAGCATGTCGCCGCCGAATTCAAGACGCGGCCCCGCGAATGGCTGCTCTGCTCCACTGGACGTATCGGCACTCGCCTGCCCATGATCCAGATTCGCAAGGGCGTGGAAAAAGCCGCCGCGAAGTTGAGTCCGGATGCCGGCATCGACGCGGCCAAGGCGATCATGACCACCGACACGCGGCGGAAGGAGTTCGCCATGCGCCTCAAGGTGGATGGCCGCAAGGTCACCATCGGCGGCATGGCCAAGGGCGCGGGCATGATCCATCCGAACATGGCAACGATGCTTTGCGTGATCACGACCGATGCAAACATCGACAAGGCCACGCTGAAGACGTGCGTCGAGGAAGCCGTCGAACATTCTTTCAATCGCATTTCCGTCGATGGTGATACCTCCACGAATGATACCGTCATCGTGCTGGCCAATGGCGCCTCGGGCACGAACATGCTCAAGCGGTTTCATCCACAATTCCCGCTTTTCAAGAAGACTCTGACCCACGTCATGCGTAAGCTGGCGCGGATGATCGTCGAGGACGGCGAGGGGATCACCCGCGTGGTGGATGTCGTCGTCAAGGGCGCGGCCAGCGACCAGGACGCGAAGCTTGCCGCGCTCGCCGTGGCGAAATCGGAATTGATCAAGACCTCGTGGACCGGTGGCGACCCGAATTGGGGCCGCATCATGGCCGCGCTGGGCTACAGCGGCGCGCGCGTGCGCGAGGAGATGATCGAAATTTATTACGACGGCCTGATCGCCGTGACGAACGGCCAGCCGAGCAAGACCCCGCTGGTGAAATTGCGCAAGCTCGTCCGTAAACCGAAGTTCACCATCACGATCCATCTCCATGCCGGGATGGGCGAGTACGGCATCCTCACGACCGACCTCACCGAGGAATACGTTCGCATCAACAAGGGCGAGTAGGATTTTCTCATGAGAAGTAGTAAAGCCGAGGCGCTCCTCGAGGCGCTCCCCTATTTTCAGCAATTCCGCGGACACACGGTCGTGGTCAAGTATGGCGGCGCGGCGATGGAGAATCCCGAACTGGTGGAAAGCGTCCTGCGCGATGTCGTGTTCCTCGAAGCGGTCGGGATCAATCCGGTCGTCGTACATGGCGGCGGCAAGGCGATCACCGCGGCGATGCGCCAAGAAAATCTCACCGCCCGTTTTGTCGATGGCCTGCGCGTGACCGATGCGGCCTCCATCCAGATCATCGAGCGGGTGCTGGCGGAAGTGATCAGCCCTTCGCTCGCTGAAAAGATCAAGGAACTCGGCGGCAAGGCGCAGGTGGTTTCCGGTAAGGAAGTGCTGGTCGCGGAGAAGGCAAAGCCGCACGTCGATGCGACCGGCTCGAAGATCGATCTCGGTTTCGTCGGCGACATCACGGCGGTCAATCTCGACCTGATCCAGAAGCTGGTCAGCCAGGAGATCACGCCCATTATTTCCCCGCTCGGGCGCGGCGCGGACGGCCAGGTTTATAATATCAACGCCGACATTGCCGCCGCGAAAATCGCGCAGGCCCTCAAGGCGTACAAGATCATTTATCTTTCCGATGTGAACGGCGTCCGGCGTAATCCGCGCGAGGAAAACTCACTTATTTCCACGCTGACCCCCGCCCAGATTCAGCAGCTGAAGGAAGAGGGCGTGATCGCCGGGGGCATGGTGCCCAAGGTCGATTCCGCACTTGAGGCGCTTGCAGGCGGCGTGGCCAAGGTCCACTTTCTCGACGGCCGGCAGGCGCACTCACTCCTGCTGGAACTTTTCACCGATGCCGGCATTGGCACGGAAATCGCCGCAACCAAATAGGAGTCTTTTATGAGCGCGCCCATTCGTCATTTTCTCGGCCTCAAGGGAGTGGAGGAATCAACCGTCCGTGAGATCCTCACGCTGGCCGCCCGTTACAAGGCGGAGCGTAAATCGATTTCGTGGCGCCCGCTGGCCGGGCAGACCTGGGCGTTGATTTTCAGCAAGTCCTCCACGCGGACGCGCGTCTCGTTCGAAGTCGGCATTCGCGAACTCGGCGGCAATCCGCTCTTCCTCAACGCGAACGATCTGCAACTTGGGCGCGGCGAACCGATCCGCGACACCGCCCGCGTGCTTGGTCGCATGGTGCATGGGGCCGTCATCCGGACGTTCGCGCAAAGCGATGTCGAGGAATTCGCCCGTTACGCGCAGATCCCCACGATCAACGCGCTGACCGACGACGAGCACCCCTGCCAGATCATCGCGGATATCCAGACCATCGAGGAGAAACTCGGCCCGATTACCGGGAAGAAAATCGCGTTTATCGGCGATTGCGCCTGCAACGTCGCGCGCTCCTGGATCTATGCGGCGGAGATTCTCAAGTTTCAACTCGTCCTCGCCGGACCCGACGGTTACCTGAGCGACATCACCAATCCCTTTGTCACGCAAACGCACGACGTGAAGGAAGCTGCCCGCGATGCCGATGTGCTCTACACTGACGTGTGGGTTTCCATGGGCCTCGAGGCGGAAAAAGCCGAGCGGGCCGCGGCATTCGCCGGTTACCAGATCAATCACGCCCTTGTCGCCTTGGCGAAGAAGCACGCGATCGTGCAGCACTGCCTGCCCGCCTATCGCGACCAGGAAATCAGCGCGGACATCCTCGAGGAACGCGCGCAGGAAATCTTCGACCAGGCCGAGAATCGCCTGCATGCGCAAAAGGGCATCCTCCATTGGCTGAGCGAGCCGCCGGTGCAGTAGCCCCGGCCCGCTGGCGGACAGTCATGATCATGGATATCCCCGCGCATCGCGTCGTCGTCACCGATCCCTGCCAGCGTTTCGACTGGCGCGCGATTTTCGGTCAGGACCGCCCGGTGGAACTCGATCTCGGCGCGGGCGACGGCGGTTTTGCGCTGGCCTATGCCGGCATGCATCCCGAGATTAATCTCCTCGCAGTGGAGCGTCTGCTCGGGCGGGTGCGCAAGATCGAGAAGCGGGCTGCGCGCACGGAGCGAAGCAACCTGCGCGTCCTCCGGCTCGAGTTTGGTTATACTGTGCGCTATCTCCTGCCGTCGGAAAGCGTCTCCGTCGCGCATATTCTCTTTCCCGATCCCTGGCCCAAGCGCCGGCATTGGCCGCGCCGGCTCATCCAACCCGACTTTGTCCGCGACCTCGCGCGCGCCCTCCGTCCCGGCGGCGAACTCCGTTTCACCACCGATCATGAGCATTACTTCGCCACCGCCCAGCAGGCCGTGACCGATGCCCAAGTTCTGCAACGCGCCCCGGAATGGAATTGGTCACTCGATCCCAAAACCGATTTCCAACAAACCTTCGAAGCCGAAGGTCGCCCCATCTGGCGTGCGCGTTGGGTGAAGGCTTGAAGTACTCACGCAATGAAAACCTATTTTACGACCTTCTTTTTTGTAATGGTCGCCTTGGTTTTCTTTAGCATCGGCCTATTCGCTCGGCCTAGCGCCGAAATCAAAAGGTGAGTCTCTCCCGATGGAAAATTGAGTCTCAGTCTAATGGCGACAAACTGGCGCCCCAACAATCCTCCGCTAATCAGCGTGTTTGCAGAAGAGAACCAGAAATCGACTGCAATTCAGGAATCGGTTTTCATTAAATCACCAATCCGAAGAGAGTATGCTGGTACAGGTTGGCTTCAAAATACCCCGCCGCGATGGCTGGATACCCCGATCAGATTTTCCATCGACGCATGGCGAGTGGAGCACTGGGACAACGCCGTCGAGCAGGGACGGGTGGCGATGCGCAACATGAGGGGACACTTTCAGCCGTTTATCCACGTCCCCTATTTCTTCTCGGATGTTTTTGACCTTTCCTACGAATTTTGGGGCGACGCGAAGGGCCACGACCAGGTCGTTTATCGCGGAAATATGAAGCAAAAGCCACCTTCGGTCGCTAGGACTAGTTCTAAGTTTTAATTCAAAAGGTCCGCTCTCGTATTGAGCCGAAAGCGCTTCTTAGCGAATGAGTGAACCCACTTACTACTTAATGTAGCTCCCAGCTAAAAAAAGAAGGCCGCAGGCACCCTCTCCTTCGCGTCGCCGGCGACGCGATTTCCCACGCGCCATTGCCCACCATTTTTGACTAAAGCCCTTAATGTGCTATATTTGCAAACTCTTGCGGTCTTCTCTTTTATCTATCTTCCGGCATCGATCTTTCTTAATCGCTCTTGGTGGAATATGGATAGTTCTGATTATTGGCGGCTCTTGGATCTTGGCGCGCGAAGAGTTTACCCCGATAGAGGCTCTCTCGCAGGAAAAGATGTTTCCGGCAGGATCCTTTATTCCGCTGTCGCCTAGCCAACCGACTTTGGTCATTTTTGTGCATCCGCTTTGTCCCTGCACGCGGGCTAGTTTCCATGAACTCGAGAGCTTAACAGCAGAGCTGCCGAAGAGGATTTCCATAGTCATCGTTTTTACCCTTCCCGAGGGTCTCCCCTCGGACTGGAAACAGGGAGACTTATGGAAGTCGGCCATGGCGTTTTCCGGGGTGCACATCACGGAAGATTACCGTGGAAACGAAGCGCGTCGCTTCAACGTGAAAGGCTCTGGACATTGTCTCCTGTACTCTACCTCCGGAGCTTTGCTTTTTAGTGGCGGGATCACCGCCTCCCGCGGACATGACGGAGAGAACCCCGGACGCCTGGCGCTGGTCAGTTTCATTACGACGGGGCATGCCGCGATCAATAAAACGCCCGTCTTCGGTTGTTCCCTCCTCTAACGAAACACTTCGAATGACCCTCTCTTCTGATCCCTCTCAATTCAAAGGCATTTCCGACACCGTTCCGAGGCTGGAACAGAACGCACTCACTGAGCTTAAAGAGAGAATTTTTAACAAGCACTGCCAGACCGTCTGGCGTCGCACCGACCGAATCTTCGCCGGTTTATTGGCGATCGAGTGGGTAGCAGGGATTGTCGTCGCTCTGTGGCTCACGCCTCTAACGTGGATTGGGGCGACCAGTTCCTTACACCTCCATGTGCTGGCCGCCGTCTTTCTGGGGGGAATCATTGCCGCCTTCCCTAGTCTGCTTGTTTTCATCCGGCCCGGCGAGGCTGTCACGCGCCACGTCATTGCTATTTCCCAGATGCTTTTCTCGGGCCTTCTTATTGATCTAAGCGGAGGGCGCATTGAAACTCACTTTCATATCTTTGGCTCACTGGCCTTTCTCGCCTTCTATCGGGATTGGCGCGTCCTCGCCAGTGCCAGCATCGTTGTCGCCCTGGACCATTATTTGCGAGGAGTCTACTGGCCCGAATCGATTTTCGGCATCCTCGCGCCCGACTCCTACCGTTGGCTGGAGCACGTGGCCTGGGTGGTGTTTGAAGACATTTTCCTAATCATCATGTGCCGCCAAAGTATTCGGGAAATGAAGGGAATTGCCTCACAGCAGGCAGAGTTGGAAATGACCAACGAGCGGATTGAACTTGCCGTCCACGAACGCACCGACCAATTGAACGGAGCCAATTTGGAGCTTCAAAAGGCAAAAGAGGCGGCCGAGACGGCCAACGTCGCAAAATCCTCATTTTTGGCCAACATGAGTCACGAAATTCGAACGCCAATGAACGGGGTTATCGGGATGACGGGCCTTTTGCTCGACACCAAACTCAACGAGGAACAGACCAGCTTTGTCGAAACCATCCGGCAGAGTGGAGACAACCTGATGACAATCATCAATGAGATTCTCGATTTCTCAAAGATTGAGTCGGGCGCGTTGGAGCTTGAAAATCGGACCTTCGACCTAATCCCGTGCCTTGAGGAGGTGCTCGATCTTTTTGCCGCGCGATCAGCCGAGAAAGATATTGATCTCGCCTATCTGTACGATGCCCACACTCCAGTTGCCATCATCGGCGATCCAACGAGGTTGCGTCAGGTGTTGATAAACTTGGTCGGCAACGCACTCAAGTTTACCGAGAAAGGTGAAGTGATTGTGGAGGTTTCCTCGCAGCAACTGGCGCCTCGGGACGTTTCTCTCGAAAACGAGCACCTTCGTCTTCTGGACGAGGCCCATCCGGGAGGGGCGGATTGGGTTCTTCTCAAATTCCGAGTTCTGGATACTGGCCCGGGAATTCCTGTAAATCGCATGGATCGACTTTTTCAGAGTTTTAGCCAGGTCGATGCGTCAATCACTCGACGCTATGGTGGCACGGGTCTCGGCCTCGTTATCGCCAAGCGTCTTGTCGATGCCATGGGTGGAAAAATTTGGGTTGAGAGTACCGCTGGTGTAGGAACCTCTTTCATTTTCACTCTCTTCGCAAAGGCAACCGCTTCTCTTCGCCGAGTGAATTATTCCAGCTCCGCCACGTTAAAGGATCAGCACGTCCTTATTGTGGATGACGGCGAAATTAATCGCCGCATCCTCGGCATCCAAACTGCACGTTGGGGAATGATTCCTCATCTCTTCGAGAAGCCAGAGGAAGCGTTGCTTTGGTTGAAAGAAGGCCCTCGCATCGATGTTGCTATTCTAGATTTACAAATGCCAGTGGTTGATGGACTCGACCTGGCACGGAGAATCCATTCGGTAGCCAGGTATGAGGCTACACCCCTAATTCTGCTCAGCTCCTCGCTTTATTCGGCCATCAGGGACGGCAATTCGCCGGATCAGTTCTGTACGCGTCTCATGAAGCCGATCAAGCAAGCAGAACTCTTCACCGCGCTTTCGACTGCTTTGGGGAAAATCCAGAAAACAAGATCGTTGCGCCCTAAATTGACTTTCGATCATGCGCTGGCTCAGCGGCTGCCTCTTAAGATGCTCGTGGTCGAAGACAACATCATTAACCAAAAGGTGGCCATCAACATTCTGCGGCAATTCGGCTACCAAGCTGATCTGGCGAACAACGGGAAAGAAGCCATTGAGGCTGTCGAGCGTTCGCATTACGACGTGGTTTTCATGGACATGCAAATGCCGGAAATGGACGGCCTCGAAGCCACGCGCCGTATTTGTGCGCGCCACAGCGCCACTGATCGGCCCTACATTGTGGCGATGACGGCTAACGCCTTAAAGGGCGATCGTGAGCTTTGTCTGGCCGCCGGGATGGACGACTATTTAAGCAAGCCGCTGAACCCTGGGGAATTCAAGAGCGCCATCGAACGGTCCGGTGTGCGTCTTGGCTATCTCTTATCGGATGTGAACTTAAACTAGTCTCATTAAGTCAGCGATAGCTCGCGGCAATCGGGAATCCGTTCTTACCTTTCTAATCAGAATTCGATCCGCAAACTTCTTCTGATTTCACCCGTCGGTACCCGATAGGATTGTAGGAGGTGTAGAGGATGAACGAACCGAATCCTCACTCCAAAGCTTCGCCTAATATCATTCGGATCGTGCTGAGCAAGGTCACAGCCGTGTAGGGTTTTGTTAGGAAATGGTTGACGTTTGCTCGAGATACCTCAGTCAGACTGTCATTCACACCGAGACCGCTCGTGGCAATGATTTTGACCTTTGGATTGATCCGCGTCAGAGCACGAATCGTGGCTGGACCATCCATTCTCGGCATCGCCATATCGGTGAGCACGACTGCAATCTCATGCATATTGCGGGTGTAAGCGCCTACGGCTTCCGATCCATTTGTTGCGGTCAAAACCCGATAACCAAATTCTTGTAGGATCTCGCTGGTCATCGTCAGGATGGAGGCTTCGTCGTCGATTACCAAAATGGTTTCGCCGTTTCCGCGTGGCAAACTCGGCCTTTCCATCCGTTCTTCTCTTCCCCCCGATGAGATATCCGCAGCCGGCATGTACACTTTGAAAGTCGTTCCCTTGCCAAGCTCACTGTGGACATAAATGAGGCCGCGATGACTTTTCACGATACCCATAACGGTCGACAATCCGAGCCCAGTACCGTTGTTAAGCTCCTTCGTGGTGAAGAACGGTTCAAAAATCTTATCGAGAAGAGCGGGCGGTATGCCTGTTCCAGAGTCACTCACATCGATCTGAACATAGCGCCCGGCTTTGGCCTGAGGATTCATTGCTGTAGATCGCTCATCCAGGATGCAGTTCTCCACGTTGAGTGTGAGGCTGCCTCCATTTGGCATCGCGTCGCGCGCATTCACGCATAGATTGAGTAGAATTTGATGCACTTGCGTGGGATCACCAAAGATTGTCCACGTTTCGTCGGGAATGTAGAATTGCAGCCGGATATTTTTTGGGAAGGTATCCCTGATGATATTTTCCAGATCGTTGAACAAGTGCTTGAGTTGGATTTCCATCCTTTCGCCTTTTACTCCTCGGGCAAACGAAAGCACTTGCCGCACAATGTCAGCACCCCGTTTGGAACTCACTTCAATCGTATCGAGAATTTTTTTTGCCTGAGGATCAGTTGCCAAAACCTTAAGGAGCTCAATAGACATCAGGATTGGAGACAGGATGTTATTTAGATCATGTGCAATGCCGCCCGCGAGCGTGCCAATACTCTCCATGCGCTGGGCACGGAGGAATTGCAGCTCGAGCTTTTTCGGCTCGGTAAGGTCAACCACAAAGGCTACACCTTCCTCCTTACTATCCTCGAAAACCGAAGCGCCAATAATCACAGGAACGCGTGAGCCATCCTTTCGAATATATTCTTTTTCGAACGGCGTACAGACTCCGGTGGCGGCAATTTGCGCAATAGCGCGGCGGTCAAGTTCGGCATATTCTGACGGAGTTAGCTTCGACCGCGTTATGAGTCCGGCCTCCAGATCCTCGCGATCGTAGCGCATAAGCCGGAGGAAGGCGTCGTTAGCTCCGGTGATGTCCCCCTTCATGTTCCAAAAGATCACGCCCTGGGCATTGGAATCTACCAGCCGCCGGAAGAGCGCCTCGGTCCGCTTTCGCTCGGTGTTATCGCGGATGTTGCATTGGATCACCTTTTTATCGCCGCACTGATACACATTGCAGACAAATTCGACAGCCCTGATGCGCCCATCTCTGGTTTTTAGCGGAAGGTTCTCGTAGCGGACATATCCGCGCTGTTGCAGCCGTTCCAGCATGGCTTGGTTGGACTCGATGTCCTTAAATGGACTTAGCTCCCCTACAGTTTTTCCCACCATCTCGCTGCGTGAAAAATTCAACAATTTCATCAAAAAAGGATTTACATCATCGATGCGTCCCGTATCGGAATTCAGTATCAGGACGCCGTCCTGTGCAGCTTCAAAAAGGCGACGATAACTTAACTCGGAGGCACTGAGCGCGTTGAGGGACACACGCAGTCGCTCTTCGCCCTGGCTTTTGGCTTTAAGCGAGCGGCGCAACTCAAGCTGAATCATCACTTGGCGGGCCAGAATTTTGAGGGTAGATGCCTCTTTGTCCGTCAATTCTCGAGGTTTGTAATCGAGCACGCACATGGTCCCAATTGGCAGGCCCTCTGGCGTTTGCAGGACGGCGCCGGCATAAAAGCGGAGGTGCGGGTCGCCCGTCACGAGCGGATTGTCGCTAAACCGTATATCTTTGGTAATATCGGGGATGACAAAAACGCCTCGCTGTAAAATCGCATACTTACAGATCGAGACGATCAGGGGAGTTTCCTGAATATCCAAACCCACCTTGGCCTTGAACCACTGTCTGCCCTCCGCAACGATATTTACGATGGCAATGGGAACAGCGCAAATCTCGGCAGCCAATTTCGCGATGTTATCGAAATCCTCTTCTTGAGGGGTATCTAGAATTCCGTAAGAATCGACTGCTTCTAAGCGGTCAGCTTCGCTCGATGACAAAACGGGTGGCTCGGGACTTTCTTTACGCGTTGATGGTATGGATGAGGATAACAAGGATAAATGATGGTTAACGTCGATTTAGCTCTAAACCCCTAACGACATCGGCCTTGAACGAAGACAGTGAAGGTAAAGTTTGCGTCAGTTGAATGAAAATATTCCCTTTCAACTCGTGGAGTCCGCATTCCGCAGTTTGAGAGTACCAGATCTATATCATTCTTATATGGGGTGAACACCCCATGTTATTGAGCGTTCGGGTAGCCGCCGGTTATTTTCTTCGCCACTCAAACTCGTTTTCGTGAAAAGGCGCTGTACTAAGGAAGCCATAAAGATTCCCATGGTGGGCTTGCTGATCGGCCACTTGCTTTTTGAGTTGACCGTTTCCCATTAAATCCAAGTCTGCAGGTGCCGGTAAGGAGTCTCTTGATGTGAGAAAATCAAACTACGTACCAGAGAACGGCGAAGAAGTGGCAGGTCGTCCCGGCGATAGTAAAGAGGTGCCAAATGAAATGAGCATATCTTGCCCTGATCACGAAAAAAATGACACCAAGAGTGTAAGCAACGCCGCCTGCGATCAGCCAAAGCAAGCCGTTCAGTGGTAGATGCTGATAAAGTGGACGAATGAACGGGAGGACAACCCATCCCATCGCCAGATACAGGCTGAGGGAAAGTTTCGAATGTCGAAGCTTGGGGATCAGCTTGGTGATGGTTCCCACGATTGCAGTGGCCCAGACGACACCGAAGAGCGTCCAGCCGAGAGCCCCTTTGAGAATCAACAGCGCGAAGGGGGTGTAGGTTCCCGCGATCAACAGAAAGATGGCAATGTGATCGAAGATGAGAAATAGCTGCTTCGCTCGATTTTCAGCAAGGCAGTGGTAGATCATCGAACTCAGGTAGAGCACCACCATCGTGGCGGCAAAGATGGAGACGCTCACGACAGAAAGAGCGTTACCTTTCTGAATCGCCGCCAGAATAAGGAGCGGTGCTCCGGCCATTGCTGCGAGCAAACCGACGCCGTGGCTGATGCTGTTGGCGATCTCTTCACCCAATGACTGCGGTCTGTCCTCTTCAGCGGCTGAGGCGATTTCATGCATCGCCAACGATTATATCACGGGTACAGATCGTTGACTGTTAATTTGCCAATCAGGCCACCCCATCAAATAAATCGTTCCACGTGCAATCGAGTCCTGTGCAATTTTTCTATCCAAATACGACAAGCAGCCTGGACCGTACTCCTCTGAGCAAATCAAGTCCCTCCTTAGCCAAGGGATGGCGGTTAAGACTTCGAAAGCAATATCTCGAAGTTTGACCGCTTTTGATTCGATTTCCTTGATGAAGTCCTTAAGCTCACGTTTTGCTTTTTCGAAGTCTGCCCCTTCGTGCGGTACAGGTAGGGAGCGACTTTGACGAAGCTTTGACTGGCGTAAGCGGAATTGCTCATGTGTTTTTGATCCGGTATCCTTAAAAGGTATACTTAGGATTCAAAAAGCAGCTTTTCTAATCCGATAGACCCTATAGCTCAAATGGATAGAGCACCGGTTTCCTAAACCGGCTATCCCAGTTCAATTCTGGGTGGGGTCACTTTTTACTCACCGTCGTTACCGATGGCGCCGGTGGGGCAGATGGCGAGCGCGTCTTCGGCGATCACGGTCTCCTCGGGCGTGGCGGGCTGCTTGTGGAAGTAGACGTAGGTCTCGTCCTCGTTGTACTTGAGGAGGGTGGCGGCGTTGGCGACCTCCATGCAGGTGTGGCAGGGTGTGCAGGTCTTATCGACGTAATATTTGCCGGGAACGTTCTCCGGGACTATTTCGCTTTTATCGGCCATCGGGTTCTCCTTGGTTTGGGTGAGGGGTGCAGGGAAATGAAAGCGATAACCATGCCAAGGGCGGCGGCCAGAACTGACGGCTTTGCATTCGGCCTCGGGAAGGTTATTTTATCCGGCCATGGATAGTCTTCCCTTTGTGAAAATGAGTGGTGCAGGCAATGACTTTGTCGTCATCGATAACCGGGCCCGCCTTCATGACCTGAGCGGGGAACAAATCGCCCGCCTGTGCGATCGTCATTTCGGCGTCGGAGCGGATGGCCTCCTGGCCGTGGAACCTGCGCCGGATGCGGGTGCCGATTTTCGCATGCGCTATTACAATGCCGACGGCGGCGAGGCGGAGATGTGCGGTAACGGCGCGCGTTGCTTTGCCCGTTTCATCCAGGCCATGCCGCGCGCGAATATCGACAAAGTCCGCTTTCTGACTCCAGCCGGTTTGATCGTGGGTGAGTATGTCGGTGCGGAAGTGCGAGTGAATCTTACCGCTCCGACCGAGACGAGGGTGAACCAGCGCGCCGATTTCGGCTGGGGCGAGATCGAATATCATTTCATGAACACCGGGGTGCCGCACGTGGTGCTTTACGTGCCCGATGCGGAGAAGGCGGAGATCGTGACGCAGGGCCGCGCGATCCGGCGCAGCCCGGTTTTTCCCCGCGGGACGAATGTGAATTTCGCCCAGGTGGTGGATGCGGGAAACCTGATCGTCCGCACCTACGAGCGCGGTGTCGAGGACGAGACGCTGGCCTGTGGCACGGGAGTCACGGCAGCGGCTTTACTGACCCAACGGGTCAAGGGAGCGGCGTTGCCTTTGCGCGTCAAGGTACGGGGCGGCGACGTGTTGAGCGTGGGTGCGCGGGTAGAAGGCGACGGCTTCCGCGATGTCACGTTGACGGGACCGGCGGTCGAGGTTTTCTCCGGCACGATCCGGCTTTAAAGAAAGCTTACGGAGAAGAGGTCGTGGATTCGTCCGTCAGGGTGACGGTGCTATCCGGCTCATTCTCTTCATCCATCTCACTCATCGCGGCGGCGTGTTCCGCGCGGGCCGATTGATCGATGGCTGCGAGTTTGCTGATCTGCTCCTCGCTTAGCACCCAATCGACGGGCAACTCGGCGTGGCAACTGGTGCAGGCGGCGAAGCGCCGGTCAACGACCAAGGCTCCGCATTGGGGACAGCGCAGGGGAGAATCCATCCCCTAATCTCGCATGAGAGCCGTCCCCGGGCAAACGACCCTTGTAAACTACGGAAGATGATTGTCCGCGCCGGGCGGCAGCGGTCCGATAATGGGCGCGGCATTGGTCGTTGCCGTCGCATTGGTGTTGGGGACAGGAGGCTTCGCCGGAGGCGCATTCGTATCGCCGCCCGTGTAATCTTCCGTCCGGGCGACCGGTGCGACGGGAATGGAGTCGGTGCCCGCGTCGGCATTCACAGAAGGCGTGACAACCGGCCCGGGCGTGGGAGCCGGCGTCGGACTCGGCGCAGGAGCGGGGGCAGGCACCGGAACCGGAGCCGGGGTTGGAGTGGACGCGGGATTCAACTCGGCGTCGGTCACGGGCAGGGCGCGGGGCGCTTTGGAAGTATCGACGTCATTCGTCGGGGTTGGCGGAGCGTCGGTCTTTACGACGGGGGCGGGCGAAGGCGGAGCGGGCGTCGGAGCAGATGGAGGGACGTCGGCGTTCGTCACCGACGCGGGCGGCTTGGGATTTTCGACGACGTTGGGTGCCACCGGTTCGGCGGGAGGGGGAGTAGGGGCAGGCGCGGTCTTGTCGGGTGTTTTATCTTTGGCCTCGTCCTTGGTTTTGTCTTTATCGTCCGACTTCTTCTCGTCCTTCTTTCCTGATTTATCCTTGTCGTCCGCGCCGGCGACATCGACGGGCTGCGCCTTGTGGGCATGGGCAAGTTGCCAGCACATGTTGCCGATCAGTGCGCAACGCCAGTAATTGCGCAGGGCGTCGAGGGCCGAAATATCGTCCCCCGCGATGCGGAGTTGCGAGGCCCGTTCATAAATCATATCGAGCACGGAAGTATCGACCTCCGCTTTCTCGGCGAAGGAAATTCCCTGGCGCGCCCCGATCTCCGCCGCCTGTAAAAGCGCATCAAGCTTGGCGCGGTCCTTCAGATGCCATTCATGCGTCGAGGCATCGACCGTCCCGTTGAGTCGCAGATATTTTTCATCGAGGGTCGCGATCTCGCAGTCGTTGTTGACCCAGATGAGACAGGCCGCCACGTCGCTTAATTTCTTGGCCGGGCCAGTGGCCACGAGGACATTATGGGGCGGAGTGTAGGTGGAGCCGGGGTCGAAGCCGACGTCGGTCGCGGCGGAAGCGTTCAGCTTGGTCGAGGCATCGGCGGGCAAAGCCACCGGGGCGGTCGGCGCCTCGATCGCCTTGCGGCGCTGGCGCGCGTCCCACGCCGCCTTGGTCTCGCGCAGGACGCTGATGTAGGCGACGAGACGCGGATCGAAGAGCAGACCGTCGCGCAGGTCGTTTGCGCGGGGACGGATGCCCTCGGTGAAGATCTGCGCCGTGGCCAATTGGGCGGGAATTAACTGCGGGAGGAGGTGTGCCGCGTTCTCATCCACCGGGATCGGATTATTCGCCACATGGGAGAGGAGGCCGGTATAGAAATCGGCCCCGTTCAGGAGATAGCGGGCCTCTTCGTCGGCGAAGAGAATGGTCTCCCGCGCGCGGTCTTTTTCCGTCTCGGTCGCGTCGGTGCGCTGGGAGAAGGCCTGCTTGGTCACGAGCTCCGCGCCTTCCAGTTCGGCCCGGATATCGTAGGCCCAGTCGGACATTTCCGCGACGAGGACGGCGCTTTCGAGTTCGCCCTTATCGATCGAGGGTGGCGAGACGAGATCATGCACGCGGGCGAGCAGGGTATCGGTATCGGCCAGCGCCGATTTCACGTTGAACGAGATCCGGTTCTGCCCGACCAGTGCGTTGGCCCCGTGCATGCGGCCGTTGGCGCGGGCGAAGAGCCGGTAGGCGGTGTAGACCTGTCCGGCCTGGTAGGCTTGCTGCCCGGCTTCATTGTCGGCGTAGATCGATTTCCAAAGCGCGGCGATGCGGGGCGCATACTTGCCGAGCTCCGATTCCTTGGGCGCGAAGGCGAGATCGCTCTTCATATCGTTCTGCTCGCGATGGGCGAAGTCGTCGATGTAGCTGGAGACGTCGTTGGTGTACTTCGGCGAAGCGGAACCGAGCGTGACGTCGGGCAGCGGATCATTCATGACCGCCTCGGTCGCCTCAACGAGATTATCCGCTGGGACGCACTCGAGATGCAGATCGGTGGCGTGGCGCACGATATTCAGCACCTGCCCGGAACTATCGAGGTCGAAGCGTTGCACGCTCGGGATAATCACCTTGGTGATGCCCGCGGTGGCGGCGGCGTCGAGACGCTCGGCCATCCGGGAGACCGCGCCGAGACTGCCATCCGGTTCAAGACTCCCGATGACCAAAGTCGTCTTCGGATAGGGACGGCGCGCGGAGGTGGCGATCATGCCCACGGCGAGGGCCGCGTCGATGCCGGTGCCATCGGTGGAGGGCGTATCCAGGACTTTCCAGCGCGCGCCTTGCCACGGTTCCTGCCAGGCCACCGAACTGGCGAGCGAGGCATTCCAGAGTTGCGCGATGAAGATGGAAGCGCCGGGAGCATCGGCGGCGATGTCGAGATCGAAGCTGGTCGGGTCATCGTTTGCCGCCACATCCTGGCGGGGATTCCAGTGGAGGCGCACCGTGGCGCATGAGGCCGTCTTGCCATCCGGGGAAAGAATGGCGAGCGGAACGCCCTGTTCCGTTTCGATGGAGGAGAGCACGAGCGGCGCGCCGGTTGGCTTATCGATGGCCACGCCGGGTAGACCGCTGGCGATCAACGCGAGGAGGGCCGCCCCGATGACGCGGGGCTGTTTTCCACAATGCATCCAAAAAGCACGCATCGGTCGAGCTTAGCGGGCTTTTGTTTTGAGCGCACGTTTAATGAGGAAGGTGAAGGAATGGTCTGCCTGCGAGGTTTTTCTAGGCAAGCAACGGGGGGCCTTCCAAGCTCCGCGAATGGACATACTCGAAGCGACCCGCCGGTTCGAACGATGGTTGCGGCGCCGCATCAACGTGGTCGAGGCCGATCTCGATTACAAACACGAAGAAATGCGCTCCGATCCGTTTCTCTTTTTCCGGGCCACGTTTTATCGCTGGGCGCAGCTCTGGCCGGAGATCTGTCCCCGGCTGGCGCGGGCGGTTGAGGTCTATTCGGTGGGCGATCTCCATCTCGAAAATTTCGGCACCTGGCGCGACACCGAGGGACGGCTGGTCTGGGGTGTGAACGATTTCGACGAGGCGCACCCGATGGCGTTCCCGAACGACCTGGTGCGGGTCGCGGTCAGTGCCCTGCTCGCCTCGGAATCCTCGCTTCGTTTCCAGCTCAAGCAGGGTGAGATTTATCGTCAGTTGGTCGAAGGTTACCGGGAGTCGCTGGAGCGGGAAGGGGAGCCGTTTGTGCTGATGGAACAGCATCCCAAGCTGCGGGAAATGGCCTTGCAGGAACTGCGGCAACCCGCCGCTTTTTGGTCGCGCCTGGAGGCGAAAACGGCGGTGCTCAAGACCGCTCTGCCCAAGGCGGTGCGGAAGGGTTTTGAAGCGAGTTTTCCCCGCGGGGTCGAGCCGCATTACCGGGTGGTCAAGCTGCCGAAGGGCCTGGGCAGCCTGGGCCGGGAACGGTATTTCGCGCTGGCCACATGGCAGGGCGGAATGATCGCGCGCGAGGCAAAGGCGGTGGTGCCGTCGGCCTGCTTGTGGGCGGCGGGCGACGCGGCGGGCAAGGGCAATCCCTGGTTGGAGAAAACGGTAGAGGCGGCAGTGCGTTGCCCCGATCCTTATTATGGCGTGCGGCGTGGTTGGCTGGTGCGCCGGCTGGCTCCCGATTGCAGCCGGATCGATTTCGATGAACTGACGCAGCATAAGGATGTCGCGTCGCTGCTTTTCTGCATGGGGCGGGAGACTGCGCACATTCATCTGGGGACACCGAAGGGCCGCCGGAAAATCCTGGCGGAAGAGCGAAAGCTCACGTCCAAGTGGCTGGAGAAGGCTGCGCAAAAAATGCTGAAGGCGAGCCTGCACGACTGGAGGCAATTCAAGGACGCGAGCGCGAGGCAACTGGCCAGGTAGCCGCCGTTGCTGCCTCGGGCAAAAGACCTCCGCGCGAGCTTTGACAAGGCGGGCGATTTCCTGTCCTGTTGTCACCATGGAGAACGCCTGCGAAATCATCGGCCTGGTCAAGCGCTTTGGGCCGAAAGTCGCGGTCGATCAGCTCAGCTTTTCCGTTCCGGCGGGGATGCTCTACGGCTTTCTCGGCGTCAATGGAGCGGGTAAGACGACGACGCTCCGCATGATCTCCGGTCTCATTCGTCCCGACGCGGGCCAGATTCGTGTGATCGGCATCGACGCGGTGGCCGAGCCGCAACGCGCCAAGCAGCCGCTCGCCTACATCCCCGATGATCCGGTGCTCTACGGCAAACTCAACCCGATGGAGCATCTCGAATTTGTCTCCGCGTTATGGGGCATGAATCCGCTTGCCGGTCGCAGACGCGCACAGGAACTGCTCGAGCAACTCGGGTTGTGGGACCGCCGCAAAGAATGGATCGAATCTTACTCGCGGGGCATGAAGCAGAAGGTCGCGCTGGCGAGCGCGCTGATTCACGATCCGCGCCTGATCCTGCTCGATGAACCGCTGACCGGTCTCGACGCCTCCGCCGCGCGGTTGGTGAAGGATATCCTGCTCGGCTTTCTCAAGAAGGGCGGCTCGGTGATTCTGACCACGCACATTCTCGAAGTGGCGGAGCGGCTGGCGGAACGGATTGGCATTATGAGCGGCGGGCGGCTGATCGCGGAGGGGACCATGGATGAACTTCGGTCTAGTTCGGGCCGCGCGGGCGGATCGCTGGAGGAGATCTTTTTGCAATTGGTGGAGCAGGAGGAAAGTTCCGCCTAAAACTCTGTCCACCCGAGCGCGTCGAAGGACCGGGGCGGCTCAGGGAACACGTTGAACGATGACGACGTCTCCATACTTAGCCTTGCCGTGGAACCATGCCGGTCGCGTGGCGGGCGCGTTGATCTGGAACGATCTTAAGCAGGGGATGCGCAAGCATGCCACGGGCGGCACCTGGCGCTCGCGGGTGCTGCAGGGGGGCGGCCTGATCTTTGGGTTGCTCTTTCTGGCCGCGCTGCATTTCGCCGCTTATGGGCTGCTGCGTTATACCACGGATACACCAAGCGCGAATGCACCACGCCTTCTGGCCGGGGTTAGCACCGCGATCTGGAGCTTCCTCTTTTTCGTGATGATGAGCGGCGGCCTCATGCGCGCCCTGGTGGTGCTGCACGAGCAGGACGACAGCAGCCTGTTGTTGAGTTCCCCGGTATCGCCCAAGGCGATTTTGGCGGCGCGGCTTTTTGGCAACGCGCTGCAATCGTGCCTCGTCGATGGCTTCATCGTCGTGCCGTGGATCAATGTACAGCTTTTCGTCCTGGGGCAGGTCAGCGCGCTGTGGGGTTACGTCGTCTGGTTTCTCGTCGCGGTGCTGGTGACCTGTGTGGATGGGCTCTTTTCCTTCGGCCTGATCCGCTGGTTCGGGCTGCGCCGCGCGCGTCTTTTTTCGCAGGCGGTTCCATTCGTGCTGATTTTTGGCGTCACGTTTTTTGCGGGATCGGTCAGCCTTTCCATCGCGCAGATGAATGCCGGCGCGACGGATGCCCATATGTCGCCGCTCATGCAGGCCCATTTCATCCAGCTCAGTGGGACGCCGCTGGCGGTCATGGCCCGCGCGGCTTCAGGCGGCGCGCTGGATCTCGTCATCATTTTGGCCCTCGCGATCGTGCTGGCGATGATCACCCTGCGGTTGACCGAACGGGCGTTTGTCGAGGGCACGCAAAATCTCGCGGAGAACGCGGGGGGAGGGGCGTCGAGCCACGCCGATGCGCCGTTCCGCTCGAATCTGCTTGGGCTTGAGATGCGCAAGAATCTGCGCCTGATCGTACGTACGCCGATGATGATGGTGCAGTGCATCGCGCAGGTGCTGACGCCGGTCGGCATCGCCTTTGTGCTGGGCCGCGACGACCCCGCGAAAGCGGTGGCGTTCCTCGTGATCTTTGTGGCGGGCGTTCTCTCCGGGATGTTCACCATTGCCGCCGGAACGGTGGAGGAATGCAAGGACCTGCTACACATGGCGCCACGCAATCTGCGGCTGTTTCGCTTCGGAAAGATCCTGAGCGGCGGCATCTGGCCCCTCGGTCTGACGCTGATTACGGGACTGGCTCTGCTGTTATTTGGCCATCCGCTTGAGGCGGCTGCTGTGATCTTCGGCGGGATTCCGCTCGGAATCGTTTCCAGCCTCGTGGGCGAGACCTTCGCGACGCCGGTGAAACTGGGCGCGCGACCCAAATTGCTGGCCGATCCGATCATGATGATCCCGTTGCTCGGGATGCAGATCGTCAGCGGCCTGGTCGCGGGAATCACGGTTTTCGCCGCCGCCTTTTCCGCCCTGGCCCTGGCCGGAAGTTTACTGGCGAGCTACCTCATCCTGGTGATCGCGCTCGGCCTGGGGCACTTGCGGAAGCCATTGATTTGAAAGGGTGCGGCGGTGAAAAAGGCTCACTTTCAAAATTTCGGTCATCCTGAGCTCGTCGCACACGCGTGCGTCAGGATCAGTTCTGCCTCGGTGAAAGTAAGAGGCAATCGACCTGATCCTGACGCACGCGTGTGCGACGAGCTTAGGATGACCGCCTTTTTCAGCAACCAAGAGCGAGATCATGGGGAAATCCTACCAAGCCGCTTCCGTTCTTCTGGCTTGCATGACACGCTGTCCCGGGTAGCTTAGACTGTTCTACCGCAACCTCATTATGCACGCACCCCGCAAAGAAATCGTTTACCTGGATAACAATGCCACCACGCGCGTCGCGCCGGAGGTGTTTGAGGCCATGGTGCCATTCCTCACTGAGTATTACGGCAACCCTTCCAGCGCCTATAGCTTCGGCAAGCGCGTCGAGGGCCATTTGATCGAGGCTCGTAAACAGGTGGCCGGCCTGCTGGGTTGCACGGCAAAGGAGATTATTTTCACCAGTTGCGGCACAGAAAGCGACAACGCCGCCATCTGGTCCGCCCTGCAGACCACGGGGAAGAAGCATATTGTGACCACGCAAGTGGAGCACTCGGCGCTCATGAACCAGACCGACTGGCTCGAGAAGAATGGCTATGGCGTCACGCGCCTGCCGGTCGCGGCCGATGGCACGCTTTCGTTGGCCGACGTGGAGAACGCGATCCGCGACGATACGGCGATTGTCTCGATCATGTGGGCGAATAATGAGACCGGGGTGATTTTTCCGGTCGAGGAGATTGCGACGATCGTCAAAAACAAGCGTTTGAAGTTGGAAAAGGCCGATCCGGCCAACAAGGGGAAGGGCCCCTTTTTCCATACCGACGCGGTGCAGACGCCTGGCAAAATTGATTTAAGGAATGTGGAGAAGAGCGACATCGACTTCCTTTCCATGTCCGGTCACAAGCTCCACGCGCCCAAGGGCGTGGGCGTGCTCTACGTGAAGAAACGCACGAAAATTGTCCCTTATGTCATCGGCGGAGGCCAGGAACGCGGCAAGCGTGGCGGCACCGAAAATGTCGCTTCCATCGTCGGCTTGGGCCGGGCGGCGGAACTGGCGTTGGCGAACATGGGCGATGAGCAGAACCGGATTCGTGCCCTGCGCGACCGCTTCGAAAACACCCTGCTGGAGCGCCTGCCCAACCTTTATATCAATGGCAAACGGGATCAACGCCTGCCGAACACGTCCAACATCGCGTTCGATTTCGTCGAGGCCGAAGCGGTGCTGATGAGGCTGGATGCCGTGGGCATTTGCGCTTCTTCCGGTTCCGCCTGCACGACCGGTTCTCTCGATCCGTCGCATGTGCTGAGCGCAATGGGAATGACCCCGGCGAGAGCGCGGAGTTGTGTTCGCTTTTCTTTTAGCCATTACAATACCGACGCGGACATCGACTACGCCTTGCAGGTGATTCCGCCCATGATCGAACAGCTTCGGGCGATGTCGCCACTAAACGCAGATCATCCGGATAATTTCAACTACGACGTTGAAGCCGCTCGCGAGCGCGAAGAAAAGGGCATGGCGGAAACCATGGCCGCGATCAACGAGTAGTGGGCCGAGTTCAGGGTCGGGACTAGGAAAGGGTAGTCGATGCGCTGGGCGTCTCGACTAGCCTGCTTAGTCCATCCAAGTCCTCGCCCCGAACTTGTATTTATTCCGATCACTGCTCGTCGGAATCTAAGACAACGTCGTCCGTATTTCTGTCGATGCGAGAGGGGCGTTAATGTTTAAATCGGTTGGTCTAAAACGATTTAGACGAGTAATTACGCTGAAACTTCGCTGTTCACTCCAGACTGGAATACGGGCTGCTAAAGCCAGAAGCTAGAGTCGCACCAATTTTTCGGACGAATACGTATCCTGCGTCTTCACACGGAGATGGAATGATGCAGCGCGAGAAATAATCCGAAAACATTTGACTTCAACTTTCTTTTTATACAAGAATGCGTGAAAATAACTGTTAAGGCCCCGAAATTAACTTGTGAAAAAGAAATCACCACCTTGGGCTTTTATTGCCGCCGGCATCATATTCTTCATCGGCGTCTTTGCATTACTTGCTTATACCCGCGAACAGCAGAAGGAAAAGGATGACGCCGTCGCTGCAGCCAATGCTGCCGCCGCGCAGGCGCTTGCCGATGCCAAGGCCAAGCAGGTAACCGTGCAGGAGACCCCGACGAATCTTCGTCCGGTTCTCTATGCGACTCAGCCCGTCGAGCCGGGGGCGCGGATCAGCGCCGCTTTCTTTGAAAAGAAGCTGACCCCGACAGACATTCTTCCCGACGCCTATACTGACTCGAGCGACATCGTCGGTTGGTTTGCCATTCGCAAAATCGAAAAGGGCGATCCGCTCACGCCGCGCAATATCGGTAAGAGCCTGCCCTACATGTCCCAGCGGATTTCGCCCGGTATGCGGGCGGTGGCGTTGCCGATCTTTAACGCGCAAGTTAACGATACCGGCGGCTTCGTGGTAGATGGCGATCGGGTTGATCTACTTTACACCGTCAGTTCGCAAGACGGGAAGTACGAGATCAATATTCAGACGATCATGCAGAACCTGAACGTGCTTTACGTTCCGGGGCCGCAGATCAAGACAGAGAAGACGGACGGAGTTAATCCGGCTCCTGCTCCCGGTGGCCCGATTTCTATTACATTTGAAGTCACGCCAGAACAGGCACAGGCCTTGATTTATCTCTCTCAGGCCAAGAATGCGCAATTCAGCATGATCCTCCGCGCGCGGAAGGACGATAGCGAAATCAAGGTCAAGCCTTTCGCCATCGCTGATTACGACCTAAATAACATGAGTAAGGTGCAGCGGACCGTGGATAAGTCGGTCCAGCGGGTTAAAGATCTTGCGGCAGAAATCGAAGCGAAAGAAAAGGCGAATTCCGCCCAGGGAACCACGAATGAAACTACCACACCTACTCCTCCCAGTCCGTAATCTGGCCGTGCTTGGCCTGGTGCTCGCACTCGGCCTTGGTCTTGGGCGGGCGCAAACGCCGGTGGCCGAGAACCTGGACGTCTTCTTCGGCGAGTCGAAGCTGCTTTCCATCGATCGGCCCATCGACGATTTCTCGATTACGCCTGATAATATCGTCAAGGTCGACAAGGTTGAAGGTTCGCCGAACCAGCTTTCCCTGACCGGATTGGCTGGCGGTGCCGCCACGCTCACGGTCAAAAGCGCCGGGCGGACGCTGCTCTACGACCTTGCGGTCAGTCCGGCGCCCACACGGCTTTATATCAATCTAAACGAGTCCAAGCGGCTGACCTTTGCCAATCCGATCGACGACACCAGCATCTCGCAGCAGGGAATCGTCCGGGTGGTTCAACCCGATACGAGTGATCGCGTTCTCCTGGTCGAGGCCGACGTGGCGGGCAAGACGACGTTGACCGTCTATAGCAAGGGCGAGATCTTCCGCTACTTCATCTCCACCTTTGAAAACCGGGGTGCGGACGTTCTCGAAATCCAGAACGCCTTTTCCGCCAAAGGCTATCGGAACCTGACCATCACCTTCGACAAGGACCAGGCGATCATTGGTGGCTCGGTGCCGACGCAGGAGGAACTCGATGATGCGGTGCGCATCGTCAAGCAATACACCGACTATGTGGTCGTCAAGGCTCAGCTGGGACAGGAAGCAGAGCAGAGCGAATTCACCGAGGAAGAGTCGATCATCATTAACAACATTCAGCGGATCGCGAATGTGAAGGGGCTGACCATCCGGGTCAAATTCCCGGCGCCGACGGTGGTCACGACCAGCACCTACACGAAATCGACCGGCGACTACGTTGAGCCGACCGTCGTCACCACGCCTCAGGGAGGAACGGTTCGCGGTTCAGGTTTCCAGCCCCCGCCTGATCCCAATCAGTCCGGTCCCGCCGGCGCGGGTCCCCTCGAACCCAAGCCACAGCAGAACACGACCGAAACCACCACCACCACCAAAGACACCACGATCCCGGAAAAGATATTCCTTTACGGCGACCTGCAGGACGACCTGGAAGAAGCCAAGGTCATTCGCGTTGCCCGCACTTTCTGCCCCTTTGTCGTTTCCTTCCTCACGGTCAAGGA